>JAXDKI010000358.1:0-7532 GCA_034667245.1 Thermomicrobiales bacterium | reverse complement strand
CGGCAGCTATCCGGGCATCCCGATCCCCGCGTCAGCGGCATTCCGCTCGGCAATGGCGAACGGGAAGTGATCGCGTTGGCGCTGCAATTCGATGTCGATCGTGTGGTGCTGGACGACGAAGCGGCTCGCCGTTTGGCGATCGCGCTCGGGTTGCCCGTCATTGGAACGCTTGGCATTCTGGTTCTTGCTAAGCAGGAAGGAATCGTTGCAGCCGTTCGTCCGCTCGTGGAGGCTCTGGCTGAGGTTGGCGAGGTTGCCGTCGGTTCCTAATCCCCTCCTCGGTAAGGGACGAAGACGATTTCCGGCTCGTCGGCGTTCGTCAGGGGGAGCGTTCGCAGCGAGTCGGCCAGGGCGACCGAGCGGGCGATTCGGGCGCGCACCTGTGCCCGTTGTTCGTCGTCGAAGCGGTCGCCGAAGCGTGCCGTCAACTCCGCCAATCGGGAGTCGATGATGGGGGTGTGCTGGGGTGCTTCGGGTGGCGTCGGGTTTTCTGCGGTGGAGCCCGCCGAAGGTTGCGACTCGTGTGCTGCCATACCGTCTCCTCACTGCCAACGCGTGTCGTACCGCGACGCCGGGACAATGGCACGTAGGCTATCGTGAAGGCGGAGGATGTCAAGCATCTGCCTTGGAGGGTGTCTGCGACAGACGGCGAGTGGCGGCGCACGATGTTCGGAGCCGCCACCGATCCACGGACTGAGCTCGCCAAGAACGCGGTCATTCAATTGCCGAGCGACTGCTTGTCCACCGGCATCGCTTCAGTTGAGAAGGCGTCTTCGCTCAGAGCGGCTGCCTCTGACTCTGTGTTCCGAGTGCCCTGACTCGCAGGTTGCTCAGGAGCCGAAGACGGTTGAGGCAGGCCGCGATCGGACCTTGCCGGGGGGGAAGGGGCTCGTTCGCCAAGGAACTGAACTCGGTCTTCCAGGCTTCGCGATCGACGCGTCCTACCGTCAGCGCGTGCGTGGCAAATCGCTCGTCGGCCGCCGTCCAATTGACCATTGCCGTGTCCTCCATTTGCGAATCCGATCGATCGTCATCCACACTGCCGCCACTTTAGGCCGTAGGTGGTGTCTCAGCATCATGAGAATTACGCGATCGGCCGGATGCACGACTACGTAGTTTTGTGGAGAACGGCGCTCCTGAGGTCGGGCCAGGAACGAAACCGGGGGCAGGAACAAGAACGCCCGGCAGCTCTCGCGTGCGTCGCGGGACCTACCCGGATCGGCAGGTTGGGTGGTATTGACAACGGGGTAATTCGTAACTAAGATCGCTACAGTTACTCGGCGTATGGAGAAGCAGAAACGGGAGGCGATGTACGGCAATAGTCGATTCGCGGTTGCGATCCACGTCCTGGCCCTGGCGAGGATCGCCATGGAAGAGGCAGCGGGGGTCGCGGTGACGTCGGAGCGGATGGCGGAGAGCGTTTGCGCGCACCCGGTCCACGTCCGGCGAGTCCTCGGTGCGTTACGGGAGGCCGGGTTAGTGACGTCACAGCCAGGACCTGGCGGCGGCTGGCGGCTGAGTCGTGCTCCCGAAGCGATTACGCTCCGCGACATCTTCCGCGCCGTCGAGCACGAACCGCTCTTCGGGCTCCCGAAGGGCCCGAGTCAGGATTGCCCGATCTCACGGTGCCTGCCGGGCGTACTGGCGACCTGCTTCCAAGATGCGGAAGCGGCGTTGGAGGAGCGGTTGGCCCAGGTCACGATCGCGGACGTCATTGGGGCCGTCCGCGGCGAGGTCGACCGGGCCGGGATTTCCCCGCTGAACGCGAGGTTGCCCTCGCAGCTGTAGCCGACCGCTCGTGGGTCGGTCTCACTGTCTGAGCCATGCGGCTCGGCCGGGTAGGATTGTGCCGCCTAACTTTGTGCAGAATCTCACGAGCATCTAACACGGTGGGCGGAGCGGCGTTTTACTCTCGGACGGTCCCGACGATCATCGGGGCACTGTGGACGAGTAGTAAGGGAAGTAGGAATGGCAGCACGCACGGGATTGTCTAGTCGGGTCAACGACGGCAACGCCAAGTGGTACACGCTCGGGGCCGCCTGTTTCGGTCTCTTCATGGCGATCCTCGACAACCTCGTCGTCAACATCGCGATGCCGACGATCGCGCGGGATCTCGACGCCAACACCTCACAGCTCCAGTGGATCGTCTCGGCCTACACCCTCGTCTTCGCCTCGCTCCAGATCACGGCCGGCGGGCTCGGCGACCGCTTCGGCCGCAAGCGGTGGTTCCTCACCGGTCTCACACTCTTCACCCTGACCTCCCTCGCCGCGGCGTTCTCGCAGAGCATCGAGATGCTGATTGCGCTCCGCGCGCTGCAGGGGCTCGGCGCCGCGTTCATCATGCCCCTCTCGCTCTCGCTTATCTCGGCGGCGTTCCCGCCGGAGGAGCGGGGGAAAGCGGTGGGCATCTGGGGCGCCATCTCCGTCTCCGGGATTGCGCTCGGCCCGATCGTCGGCGGTGCGCTGGTGCAGTACGCCTCCTGGCACTGGGTCTTCCTGATCAACATCCCGATCGGCATCGTCGCTCTCTTCGTCGCCTCCGCGGTCGTCCGTGAGTCGCGCGACGAGAGTGGGACGGTGGCGACCGACATCCCCGGCACGATCCTGATCACCGCCGGCATCGCCTCCCTGACCTGGGGATTGATCGAGGCGGGGAACCGGGGTTGGACCGACGGGCTGATCCTGACCGCATTTACCGCCGCCGCGGCCATCACGGCCGCCTTCATCTGGGTGGAGGCGCACACCGAGCGGCCGATGATTCCGCTGCGCTTCTTCCGCTCGAGCACCTTTACCGGCGCGAACATCGACTCGTTCATGATCGCGTTCCTGATCACCGGCGTCAGCTTCTTCATGACGCTCTACCAGCAGAACATCCACGGCTTCTCCGCGATGAGGACCGGGCTGGCGCTGCTGCCGATGGTGGTCGTGATGATGGTGATGTCGCCGATCTCCGGCACCCTCACGGGCAAGATGGGACCGCGCCGCCTGATCACCTTCGGCATGCTTGTGACCGGTCTCGGCACGTTCCTGATGCTGCTGACGGGCGTCAACGCGAGCTACTGGATGATCCTGCCGTCCTTCATCGTGATGGGCTTCGGGATGAGCTTCATCTGGGCGCCGATGACGACGGCGGTCTTGAACAGTGTCGAGAGCGAGAAGAGCGGTGTCGCCTCGGCGGTGAACGGCGCGCTGCGGGAGATCGGGACGGCGTTCGGCGTGGCGCTCCTCGGCACGCTGGCGAGCCGGGCGTACCAGGCGGACTTCCGGACCGCGCAGCAGGTCGAGGGTATCCGAAACGGGTCGTCGGGCGGCATCCTCTCGCCGGTGCTGGGGCTGATCGGGTCCGGGATGGCCTTCGGCGGCCGGGTGATCGAGGACCCACGGATCATCGGTCAGCTCGGACTGTCGGGTGACCAGCTCGCACAGGTCCAACAGGCCCTGACGCCCGCGGTGATCGCGGACATCCGGCAAGCGAGCGCCGAGGCGTTCATGGTCGGGATGGACCGGGCGATCATCTTCTCCAGCGTCGGGATCGTGTTCGTCAGCATCCTCTCCTACTTCTTGATCAAGGACTCCGTGGTCGAGAAGGCGGAAGCGGAGCCGGTCACCTTGCCGGAGCGGGAGATGGCGGCAAACGCGGCGGACTGATCTGGTTCTTTACCGCGAACGAAGAGCACGGAACGGGCTGGGGCGACAATTCCCCAGCCCGTTTGTGTCTTCTCGGGGCATGCTTTTGCTGTCTCACCGTCTCCCGTTCTGGCAGGGTGGCGCATGGAGGCGATCGGCCATGGCGACAACGACACAACCGACGACTCGCACCGGCGTGGATACCTTCGAACCCTGGGACGCCAACGGAACCAGGTGAGTCTCCCGCGAGGAGGGGCTCGCGATCCTCGACCGGCAGGCGCGGAAATAGCTGGGCATGAGCGGCGAGGAGTTCGTCGGCCAACATCGCCGGGATGCCAGATTGACCTTCCATTTTGCTCAGCCATAGCAATTCGTCCGCATTCTAAAACCTGTCGGAGCTCATGATGCCTGAAGCACGGCTCGGGGCCGATTGGTGCGCGCCGCCGCCTGGCCTCATCCGGCCGGGCGGCCTTGCACATTCACGCACCCTGATGTAGCGTAGTCCCTGTCGCTAGGATCCCTCGGCTGCGTTCGTGCGGCGGCCGGCCATCGTTGCCGCCGCGGGGGGCCGACATGAGCGGTGCGCTCAAAGCGGCGGAGTTGCGAACGGGCGGGGTGCCCCGGCCCGGTCTGCGCTTGCTCCGCGTCGTGCTGGCGCTGCAGGTCGCGCTCGGCCTGCTGTGGGGCGTCTCGATGCTCGTCTTCGCGCGCCAGATCGTGCTCGGCGAGGGGTCGGGCCCGCACGTCGAGAAGATTGCGATGGAGGGCGCGGCGCACCTCGCGCTCGTCTTTGGGGCCGTCCTCGTCTGGCGGGCACCGTGGCGCGCCCGCGATGTCCTGTTGCTGATGATCTTCCTGAACGCCCTGTGGACGCTGGCCGACTTCGTCTACATCCCGCTGGTGGACCTGAACGAGCTGGACTTCTACGTCAAGGTCGTCGTCAACGCCGCCCTCGCGGTCGGGCTGGCGGTGGCCGGCCGACGCGCCGGCATTCTCTAGCGGTCGCTCCGCGGTCGGCCGCCCGCGGACTCCCGAGGGCCTGGGGTTCTGCGGCAGCATGGGCTTGACGGTCTCCGAAGGTCATCGGGACTTCATGGGCAACGGGATGCCACGCTCGCTCCGCCGGCTCTGAAACACGCTTTTAGTTCGTGTGATCTGACGAACTCATATTGAATGAGCAGGATACGGACTTCAGGGATTACCGAGCGTAGTTCCAACACCTATCGGTTTGGGCTCCCGCCGGAACCGCTCCGGCTGGTAGGGCTCCTGGATGCCGGCGCGGCATTGGAGATAGGGGGTGGTGCGGACGAGGTCGGAGATGAGGTCGATGGCGTGGCGGCCGGGGCCGAGCCTGCGCTTGATTCGGGTGTAGGAGAGATCGCCTTGGAGGAGGCGGAAGCCGCGGGGCCAGACGCCGGGCAGCCAACGGGCAACGGCAACGTAGAGCGCAGGGGTGAGGTGGAAGATGTCCTGGAGCTGTCGGGAAACGCGGAGATCGGAGAGGAGCTCGCGCTCCGCGGCGAGGGCGTAGTCCTGGAGGTCGGCAGCGCGACCGGCGGCATAGACTGCGACCGCGCCGGCAGCGGCGCGACCACTCCAGACGGCGGCGCGCATGCCTTCGCCGGTGAAGGGATCGACCAAGCCGGCGGCGTCGCCGACGAGGGCGATGTTGCCGTCGACGAGGGGCGCGTCGGGTTGCCGGAACGGGAGGTGGTGGCCGCGAATGCCCGAAAGCGCGGCGGGATCGCAGCCGACTGCCCGTGCGTAGGCGGCGAGGCGGTCGCGGAGACTCGGTCCCAGGTGCTTCCAGGTGGCGACGCCTAGGTTCAGGTGGTCGCCCTTGGGGAAGACCCAGGCGTAGCCGCCGGGGTAGCCGCCGACATCGAGGCGGATGCGGTCCACCCATTCGGACGGAAATGGGTCGGTCGTCACGTTCCCTTCCAGGCCGACCGCGTGCCAGCGTTCGGTCGGAATGCCGGCCAACTTCGCCGTTCGTCCGTTGGCACCATCGGCGGCGATCAGTGTGCGACCGGTGAAGCACTCACTGCCGGCACGGACGATGACATGGTCGGGGTGGCGCTCGACCTCGCGGACGGCAGTACCCTCGCGAAGCGTCGCACCGGCGGCGACGGCCCGCTCAACCAGGAAGGCGTCGAGCCGCCGGCGCTGGGTCAGGTAGATGAGCGGCACCGGTGAGCGGCGAGTCAGGCCTTGCCGGTGGTGCAGCGAGATTTGGACAGCGTGGACCGTGCGCTCGACGACTGGTGAGAGGTCAAACGGGAGGAGGTCGGCGGTGGCGACGCAGACGCCGCCACCGCACGGTTTGTCGCGCGGGAATGAGGCTTTGTCGAGCAGGAGGACGGAGAGACCCCGGGCCGCGGCTTCGCGAGCGGCCGTGCTTCCGGCAGGACCGGCACCGACGACGATGGCGTCGTAACGCATCCTGCTCCCCCAAAGGGCGCTCCCGGTTACTCGGTTACGCCCAACGCTTTCGCCAGCGCGTTGAAATCGGTCTTCGCGGTTTCGGCAATCAAAGCGTGGTTGCCGGCAAGCACGGCGCTCCAACGATCGCCACCAGAGTAGACGACCCAGGACGGAGGATCCCAGCCGAGGACGCTGATGTCGTTGTAGCGGGAGGCGGCGACTGCCAGCAACGCGTTCAGCGTCGGCCCCGCTTTGGCGGCTTGCTCGATCTCCTCCTGGGTGATGTCGATCGACGACCTGTATTGGACGAGGCTTCCGTCTGGGCCGAAGTCGATGGCCACAACGACACCGGGCACGGCGACGAGATCGTCCAGACTGGCCGCGCCGGCAGCCGGCGTCGCCTGGGAGGCGGGGGGCTGGAGCAGCGTGCCGAGCAGGGAGGCGACAGAATCCCCGGCGTTGGTGAGCTGCAGCGCGACCGCGACCGCATCGACCTGACCCCAGAGTTCCGCCACCTTCCCGTCGGCGACGCGGGCGACGAAGATGGCGGAGACCTCGATCGGCGCGCCGGTTGCGGGAACGCCGAGGAGGGTACCGGTCTGGGTTCCTCGGACCGTCGCCAGTGCGACGATCCGGTCCTCGGCGATCAGCAGGTCGCCAATGCTGATGGTGGAATCTGGAACACAGATCTTCGACAGGCGATAGATGCCGAGGAGGTAGTCGGCGCCCGAACCAGGGATCGGCCACGGCAGGTGAATCGGCGCGTCCGGGGCGATCAGCTTGCCGAGACCTTCCAGGTCGTTGGCGTTGAAGCGACCGACGATACGATCGGCGATCGCCGTCCCGTCTTCCTCCGACAGCGCCTCTTGCGCTCCGACCCTGGTGGCAGCCGGCGCGATCGCCGCCGCGGCGGCGAGGAGTCCCCCACTGCCGAGTCGTCGCACCACCGCGCGTCGGCTGACGCTAGGGGTCGTCTCTGCCATCGCCTCGTCCGTCATCGGTTCCATCTTCTCCCCTTCCGTTTGGCGCAGACTCGTCCATCGGTCACCCGACAGCCTTGTTCCCGGATACTACGAACACTACATGCGGCGCCTCGGATGTCAAGACCGCTGACAGGGGCCAGAGACAACGCGAACTCGGCCGGAGCAGCTCGCGAGATCCCTACCGTGCCCCGCATGGCTCTTGACGACCAGTCCATCAGTGCCCGATCCACTGACGCTATTCTGTGGTTCACGGAGGGGTGAAGCATCGCGAGGATTACCCATTTTTCGGGGTCTGCCGCTATTGGCGGAGGCGTAGGCATGATTGCCTACCAATTGCCGTAATCGAGGCAACCGCACGGTGACGGACCCGCGCATCGTGCTCGTGCTCGTGATCGTCGCCATCCTCGGAACCGGCACGATCAGCATCATCTACGCGATCTGGCTGGTCGGGTGGATCGCCTGCGCCCGGACCGTGCGGTCCGAAACGATGGTGGCCGT
>JAXDKI010000357.1:0-6136 GCA_034667245.1 Thermomicrobiales bacterium | reverse complement strand
GACGGCTACAACTTCGTCGGCTACCTCAATCCGGAGTACGACAAGCTGGCCGAGGCGCAGCGGGTCGAGATGGACCGCGAAAAGCGGAAGGCGCTGATCGCGCAGGCGCAGCAGATCATCGCCAACGACCAGCCGTTCATTTTCTCCGTTTACCCGCACGCCAACTACGCCTACAACAAGACGATCTGGGACGAGAGCACGGTCGTCGAATCGAAGGGCATCGGGATCAAAGCCTACTGGACGTTCGTGGGCGCCACGCCACTGAGCGATCAGAAGGACATGGTCCTCAACACCCTCGTCGCGGTGCAGGCGATCAACCCGCTCTATATCTCCGGCGGCGTCGACTCCTGGGTGACGGAGCTCATCTGGGACCGGTTGATGCGGATCGATGCGTCCGGTCTGCCGCAGCCGTACGCGGCCGAGAAGGTGGAGTGGACCGACGAGCGGACGGTCGTCTGCACGCTTCGCGCGGGCATGACCTGGCACGACGGCCAGCCGGTGACGGTCGACGACGTGATCTTCAGCTTCCAGGCGCCGGCGGGTGATATGTCGCCGATGTACAAGCCATTCGTGGCGCCCATCGAGTCGGTGACCGCGGTCGGCGACAACCAGGTCCAGTTCACGCTGAAGGTACCGACGGCAGCGTTCGAGACCTCCGGTCTGGCCAAGCTCAACCTGATCCCGAAGCACATCTGGGAGCCGATCCTGACCGACATGCAGGCACAGGGACAGAACGCACAGGACCATCAGGAAGAGACGCCGATTGGCTCCGGTCCGTTCAAGTTCGTCAACTGGGCGCGGCAGCAAGAGATCGTCCTCGAGGCGAACACCAGTCACTTCCAGGCGCCGAAGATGGGGCGATGGATCCTAAGGGACATGCCGAACGTCTCGGCGGCACTCGGCGCGCTCCAAAGCGGCGAGATCAACTTCCTCTCCGATTACACGGGCGATCCTCAACTGCTCGAGCAGGCGGTCCAATCGACCGAGGGTTTGGCGATCGTCTCGACGATTCCGGTCGGCTTCCGCTTCTACGCACCAAACGAGCGCCGGCCACCGCTCGACGATGCCGCGCTGCGGCGGGCGATGGCGACCGCTATCGGCAAGGAGCAGATCGTCCAGAACATCTACAAGGGGTTCGCGACGGTTGCCGACTCGCACGTCTCGAAGGCTCTCGAGTTCTGGCACGCCGATGGTCTGCCCGATTACGCCAAGGCCGACATCGAGGGTGCGAAGAAGATCCTTCAGGACGCAGGCTACTCTTGGGACGACGACGGCAACCTCCTCTACCCAGAAGGCAAGTCCGAGACCCTGGAGACCGGCACGCTGTAAGTACATGCGGTGGGCGCTGCTCTGGTGACGTGAAGAGCAGCGCCCACCACCAACAGCCCGGCATTCCGAGCCTGTCGAGGAATCTCTTACCGTCCAGAGGAAACCGTTCAACCGACACAAGGTGTTGGCCGCCGTCGACCGACAGCTGAAACCTGACCTGGAGTCGGAGAGAGATTCCTCGGCAGGCTCGGAATGACGGACCTGCGTGGAGAGTTGAATGCTTCGGGGTCGCCTCGTCTACATCCTGGGCCGATTGGCACAGACGCTGCTGGTCATGTGGGTCGTGGTGACCATTCTCTTCCTGATGTTCCGGCTGATGCCGGGCAGTCCGCTCGCCGCGTACATCGACCCCACGTTTACCAAGGAGCAAGAGGAAGCGATCAAGAAGGACTTCGGTCTCGATAAGCCGATGTCTCTTCAGTACGTCTATTACCTGAAGAATCTCTTCGAGGGGGATTTCGGGAGATCGTTCTTCCAGAAGAGACCTGTCTTCGAGATCCTGATGGACGTCTTCCCGAACACGTTGTTGTTGACCCTGACCGCGATCCTGGTCGCCTACGCCTTCGGCGCGGTGGCAGGGGCGTTCCTGGCCTGGCGGCGAGGGACGAAGTTGGAGACGGCGGGGATCGTGCTGGCGCTGATGACGCGGGCGGCGCCGGAGTTCTTCGTCGGGATGCTCGTCCTCTCCTTCTTTTCGTTCGGTCGCGGCTGGTTTCCGGCCTCCGGAATCAGCAAGCCGGGGGTGATCTACGACAACGTCTTCGAGCAGATCGCGTCCGGTGACTTCTGGCGACACCTGATCCTGCCGGCGGCGACGCTGGCGATCTATCTGCAAGGACTCCCCCTGCTCTTGATGCGGAGTAACATGCTCGAAGTGCTCGACGAGGACTTCGTCGTTATGTCGCGTATGAAGGGGCTGACCGAGCGCCGGATCATGCTTGCCCATGCCGCGCGCAACGCGCTGTTGCCCTTGGTGACGGCGTTGACGATCGGGATCGGGTATGCAATCGGCGGGAACGTGATCATCGAGACGGTCTTCAGCTGGCCCGGCATCGGCCGGCTGCTGGTGCGGGCGGTGCAGCAGCACGACTACCCGCTGGCGCAGGGCGCCTTTCTCCTGATCGCGTTCGTCATCATCTCGATGAACTTCTTTGCCGACGTCCTCTACAGCATGCTCGATCCGCGCGTCGGCACCTCGCGACGGGAGGCCGGGTGATGGCCAACGTCATTCAGGGCACCGAGATCACGGTCCGGCCGACGGTTCCGGGGCGGGGGGAGCGTCTGGTTCGGCCAATCGCGCCGTTCCTCGACATGCTCCGGCGCGACCGGTTCGCGATGACCGGGGTCATCATCTACGCGGTGATCGCCCTCGTGGCGGTCCTGGCGCCTCTACTGGCACCCCACGACCCGCTGGCGGTCATGGAAGAGGATGGCCTCTGGCTGACCAACCAGGAGCCGAGCGGCCGGTTCCTACTCGGAACGACGAACATCGGTCGAGACATCTTTTCCCAGTTGATCTACGGTGCCCGACCGGCCCTGCTGGTCGGGTTCACGGCGGCGTTCTTCGTCGTCTTCATCGGCACGATCGTCGGACTGATCGCCGGGTACTTCGGGGGCTGGATCGATACGATTCTGATGCGGATCACCGATGTCGCCTTCGGGATCCCCTTCCTGCCGTTCGTGATCGTACTGGTCGCGTTTCTCCGGCCGAGCATCTGGAACATCGTGCTGGCGATGGCGATCCTGCTCTGGTGCGACACGGCGCGGGTGATTCGGAGTCAGGTGCTGACGCTCCGGCAGCGATCCTATGTTCAGGCTGCCCAAATTGCGGGGGCCAGCTCCTGGCGGACGATGTTCGTCTACATCGCGCCGAACATCCTATCCCTGTCGCTCCTCTACGGCACCCTTGCCGTCGGTTGGGCGATCTTGACGGAGGCGGCGGTCAGTTTCCTCGGTCTCGGTGATCCCAACGTCGTCAGCTGGGGCTTCATGCTCCAGGACGCCTACGTCAGCCAGGCACTGGCGCGGGGTGCCTACTACTGGTTCGTGCCGCCCGGCATCTGCATCATGCTGACGGTGATGGCGGGCTTCTTCATCGGGCGGGGAACGGAAGAGCTCCTCTTCCCGCGCCTGCGGGAGCGGTAAATCCGTTATGTCACCTACCCAGGCGATCACCAACAAGGCGTCCGCAGTCGCGCATCAAGATTCGGTGCCGCTCCTCGAAGTCGAGAATCTGGAGGTCCACTACAACACCCGGCGCGGCGTGATGAAGGCTGTCGACGGGATCTCGTTTTCGCTGAAACCGGGGCGACACCTCGGGCTGATCGGCGAGAGCGGCTGCGGCAAGACGACGACCGGGCGGGCGCTGCTGCGGGTACTCCCGCGCAACGGACACATCTCCGGCGGCGAGATTCGCTTCAAAGGGCGCGACCTGGTCCGCGTCAAGGATGCGGAGATGCGCCGGCTGCGCTGGCGCGAGATCAGCATGGTGCCGCAGGCCTCGATGGACTCGCTCGATCCCGTCTATCGGGTCGGCAAGCAGGTGATGGAGGTCCTGGTCACCCGCGGCGAGATGGGCCGACGTGAGGCGCGGGAGCGGGCGGAGGAACTCTTCGCGCTGGTCGGGCTCTCCGCGGACCGTCTCGACAACTATCCGCACGAGTTCTCCGGGGGGATGCGGCAGCGGGCGGTGATCGCGATGGCGCTCGCCCTCAACCCGGACATCGTGATCGCCGACGAACCGGTGACGGCGCTCGACGTGATCGTCCAACATCAGGTGCTCAAGACGTTCCGCGAACTCCAGGGGCGGCTGCAGCTCTCGGTGATCATGATCACCCACGACATCTCGGTCGTCGCCGAGACCTGCGACGAGGTCGCGGTGATGTATGCCGGGAAGATCATGGAGCTGGCGACGGTCGAGGATTTCTTCCACGACCCCTATCACCCGTACACCTTGGGCCTGCAAAACGCCTTTCCGAACCTGGCGAACCCCGACCAGGCGTTGATCTCGATCGAAGGTTACCCGCCCGATCTGGTCGAACCGCCGAAAGGATGCCGGTTCAACACCCGCTGTCCGTTCGCGATCGAGCGGTGTTTCCACGAGGAGCCGCCGCTGATCGAGGTCGCGCCCGGCCACCAAGCGGCTTGCCATCGCTGGCGGGAGGTCGATCAGCTGCGCGCGAAGGCAAAGGAGGCCGAGACGTGGCAGCTGGGCGCGTGAGCGATCAAATGATGAGTGCCGATCTGTCGGGGTCGTCCGAACCGCCCCTGATCCAGGTTCGCGATCTGGTCAAGCACTTTCCGCTCGGCGGAGGGCTGCTCTCCGGTCTGGCGGGGCACCGGGGCGCGGTCCGGGCGGTGAACGGGGTTTCCTTCGACATCAAGCGGGGCGAGATCGTCGGGATCGCCGGCGAGAGTGGGTGCGGCAAGACGACGACGGCGAAGCTGCTGCTCAAGCTCTACGAACCGACGAGTGGGTCGATCACGATCGATGGGAAAGACCTGACAACGCTCAAGGGTGCGGAGCTGAAGGCGTTCCGGCGGCGGGCGCAGTTGATGTTCCAGAACCCGTACGAGTCGTTCAGCCCGCGCTTCACGATTCTGCGCGCCGTCTCGGAACCACTGATCATCCATGGCATGGGTGACACGGCCGAGCGGACCGAGCGGGTCCGGCAGGCGCTGGAGGATGTCCACCTCCGCCCGGCAGAGTCCTTCTTCCAGAAGTATCCCCACCAGCTCTCGGGCGGTCAGCTGCAGCGGGTCGTCCTGGCGCGGGCGTTGGTCCTCGATCCCGACTTCCTGGTCGCGGACGAGCCGGTCTCGATGCTCGACGTCTCGGTCCGGGCCGGGATCCTGAACACGCTGAAGGAGCTGAGCAAGCGGCGCAACCTGACGGTCATCTACATCTCGCACGACCTCTCCCTCATCCAGTATCTCTGCGACACGACCGCGATCATGTACCTCGGGCGCGTCGTCGAGATGGGTCCGACCCGGCAGATCATCGGTCAGCCGCAGCACCCGTACACCCGCGCCCTGATCGCCACCATCCCGATCCCGGAACCGAACCGGCCGGAGAAGACGATCCCGATCAAGGGCGGCATCCCCAGCGCGATCGACCTCCCGAGCGGCTGCCCCTTCCACCCGCGCTGCCCCTACGTCATGGACATCTGCCCGACTCGCATGCCGCCACCGGTCGGGATCGAAGGGGTGACAGTCCGCTGTTACCTGCATGGCGGTGGCGAAGCGGTCGGCGAGGCGGCTGATTGAGGTGATTCGAGAGAGGTTCGAGGGGCGGAAACGAGTCAGACGACGGAGGGGTGATTCGAGGTGGCGCCGCGCGCCGCTTATCAGGGGGAGAGCATGACCGATACGGCAACAAGGCTTACGAGCTGGAGCGATCAAGCTGTCGAACGGGACATCCTGGACAGTATCTCGCTCGACGCGCCTTGGCCAACGATCGAGCGATTTGCGAACCTCGTTCGATTGTCAGGCTCGCGCGAGGAGAGGGAGGCGGTCGACGATCTGATCGCGCAGCTCAGCTCCTGGGGAGTGCCTTACCAGCTCCATGAGCCGGTCTGCTTCATCTCGATCCCGTTGGAGGCGACGGTCCGGGTCAACGGCGCGAACGGGAAGAGCTTCCGCGCGAAGACGACCGCGATGTCGGTCTCGACCGACGGGCGCGAACTGGCCGGGGAATTGGTCTACGTGCCGCCGAAGATTCGGGAGGATGTCGCGGACGATTGGTCGTACGGTCTCGACTTCACGGGCCTGGACGTCGCCGGCAAGATCGTGATCGCGGACGGCATGG
>JAXDKI010000356.1:0-3936 GCA_034667245.1 Thermomicrobiales bacterium | reverse complement strand
GACGAGCGAAGCGATGATCTACGCCGCGTTCGGTGGTACCATGTTGCGCAAGCTGGTCCGCCACAATGCTTCATAAACACCCTCTAAGAATCGCGCTAGGTCCGCGGGTTGCTCGTCACCTGGATCCCAGTGTCGCCGATTACGACGAGTAGACGCTGCCCTCGTCGCAATGCCTGGGCATAGTGGAATTCGATCGCTTCAATCTCTTCCCGCACTCGCTGGACGGCACGCGGTTCCTTGACGTTGAGGCTAATTCGCCCAGCACCACGGGCGAACTTACGCTGAAACCCGACCGGTAGCAACTGCGAGAAGCGGCGGAAATCTTTGTCGTGGGTGACGACGACCAAGCCCCGCGTCTCCGCAGTGAAGGCAATCAACTGGTCGGGTGACATGCTGCCAAGCGAACTCCGGGCATAGTGGACCTCATGACCACGGTCGGCCAGGTACCGGCCGACGAGATCGTCGACGTTCTCGTCGATCAGGAATCGAATGACGACCGCCAGGAGCCCAGCGTCGTCCACCTATGCGGCCGCCGCCCGTAGTCGTCGCTCGTGGTCGAGGGCACGACAGACGTCTTCCTCCGTTAAGCGCGGATATGCTTGGAGGATGCGTTCAGCGTCGTAACCAGCCTCATGGAAATTCCAGATGGCGGACGTCGGAACGCGCGTGCCCGCGACAACCCATGAATTCTGAACCACGTGGCGATGACGGACGATTCGCCCGATATCGTCAGGTCGACGACGATTGAGTTCGCTCGCCTCGGCCTCGGTCGTCCGGCGAACGTCTTCCAAATCGAAGGCGATGAACCGCTGCCCGAGCGGTTTGCCAGACACCCATTCCCCGGTATCCGGATCTCGGAACGCCACGTGCCGACCTGCGACCCTAAAACCCAATTCGGCCCACGGCGCTTGGTAAAACCGTGTCAAATACTGCCCGACGCGGCGAAGCTCTTCGAGTTTGACCTTATGATCACGGCGCAGGATGGCCAATGTTCGCAAGCTGACAACGTCGCGGAAGGAATAGATGCGCCGGTAGGGTCGACGCGGCAGATCGTCAACGTACGTGGCCCGGAACACGTCGGTCTCTTCCCAATAGCGAAGGACGCGCTCCGAGAGCCCAGTAAGCTTTTCAACCTGACGCCCGGTGAAAGCCAACGGCGCAGGCATCGCCCTTTCCTTCCTGTCGGACAGCGGTTCCTCGTTTGCGTCGGTTAGTAGGGCCAAGCGCCTACCGGGATTCTACCCGACCAGCCGGTTCCTTTGTTCCGTTCCAACCAAAACGGTTCAGTCAGATGCTATGGCACGCCACCTTGGAGTAGCGTCACCAGTCGCCCAAAGTCGACGTTGCCGCCGGAGACCAGGCAGACCACCACCTTGCCGCCACCAGCCATCCCCGCCAGCGCCGTGGCGACCGAGACCGCCCCGGCGCCCTCCGGCACGACCCGGTTGCGCTCGATGATCAGGCGCATCGCGGCCGCCGTCGCCGTCGTGTCGACGACGAGCGAACCGTCGACGAGGCGGCGGGCGAGGTCGAACATCTCCTCGTTGACGAACGGCGCCCCGATGCCATCGACGAAGTTCGGCGTGTAGGGCACCTCGACCGGCGTCCCGGCTTCCAGGGACGGCGCCAGCGGCGCCCCGGTGTCGACCTCGCCGGCGTAGACCGCGCACTCCGGCTTGAGGGCTTTGATCGCCGAGGCGATACCGCAGCAGAGCCCGCCCCCGCCCCAGGGCACGACGACGGCGTCGACGTCCGGCAGATCCTCCAGGATCTCCAGGCCGGCGACACCATTGCCCGCCATTACAGCCGGGTCGCTGTATGGATGGACGAAGAGACCGGTCATCCCCTCCCGCTGGCGCGTGCGGAAGATCTGCAGCCAGTCCGCCACCGGAACCTTGATCACCTCGCCGCCGTAGCGTCGCACCGCCGCGATCTTCGTCTCCGGTGCCGTCTCCGGCACGACGACGCTGCTCGCCACCCCCAACTGCCGCGCGGACCAGGCGACGCCCTGCGCCATGTTTCCCGCGCTCGCCGTCCAGACACCGTCCGCCAAGGCCGCGGGGTCGCTCTCGGCCAGCTTCGCCATCGCGTTGTAGGCGCCGCGCATCTTGAACGACCGGATCGGCTGCAGACACTCCAGCTTGAGGTAGATCTCGGCCGGCGCGTCGTCCACGTCGAGCCGGACCAGCGGCGTCCGCAATGCCGCGCCGGCGATCCGCCGTTGCGCCGCCCGGATCTCGTCGAGAGGTATCGGTTCGTAGACCAACTGGTTCTGCTCGCTTAGCGTCTGCATCTTGTCTCCTTCAGGCCGCGTTGAGATTCACGACGGCCCGAAACCGCTCCGCCGCCACGCCGCTTCGCCACCCAACAGGTCGTTCGCTCACGCCCGCAAAGCTACAACCGATTGCCACCGGGCACAACCGAACCTCGTCGCCCGATGCCAGCCGCACGCACGAGCTCCTGCTCCCGCAAGCCGGAAGAGGAACGAGGGCGAGGGATCTTTACGTGACCTCCCGCGCATACCGGTCGAGGCCATCGAGTTCGTCCGCGGACAGCTTTTGCATCACGCGGGGCGCGAACAGCCGCTCCATCAAACCGCCGAACCCGCGGGCACCTTGCCAGGTCGTCTCGATGCGCACCCGACTACCGCTCGTTTCCGGCTCCACGGTGAATGTGGTGACCAGACTGGACTCGGTGTCGCTCTCGGTCAGGACGCGCCGTGGCTCGGGCTCGGCCACCTGCATCCGAAAGCGCCGGCGCGGGCATGCTCTACGCCCTGGAGCTGGCGACCGGCAACACCGACACCAAACCGTACCTCCAACCCGGTACCGGCAAGGTCGTCCGCCAAACGGGCCCGGCTACGCCGGCCGATGTCGTGACCAGTCTCGACTATCCGGTCGCAATGGGGCTCGGTCCCGATGCCGCTCTCTCCGTCGCCTTCCCCGCCTTTGCCATCGACAACCAGCCCGGGGGCATCGTCCATATCGACCCATCCGCGCCGGGTCCGATTGCGATCGATCCATCGATTCTCAGCCAGTCGACCAGCCCGATTCCCGCCACGCCCATGGCGGGCTCCCCCACCGCCGAAGCTGACGTGACGGGAACACCAGTAGCCGGCTGCTAGCCCCGGCTCACCCACCACCCGCAGTCGGTCCGAGAGGCATGTGGTCGTGCACGACCGCATCGCACCCTACAATTCGGACCGTCGGCGCACGGCGCCGAACCGGTGCCCGGTGGTACGATCCCGACGAGGCGATCCGGGGCCATCGACGGCGCCCGGCAGTGACCGGCGATCAGGAGCAACGGGTTCGATGGAGACGGCGGTACGACGGCTGGCGGTGGCGGCGACGGTCGGGATGTTCCTCGTCCTGATCATGGGCGCGACGGTCACCAACACCGGCTCGGGGGAGGGTTGCGGTCGCTCCTGGCCCCTCTGCCACGGCAAGTTCATCCCGGCCTACGCCTTCGAAACCGCGGTCGAATACAGCCACCGGATCGTCACCGGCATCGAGGGCATCCTCATCGCCGCCGTCTCAGTCGGCGCGCTACTGCTTCGACGCGGCCGGCGGGACGTCAAACTCTACGTCGGCTTGATGGTCGGCACCCTCTTGCTGCAATCGGGCTTGGGCGCTTCCGCCGTGATGTGGCCACAGTCGCCGACGATCATGGCGATGCACTTCGGCATCTCCCTTGTCTGCTTCGCCAGCGTCTTCCTCCTCACTCGTTTGCTCTACCAAACGGCAGACGGACCGCATCGACCTGTACCGGGTCCCACGATGCCCTTGCCAGCTTGGTACCGCCGGACGACCTGGACCGCGCTCATCGCCTCAATTGGCGTTGCCTACCTCGGCGCCTACATGCGGCACTCGGACGCCGTCTTCGCCTGCTACCGCTGGCCGAGTTGCAATGGCGACGTCTTCCCCGGCTTCGAGGGCG
>JAXDKI010000355.1:0-8229 GCA_034667245.1 Thermomicrobiales bacterium | reverse complement strand
GCGGGGCCGACCGCCAGAGCCATGACCGTCGCACGGCCAACGATTCTCCGATCGGTCCACGCGTATGCAACGATTCGTACTTCAGCGGCTCATCATCAGCGTCCCGGTGCTGATCGGGGTGACGCTCCTCGCGTTTGTCCTTGTCAATCTCGCCCCCGGCGATCCCGTCTCGGCGATGATCAGTCCGGCCGAACGTTCCGAGCTTGGTCCGGAATGGGTGGAGCTCCGCAAGGAGCAGCTGGGATTGAACGACCCGATCGTCGTCCGGTACGGAATCTGGCTCCGGGAGATCGCGACGGGGAACCTTGGGTACTCGCTGATCAGCGGAGAATCGATCGCCGGCCAGATCGGAGCCCGTGTCGGCCCGACCGTCCTCCTGATGGGCACGGTCCTGATCGTCGCGCTCCTGCTCGGCGTTCCGCTCGGTATCCTCTCCGCGGTCCGCCAATACTCCGTGCTCGACTACGTCGCAACGGTCTTTGGCTTTCTGACAATCTCGACCCCGACCTTTTTCCTCGGGCTCGGCTTGATGTACATCATTGCCGTCCGCCTCAGGTGGCTGCCGACGTCGGGCATGCGCACGCTTGGTGTGCCGGAGAGCGCCGGAGACCTCTTCAAGCACATGGTTCTGCCGGTCACCGTGCTGGCGCTGGCGCACACGCCGTTGATCATGCGGTTTGCCCGCTCGACGATGCTCGAGGTGATCCGACAGGACTATGTCACGACGGCGCGCGCCAAGGGACTCGCCGAGCGAGTCATCCTGATTCGTCATGCCTTTCGCAACGCCCTGATCCCGTTGATCACCGTCGTCGGCATGGGGCTCCCGGAGCTCTTCAGCGGTGCGGTCATCACCGAGACGATCTTCCAGTGGCCCGGCATGGGATTGCTGACCGTCCGCGCCGTGCACGCCCGCGACTACCCGCTGATCCTCGGCGCGATCATGGTCACCGCCACTGCCGTGCTGATCAGCAACCTGATCGCCGATCTTCTCTACGCCGCGGCCGATCCGCGCATCAAGTACGAGTAGGCCCGCGCATGGAGCATTCGCAGACGCTGCCGGTGTCGGTCCTCGCACGAGAGGTGACACCCCGGTCGACCGGACGCTGGCGCCTTGCGCTCCGTGCCTTCGTCCGTCATCGTCTCGCCGCCGCCGGCTTGGTCGTCATCGCTCTGATCGCCCTGGCGACGATCGCGGCGCCCCTCGTCGCGCCGTATGATCCGAACGCCGTCGATCTCGGGGCTGTCCGCGAGGGGCCATCGGGGGACCACCTGCTTGGCACCGACGAGATCGGTCGCGACGTGTTCAGCCGCGTCATCTACGGCGGGCGCGTCTCGCTCTCCGTCGGTCTAGTCTCGGTCACCATCTACACGATCATCGGCATCTTGCTCGGTTCCGTCTCGGGGTACTTTGGGGGGGTGGTCGATGGGACGATCCAGCGCCTGACCGACACGGTGATGTGTTTCCCGAGTCTCGTCATCATCATCGCCGCCGTGGCGATCCTCGGTCCGAGCATCTACAACGTCATGATCGTGATCGGTCTACTCTCCTGGCCCGGCATCTGCCGCCTTGTACGCGCCCAGTTTCTGTCGTTGCGAGAGCGGGAGTTCGTCGAGGCGGCCCGCGCGATCGGCGGGGGACATCGGGATCTGATCTTCCGTCATATCCTCCCGAACACCCTGTCGCCGGTCATCGTCGCCGCCACCTTTGGCGTTGCCTCCGCCATCCTCACCGAGGCCGGTCTCTCCTTCCTCGGTCTCGGCGTTCAGCCACCGACCCCGAGTTGGGGTAACCTGATCAACACCGCTCAGTCGGTCTCGGTGCTCCAGCGCATGCCCTGGCTCTGGATCCCGGCCGGCCTGCTGATCGCGATGTCGGTGCTGAGCATCAATTTCATCGGCGACGGTCTGCGCGACGCCCTCGACCCACGGGCCCGTGACCGGTAGCCGGCTGGCCGGACAGGAACGGAGAACGTGATCGCATCCACGACCGACCCAACTGCGCCCCCGAACGGTTCGGGTCGGCTCCGCCGATTGCCTGCGCTCTCTCGACAGCGCGACGTGGCGGCGCAGGTCAAGGAGTTCATCGCCCAGAACGGACTGAAACCGGGCGATCGCTTACCTGGTGAGGAGTGGTTCGCCTCGGAGTTGGGGGTCGGGCGCCCGCTGATTCGCGAGGCACTGAAGGGATTGGAGGCGGTCGGCGCGGTCGAGACCCGCAAGGGAGTTGGCCGCTTCGTCGGCACCTTCGAAGCCGAGACCTACCTGAGTCACTTCACGACCGAGGTGCTGATCCAGAGTTTCGGCGAGCGCGAGTTGGCCGAGGTCCGCTGCCTACTGGAAATCGCCGCCGTCGCCGAGGTTGTCGACCGCCTGACGGACGACGACCGGGCGGAACTCGTACGCCTGCTGGACGGGATGCGGGAGCGGATTGCGCACGGCGAGCTCTACGTCGCCGAGGACTTCGCGATGCACCGCGCCATCATGAATCGCGCCGAGAATCGCTTCATCGTCGCCATGCTCGACGCGATCTACGCCCTCAGCGTCGCCCATGGCGGCGCGAGTTTTCGCCCCGATGCCGCTGCCCAGGACCTCGCCCAGCACGAGGCGATCGTCGAGGCGATTCTCTCCAGAGACGGCGATGCCACCCGCGCCGCGCTGATCGCCCACTTCGAAACCACCGCCCGTCGCACCGGCTTCGCCCCGCTCTGGCGCCACGTCTTCGGCGCCGATCCCGGTGGTTCACGGCCGGACTGATCGGCGAGTCACCGCTGCAGGTCTCGATAAAACTCCTTGCGGTGGCCGACAGAGACGACGAGCACGATCAGAACGTCGTCCTCGATCGTGTAAATCACTCGGTGGTCGCCGACGCGGATGCGGTAAAGGTTATCTGGATTAGCGAGCTTGGTGGCGCCGGTCGGGCGGGGATTGGCGCCGAGAGCCAAGATACTGCTCAGCACCCGTTGTTGAGTTCTGGGTGCCAGATTCTTGATTTGTCGCTGGGCGTGTTTGGCGATATCAACTCGGTATGGCACGTGCACCGTTTACAGACCAAGTTCTGTCTTAAGTTCTTCGGCCGAGATTGTGCCACCCTCTTCGCGGGCTTCCTTCAAGGCGGCAAGTGCCTCCTCGATGTCCCGCCGGTCCTCGAGCTCTTGCATCCACTCCAAATCTTCGATTGGGACGACCGCGGCGAGTGCCTTGCCCCGCCGGGTCAGAACAATCCGTTCCTGCCCGAATGCGGCCCGATTGACGACCTCGGCGAATCGCTCGCGCGCCTCGACGGTGGAGATGCTGGCCATGATGCTTGCTCCTCGCTCTTGGGCAGTCTGTTCCCGCTGAAATGTACGTTTCAGCGGGAACAGCGTCAATCCCGCTATGCGCGCCGTGCGCTCGTCGCCGACAACGCTCCGATAAGGGTGTCGAGATGGACGACGAACTCGGCCGTCGCCTCGATCTGATGCTGGATCGGCGGGTTGGGGTCGAGGTAGCGGCTGTTGCTCCAGCGGCCGTCCGCCTCCTGCTCGGCCGCGAACCAGTCGCCCATTCGGATCAACCAGTCGAGGTAGGCATCGTCGCCGCTGGCGAGGGTGATCAGACCGCTGCCCCAGGCGCTCTTGCAGACTTGCTTGGTCTCGAACTGTCGCGGCGTCGATTCCATCGAGAAGCGCTGGTAGGCTCGTGCCAGATCGAGCCACGCGTTGTCGCCCGTCGTCATGAAGAGGTGCGTCAGACAAGCCGCTGCGATGCCGCCGTTATAGTGGAACTGGCGGACTCCCTGGCTTTCGTTGACGTAGTGACGCCCGTCCTCGTCCGCGGGCACGGTCGTCGCCAGCCCACCGCCACGGGACCAGATGCAATACAGCTTCTCCGGCAGTTCCGGCTGCGCCTCCCAGAGGCGGCGAAACCACTCCCCGACCTTGAGCGCGAGATCAAGCCGGCCGGTGATCGCTGCCGACATCCCGAACTGCGCCGTCAAGAAGACCAATTGCGGTCCGTCCTCCCCGGTGCGATCGCGATCCATGAAGACGCCGCCCGTCTCCGCATCCAGGTAGCGCTCTGCCCAACTCATCGACCGGCGCGCCACGTCGAACCGTCTCAGCAGTTGCGCCCCATAGGCGAGACAGGTCTCGGCATAGGTGTTGGAGGTTCGATTGGCCTCCCGCGTCAGGTCCAGCCCGCCGTGGAACTCCCCGTCGGCACTCAACCCGGTCTGCTCGATCCAGGTCAAAACCCGATGAGCTGCCCCCGTCTCCCCACTCACCGCGAGCGCCCACGGCACTCGGTAGAACGTGACCCGCTGGCCCCCTCGGCGGACCGTACCGTCCTCATCGACGTTCGCCAGTAAGAACTCCACGCCCTTCCGCCGCGCTCGCTCGTACGCGGCGATCTTCTCTTGCAGCGACAGGACCACTTCAACGCTCATCCGTTACCCCCAGAGGTTCGTAGGGGCGGACCGCCGTGTCCGCCCTCGTTCGTGCGCGCCGATGAGCCAGGGCGGACATCGCCCGGAGGGCACCCGGTCCGCCCCTACGACGGAATCGCAGACGCGCCGGCTATAACCCGCGCAGTCGTGGGTCTAGCCGATCCCGTAAGCCATCGCCGAGCGTGTTCAGCGCCAGCACCAGGGCGAAGATGCAGACGCCGGGTGCCAAGACGTACCAGGGCGCGACCGACGGGTAGCTCTGGGCCGCCTTCAGCATGTTGCCCCACGTCGCGGTCGGCGGTTGGACGCCGAGTCCGAGGTAGCTGAGCCCTGCTTCAATGAGGATTGCGACCGAGATCGCGAGCGAGATCTGAACAAGGATTGGCGCGAGACAGTTCGGCAAGATGTGCCGGGTCATCAACCTCGCGTCGGTCGCGCCGGCCGCTCGGCTGGCGACGACGAACTCCTGCTCCTTCAGGACCAAGACGCTGCCGCGGACCAACCGGGCGAAACGCGGCAGGTAGATCACGCCGATCGTCAGGATGATGCTCCGCTGCGACGCCCCGAGCGCCGCGACGACCAGGATCGCGAAGAGTACCGAGGGAAACGCCAGCAGCGCGTCCTGCAGTCGCATCAAGACAGTGTCTGCCAGACCGCCCCGCGCCCCCGCGAGCACCCCCAGCGGCACGCCGAGCACCACCGCGAGCGCCACTCCCGCCACCCCGATAACGAGCTCCACCCGCGCCCCGTCGATCAACCGGCTCAACAGGTCCCGCCCGAACTCGTCGGTGCCGACCCAGTGATCCCACGATGGCCCTGCGAGATTCGGCCCAACCGCGAGCTTGTTCGGTGGATACGGCGCCAATACCTCTGGTGCCACCGCGCAGGCAAAGGTGACCCCGATCACCACAATCGCGAGCGCCAGCACCGGATCGAGTCGGAGGAGTCGCAGCCCTAGCCGTCGCGACCGCGGGGGCAACGTCTCTCGGGAGAGCACGGCAGCGTTCATGGTTGGACGCGATGCGGGTTAATGGCGCTCACTTGCCGAAACCTACGATCCATAGCCGGCACGGATTCGCGGGTTGAGGAGACCATAGCCGAGATCCACGACGAGATTGACGAAGGTCAAGCCGACTGCGACGAAGAGCACCGTCGTCTGCACCAGCGGATAGTCGCGGTTGAAGATCGCCTGGACGACGAGCCAACCGATCCCCGACCACCCGAAGACCTGCTCGATGATCACCGCACCGCCGAGCAGCGCTCCGATCTCCAACCCGGTGATGGTCAGGACCGGAATCAGCGCGTTCTTCACCCCGTGCCGCATCACGACCGTGCGCTCCCTCAACCCTTTCGCACGGGCGGTCCGGACGTAATCGGCCGCCATCACCTCGATCATGTCGGCGCGGAGAAAGCGGATCAGCGTCGCCGAAAGATAGACGCCAAGGGTTAGTGAGGGGAGGAAGACCTGTTTCAGGTTTTCGATCGGATCCTCGCGGAACGGCGTGTACCCCGAGGCCGGTAGCCACTTCAACTTCACGCTGAAGAGGAGTACCAGCGTCAACCCAAACCAGAAACTCGGGACCGCCAGCCCGGCGCTGACGAACGCCATCGCCGCGCGATCGACCCCACTTCCGCGCTTGAGCGCCGCCAGGATACCGAGGGGGAATCCGACGAGGAGTGCAAAGAGTATCGCCCCGGCGACCAGCTCGAGCGTCACCGGAATCTTTTGGACGATCAGTTCGACCGTCGGTTTCTTGTTGCGGAGCGAATCGCCGAACTCGCCCTGACTGAGATCGCGCAGCCAGTAGACGTACTGGACGGGAATCGGCTTGTCGAGCCCCATCTCGCGCCGCAAGGCTTCGAGCTTCGGTTTGTTCTCCGGGCGCGCCGCTTCCCTCCCCATTTGCATGGCCGCAGGATCACCCGGCGCCATCCGGATCAGCGTAAAGACGACCACCGACACCAGGAAGAGCGTCGGCACCGCCTCCAGCATGCGTCGCGCCGTGTATCGGGCCATTGCTTAATCGAGAGACGGAAAGACGGAAAGACGGACAGACGGACAGAACGAAGCACGACCGACGAGGGTCTCAGAACCAATGATCTCGCCCATAACGTGTCTCGTTCCCGACATTCTTTCGTCTGTCCGTCTCCCCGCCTACGCCCCGACAGTCGCGTTCTTGATGATCACGAAGCCGAGGGAGTTGATCTCCCAGCCGGTGACGTTCGGCGCCGTGAGGGACGCCTGTGGCGCCTCCTGGATCACCAGGACCGGTAGGTCGGCGACGAAGAGGTCCTGGAGCTTGCCGTAGAGCTCGGTCCGCGCCGCCTGGTCGATCGTCGCGTTCGCGTCCTCCGCGGCCTGCTCTGCCTCCGGGTTCTTCCACTGGTCGGCGAAGTGCGGTTGCAGGTCGAGCGCGACGAAGTAGTTCGGGTCGGCAAAACCGGGGAAGACGTTCCAGGTTACGTCATAGTTGTGGCCGACGTAGTTCTCGACCCACACCGAGAGTTCCTGGACCTCGAGATTGAGCTTGACTCCGGCCTCCGCCAAACCGGCCTGCCAGATCGTCGACGCCTTTTCGCCGTCCGGATAGCCCGACGGGATGATCACTGTGATCTCGAACCCGTTTGGATACCCGGCCTCGGCGAGGAGTGCCTTGGCCTTGGCCGTATCGTACTCGTACCCCGGCACGTCCTTATAGGCCCAGCTGCCGGCGGCGACGAAGGTCCACTTCTGCCGGCCCTCGCCGGAAAAGACCGTCTGCTGTACTGCGTCCTTGTCGAGGCAGTGGGCAAGGGCCTGGCGGACCTTGGGGCTGGAGAGGACTTCGGGCGAGTTCTTCCCCATCAGCTCGAAGATGTGAATGCTGCTCGTCGGCACGATCAGCGGCTTGACGTCCGAGGAGTCCTTGAGCGGCGCCGCCTGCGAGACCGGGAGGTCGAGCACACCCTGGACGTCGCCCGACTGCAGATTGGTGATCGCGACTTGCGCCTCCGGGATCACCCGGAAGGTCAGCTTGTCGATCGTCGGCACGCCGGTCTCGTAGTAGTCCGGGTTCTTCTCGAGCGTGATGTGGTCGTTGACGACCCAGTCTGTCACCTTGAAGGGACCGGTGCCGATCGCCTCCGTCTCGATCTTCTCGGCGATCTCGGGTGAGATGATGCTGAGCAGGATCAGGCCGTCGATGAAGTCGGCCTGAACCGTCTTCAGCGTGATCTTGATCGTCTTCGGATCGACGACCTCGTAGCTCTCGACGTTGGCGACGCGGCTGGAGAAGACGGTTTGCTTGTCGGCGATCCGCTTGTACGAGAACTCGACGTGGCTGGCCTCGACCGCCTGACCGTTGTGATACGTGACCCCGTCGCGAAGCGTGAAGACGTACGTCTTCTCGTCCGGGTTCTCCCACTTCTCAGCCAAGTCGCCAAGGTAGTCCAGGTTCGGTCCGTACTTGACCAGCGAGTTGAACGCGGTCAGCCGAATCACGTTGTTGAACATCAGCAGCTGGCTGACGTGGGGATCGAGCGTGTCGATGTCGGCGCTGATCGCGACCGTCAACTCGCCGCCCGCCGCCTGGGCGCTCGCCGATTGCAGGAACACTGGGTTCGCAAGGGCCGCTCCCAAAATCGGCAGACCCACGCCGAACGCGGCCGCTCGGACGAGCAACTCCCGACGGGACAGCCTTCCGGTCATGAACTCGAGGGCAAGGGCTCGCGCCCGTTGCAGCTCCGCCGGTTGCGCCATGATCGTCTCCTCACCTCTACGCTATCACGCGTGCCGAATGAAGGGGTGCGATTGCGATGCCACGCAC
>JAXDKI010000354.1:0-3944 GCA_034667245.1 Thermomicrobiales bacterium | reverse complement strand
GTCGCGCAGATCCTCGACGAGGACGGCTACCTGGCCGACTTCGACGAGCGCCCGGACGGCACTTTCGTGATCACGGAGCACAATTGCGCCGTGCTCGCCGTCGCCCAGCGCTACCGCCACGCCTGCTCGACCGAGCTCGCCTTCCTCCAGGCGCTCCTCCCCGAGGCCGAGGTGACGCGCATCGCTCACCGGCTCGGTGGGGGGCACGTGTGCGCGTACGAGGTGAAACCGATGGAGCCGGTGGCCGGTATCAGGTAGGAGAATGCCCCTCAACTCCTCGTGGGCCGTCCAGCAGGTTCATCTGGTACTCCGCCCAGCCTCGTTCATGGGCATTTGGGGCGGGAAGCGGTCGTGCCTCGTTTGAGCATTGCAGCGCACTCGGATCTTCTCCCAAAAACGTCAGTAATGATCGGTGCCACGCGGCCTTATAGCCAGGCGCCAACGTGCCCGCCTATTAATCCAAAGGTAACGAGCAGCCGACCAACGCTTTGGGCCGGGTCTGTGATTACTCCTCCACCACCGACTTTGCCACCCGCTGGGCGGCTTTCTGGCCGATGACGGGCGTGGCTTCGGCGACGAAGCGTTGGCGGACGAGGCGCATGAAGGAGGCGTCGACGTTGGAGCGGCGGATGATGCCGACGGCGGTCAGCTGCTCGATCAGGGCTTCCAGGCGCAGCCCGACGAGGACGGCTTCGGCCCCGGCGAGCTCAGCGGTTTCCAGGGGCGGCTCGGGGGGGGCGGCCGGTTTGGATCCGCCGGGCGTGGTCATCTGGCGGAGGGCGGCTGCCCAGACGGACGCATCGCTGCCGACCGTGACTGCGGAGAAATCGACCGGCGCGTCGGGGTCGTCGTCCACCTCGGGCTCGGGGTCAGGGGCGGGCGGCGGGGTGGCGGTCGCCGGCTCGGGTTCGGGTTGCTGGGCGGCCCGCTCGGCGGCGCGGCGCGCGGCGGAGTCGGGGGTTTCGCGGAGGGTGACGTCGTGGCGGTGAGCGGCGCCCTCGCCCATGCTGCTCGACGAACTGTAGGCGGTAACGACCTCGGTGTCGTAGACGGTCCAGCTGGCGCCGGAACGGTCGGGAATCTCGATCCGGACCTGACCGCGGCCGAGTAAGGCGAGGAACGTGCGGTGCTCCATCGTCCCGCGAAGGATGATGACGAGCTCGATCTCCTGCAGGGGAGGACCGCCCTCCTGGGGGATGACGCGCTCGTAGACGCTGGTGGTCCGCACCGCCGACCCGTTCATTCTGACGAAGTCCATAGGTTCTTGCCTCGGTCCCGGTCGTTTGTCGTTGAGCATGCGCGTCTCGGGATGGCGCGACACCATTGTAGCGACGCTCCAGCCGCCGATGGCCTGGCGTGATCGGCCAGTGGTCACCGTTTCACGCGCCGCCTTGCCTAGACCCACCGGTCGTGTACCCTGCCCCGACCCGTTGTTGGGGTGGGACGTTCCCGATTGTGGAGAAATGAGATGGAGTTCGGGCCGATCGCGGTGATTGGGGCGGGGACGTTGGGGTGGCAGATCGCCCTCACGTTCGCGGCGCGTGGGGTGACGGTGCGGCTCCACGATGCTTCGGCCGAGGCTCTCGAACAGGCGGTCATACGGATTGGCCGCGAAGCGCAGGGATTGACCGACGCCGGGGTGTTGCCGGCCGAGGCGGCGGGGGCGGCGGAGCGTCTGGTTCCCGCTGGGTCGTTGGCGGAGGCGGTCGAGGGTGTCTGTTTGGCGATCGAGGCGATACCCGAGCGATTGGAGGCGAAGAGGGAGCTCTTTACGGAATTGTCGCGGCTTGCCGGACCGGAGGTGATCCTGGCGACGAACAGCTCGTCCTTTCGGAGCCGGTTGTTGGCGGAGGCGACGTTGCATCCGGAGCGGTTGCTGAATACGCACTTCTACGGCGAGCCATGGCGACGGAGTGCGGTGGAGTTGATGACCTGCGGCGCGACCGATCCGCCACACCTGGAGCGGGTCGCGGACTTCATGACGGTGTGCGGGTTGACGCCGTTCGTCGTGCGGGGCGAGAGCACGGGGTTCATCTTCAACCGGATCTGGCGGGCGATCAAGCGGGAGAGCCTGCGGGTCGTCGCCGAGGGACACGCGACGCCGGAAGAGGTCGACCGGCTCTGGTGCCTGGTGATGGAGAGCGCGCCGGGGCCATTCGCGCGGATGGATCGGGTCGGTCTGGACGTGGTCCTCGACATCGAGCGCCGCTACGCCGCCGAGAGCGGCGATCCGGACGACGACCCGCCGGCGCTGCTCGTCGAACTCGTGGAGCGAGGAATGCTGGGCGTGAAGAGCGGGCGAGGCTTTTATGAGTACGGGGTCGAGGACTGAGCGGACGCATATTCGATGCGGCACTGCGCATTTCGGCAAGGCGGACGATGATGGTGACGACGATGAGGGATATTGCCCGGTTCCGCCCGATTTGGCAGCCGAGGTCTCCTCGCCGACAGACGAGGAGCGCACCATCGCGGACACGCTGGCCGAATATGAGCGGGCGAGGGTGCCGCTGGTTTGGTGGATCGAGCCGCGCTACCGACGCGTCCGCGTTCACCGCCTGGGCAAGCCCGTCGAGATGCTGACAGAAGGCGATGTCCTCGACGGCGAGGACGTCATCCCCGGATTTCGCCTGGTCGTGTCCGACATCTATGGGGCGTGAGGAGCATCGAGGGCCTGTCCTCCTCCCGCTGTTGCGAACCGGCCGGGTCGACTTGGAGGCGCTTGATACGGCCCCCTAACCTCCGGCCCGCCACCCAATGGGTACCCGGCCCCCGAATTCCGGGAGGAAGGGGGAGGGCGCCGCGCTCGTCGGCGCAACTCCCCTCTCCCGCGCACCGGGAGAGGGGAGTGGGGGTGAGGGTCATTACCCGCCGAGCGTCGTGAAGTCGATCGGCGGCTGCTCCTCCGGCGTCACCTCGAAGGCGGTGCCGTTGCTGATGGCGATGACGCGGTCGCCGAGGGAGAAGGCGTCGGCGAGGTCGGGACGGAGATCGAGGAGCTTGAAGTAGTCGTCGCCGGCGAATTGGACCTTGATCGTCGTCATCGTCGAGGGGTTGAAGGTCGTCTCGATCCAGACGCCGTCCTGGAGGAGGAACGTGCGGTTGCCGACGATGCGGACGGCCCCGCCGCTCCCATCGCCATCACCCTCGGGGGCGGGCGCGGCGTTGTTGCTGCTGGCCAGCGCCTTGACGGCCTCGGCCTCGTCGACCGCCTCGCCGCCCGACGAGGGGCCGGCGGTGGCGGTGGCGGCGGCCTGGGCGGCGGCGGCGCGGCCCTCGTCGGTCAAGATGTCTTCCTCGGTGATCAGGTACGACGTGTACGGGGTGACGATCCCGTAGCGGACGGAGAGATCGACTATTGCCTGAATCCATTCGGCGTTCTCGCCGTGGAGGCGGATCTGGTTGAGGAGGTAGCCGATCTTGCGCGTCGCCCAGAGGCGGGGCAAGAACTCGTCGCCGCTGCTGGTCTGGAAGGTGCGGTCCTCGTAGACGTAGGTCCGGGTCTGGCCGTTGACGTTGCCGGTGAGGACGAGCTTGGCGGGGCCGCCGGTGCGGTACTTGCCGACGACGACGAGCTGGGTGCCGGCGAAGATGTCCGGCAGCGGCTGCGGGTAGACCTCCTCGACCGTGACGCCGTCGACCTGAAGGGTGACGTCGGTTAGGAGTGGGGTGCTGACCCGGGCGTAGAAGGTCGAGACGGCCTCGTCGAGGCGCTCGCCGGGTCGGACGTAGGCACTGCTGCCGTGGTGCTCCTGGACGAGGGTGTCGAGGAGGACGGTGTCGACGTCGTCGCCGACGCCGAAGGCGAAGAGGCGGACATTGGCCGGGGCGCCCTGGCGGACGTTGGCGAGGATGGCCGGGATCTCGACCTCGCCCTCGGTCGGGAGTCCATCGGTGAGGAAGAGGACGTAGGTCGGCCGCTCCGGTTGGGCCATCGCCATCCCTTC
>JAXDKI010000353.1:0-3498 GCA_034667245.1 Thermomicrobiales bacterium | reverse complement strand
CCGGTGCGGTAGCGCTGAGCGTACCGTCACCGTGGAGCGTGTTGGCCCGTCCCCCCGAGTGGAGGTAGTAGGGTGTCCAGACGGTTCGCGCGAGCGGCCATTCCTGCTCGTCTCGCCAAACGTTGGTTCCCATCACGAATAGCTTGACCGGCGGTTCCTGGTCGGCGCCGTTGTCGATGCCCTTCAGCCAGCGGTCGAACCAGGCGAGCTCGATGACGCGGGTATCGAGCAGGGAGACGACGCCGAAGTCGCGGTCGCCGGCATTGGTCGTCCCCGGCGGCGAGCTGCCGGCCTGGGGGTGCGTCCACGGACCCATGACGATCCGCTGGTTGTCGCGGGCGAGCTCGTTGCCGGCGTGCTGCCGCAGCCCGGCGAAGTTGGCCATCATCCCGCCGGCGTAGAGGTCGTACCACCCGCAGAACTGGAGGACCGGGATCGTGTATCGGTCGAAATGCTCGTCGACCGCGGTCGCCCGCCAGTAGTCGTCATAGTCGTGATGGTCGAGCCAAGTCGAAAAGGCGGGGTGGCGCTTGCCGGAGCGCTCGTCCATTGCCCGCAGCGGGAGCGTGCGGAGGATCGCAGGCCAGTCGAAGCGGTCGATCCTCTGCATCGTCCTGCTCATCGTCCGCCAACCCCAAATGGCGTTGACGCCGAGTCCAAAGGCGCCCCCTTGATAGTGGGGACTATCCCAGAGGTTGTTGCCCATCACGCGCGGCACGATCGTCTTGAGCAAGGGATGGCCCGCAATCGCCGCCTGCCACTGGACCTGGCCCACGTACGAACTGCCGGTCATCCCGACGTTCCCATCGCACCACGCCTGCTGCCCGATCCACTCGATCGTGTCGTACCCGTCGTCTGTCTCGTGATCCCAGGGTACGAAGTCGCCCTCCGAGTCGTACCGACCGCGGACGTCCTGGGCAACGTAGACATACCCCTGCTGCGCCCAAAAGAGACCGAGCTCCATCAGCAGGTTGTTGTCATACGGCGTCCGCGCGAGGAGCACCGGCCACGGCCCGCTCTCCTCGGCCGGGAGGTAGACGTCGGACGAAAGCCGGACACCGTCCCGCATCGGAACCGGCAGATCGTTGAGATAGCGAACGTTGGACGGGCGAAGGACCGACACGCGAACTCCTCCCACACGGTGAGAAACCAGCCAAGGATTTGCCGGCAGCATACCGGAAACCGGGACGGTAGTTCGCCACTCCGAGCGCGGTCGGTCTCGGGTCGATTCGACCCGCGGAAGCGAGCGGTGGAACGGCACTTGCGAAGTCTCCGGCAGCGGTTTAGTGGGATGCCTCCCCGTCGGGCAGATCCGCGATGGCCGTCCGTTGGATTGACTTCGTCGGGACCGGATGGGCTGCGACGGAGAGGAACGAAAGTGGTGCAAAGATGATTCTGCGCGTTGATCGGCTCGCAATTGATCTGCCCCAGCCGAAGGGCCCCAACCCGAACGCCGCCTCCGCGGTTCAGGAGCTGATGGGCGGCCGGTTCGGCGAGATGTCGACCCTGATGAATTACACGTTCCAGTCATTCAACTTCCGCGGCCGGGACAAGGCCAGGCCGTACTACGACCTGATCGCCAACATCGCCGCCGAGGAGTACAGCCACATCGAGCTCGTCGCCTACACGATCAACCTGCTGCTGACCGGCGCCACCGAGCGCGGCACGGACCCGACCACCACTCCGCTCAAGAGCGCCACCGATGCCCGCAACCACTATCACTTCATCGCCAGCGGCCAGACGGCGCTACCAATCGACTCGATGGGCAACCCGTGGACCGGCCAGAACGTCTTCTCGAGCGGCAACCTCAAGCTCGACCTACTTCACAACTTCTTCCTTGAGTGTGGCGCCCGCGCCAACAAGATCCGCGCCTACGAGATGACCGACGACCCGACCGCTCGCGCGATGATCGGCTACCTGCTCGTCCGCGGCGGCGTCCACGTCGTCGCCTACGCCCGCGCCCTGGAGCATCTGACCGGCGCCGACCTCGGCAAGCTCTTCCCGATCCCGGACATCAGCAACAAGCAGTTCCCGGAGGCCCGTCGCCTCGAGGACCAGGGTCTGCACCAGATCATGTTCCGTTTCAGCCCGAGCGACTTCCAGCGCCTCGGCGAAGTCTGGAACGGTCCTCACCCGGAAGACGGCTCCGAGTTGCGCGTCGAAGATCGCATCCCCGAGGGCGCGCCGCCGCCGAATCTGGAAGAGGAACCGCAGTTGACCGCCCCCGGCGTCGACATGGCCTTTGTCCAAGAAGTCGCCCAGCGCCTATTCCGGTAGTCGGCTGATGGGCCAGTGCCGGGCGCGACCGTAATCGTCGCGCTCGGCACTGAACGCCTCGGCCGTGCCGTGTGGCTCGCGTCCGTTTCGGTGCCTGGCACCTCAGAGAGCAATCTCCCCGAGTCCAGCCGGCTCCGATCAGGTCGCTGCCGCCCTCGCCAACTCGGCCGCTATCGCTTGTGAGAGCGGTCGGGTCTCGGCCGATCGATCTGGATTCAGCGTGAGGTACCGGTCGACTGTCTCTTGCATCAGTGTCAGCACGTCCGCCCGCCCCACCAGTGACGCGTCACGCCAGAGCTCGTCCCGTGACTCAACGATCGCGTCGTCGATCTCCGGTGCGGCGTCGCGACCTTGCGCTATCACCGCCAGGGCAAGGGCGGCCCGTGCGACGGGGAGGTGTGCGTCTAGCTCCAGGGCCTTCTCGAGCGCGGCTTCGGATTCTTGGAGGATGCCCGCGTAGAGCAGAACTTCGCCGACGGTCTCGTAGAGGCGCGGGTATTGGAATGTGCCAATGGCATCGCCGGGCAAGGCCTCCATCTCTGCGCGCAGCCGCTCGGCGAATGTGCCGATTGTCGCCTGATGGCCTTGCGCCTCCTGGAGTTCCTCGCTTAGATCGTCCAGACCGCGCCGGATCATCCCCATCCGCTCATGAACCGGCATACCTTGGAGAAGCGTCGCGAATTGGTCCCACGCCGCCTCCGATCCGGCCGTTTCGCCGCTGAGAGCTCGGTAGTAGGAGAGGTTCCACCAGGCCAGCGGGAAGGCCGGGGCCAGTTCGGTCAGCCTCACCGTGACGACGATCCCTCCCTCCAGGTCTCCCTGCTTGTACCGGGTGACGCCGAGGTTCAGGAGCGTGTGGACGGCGTCCGGGTTCGTTTCGAGGGCCGCTTCGTACCGGGCGGCCGCGGTCGCATAGTCGTCGGCGACGAAAGCCTCGTCGCCGGCTGCCTGCTGTTGTGCCTCGGCGCAGGTCGTATCGAGGTGATTCGTCTCTTTCTCGAGACCCGCCGTGTAGGAGTTCGAGAGTTCCTCGTATTTGGCGAGCACCACGTCCTGTTGCGCCGCGTCGTCCTGCACCATGAGGAAATAGATGACTGCCTCGTAGTAGATCGCGCTCATCGCATCGACGTCGGTCGGGCTGGTCGCCGGCTCCTCGTCGACGAAGGAAATAGCAACCTCGACGGCCTCTCCGTAGCGTTTCACCGCCGCGGCCTTGGCGGT
>JAXDKI010000352.1:0-9532 GCA_034667245.1 Thermomicrobiales bacterium | reverse complement strand
CCAGCGAAAACCCGATCAGCAACAAGAAGGTGAGCGCCAGCATCTTCACCGTCGGGTGCGCCGAGACAAACTTGCTCAGCGGTCCGGAGGCGAACAGCATCACCCCGACCGCAATCACCACCGCGGCAACCATCACCTCGACGTCGTCGGCCATCCCGACGGCGGTAATCACCGAGTCGAGCGAGAAGACGATGTCCAACAGCAGGATCTGGATGATGACCGAGGTGAACGATGCCACCTTGCCCCCGGCCGCGCCATGCTCCTCCGCACCTTCTAGCTTGGCGTGGATCTCCGTCGTCGCCTTATAGATGAGGAAGAGACCACCGCCCAGCAGGATCAGGTCCCGCCCCGAGAAGTCGTGCCCCGCGATCCCGAACCAGGGATCGGTCAGGTTGGCGATCCAGTTGATCGAGAGCAGCAGCAAGATCCGCATGATCATCGCCAGCGACAGACCGAGCAACCGCGCCCGGTCGCGCAACTCTTTCGGCAATCGATCGGCAAGGATCGAGATGAAGATGACGTTGTCGATGCCGAGCACGATCTCGAGCACCGTCAACGTCAGCAACGCCGCCCAAATCTCTCCGCTGGTTATCCAGTCCACCCACCACTCCTCTGCGAGTCGGGAAGCCAAGGTTGCCCGGGCAACCTCCCCATCGTCGAACCTATTCTTGTCTCAACACCGCTCCGTCAACAAGCGGAAACCGGTCCGAGTTCCCGATGTGCCCAGAGCCGGTACAATGCCGCCCACACGGAGGAGTTCAGATGCGCGTCGAGACGACTGCTCAGACGACGGAACCGGTGCGTCTGGCCGAGTTGGTCGCGTCCTTTTCGCTCGCCTCCGATCTCGGCACCGGCATGCCGATGGAGTGGGCCGTCCGTTCCTGCGTCATCGCCATCCGCCTCGGCGAAGCCGCCGGGCTCGACGAAGCGGCCCTCCGGGACGTCTATTATCTCTCCCTCCTCGCCCTCATCGGCTGCACCGCCGACTCGCACCGCTTCGCCGAGATGGTCGGCGACGAGATGGCCATCACCGGCGGCGAGGGCCAGACCGTCGATTGGGGCAACAGTATGGCAGCGATGCGCCACATGATCCGCCACGTCGGCGAAGGTCAGTCGCCGTTGCGGCGGGCACGAATGATCGGCGGCTTCTTTACCGCCGGCAAAAAGGTCTGGGTCGAGGGCGCCCGCAGCCACTGCGAGGTCGCGCAACGCCTCAGCGAACGCCTCGGCGTCGCCCCGTCCATCCAACCCCTCCTCCTCCAGGTCTTCGAACGGTGGGACGGCCGCGGCCGCCCGAACGGGCTCAAGGGCGAAGCGATCCCCTTGCCGGTCCGCGTCGGTCAACTCGCCCGCGACGTCGAGAACTTCCACCGCCTCCACGGACTCGAGGCCGCCGTCGCGATGGCACGCGAGCGGCGCGGCTCCAGCCACGACCCTAACCTCGTCGACCAGTTCTGCCACCACGCCGCGACGATTTGCGCCGACCTCACCATCGACTCGGCCTGGGAGACGGTTCTGGCAATCGAGCCGGGACCGCGGCCGGTCATGGCCCGCGAGCAACTCGACGACGCCGCGATGGCGATCGCCGATTTTGCCGACCTCAAGCTGCCGTTCACCCTCGGCCACTCGCGCGGTGTCGCGACTCTCGCCGAAGCGGCCGGGCGCCGCTGCCGACTTCCGGAGCAGGACCTCTCCGCACTCCGCCGTGCCGGATTAATGCACGATCTGGGCCGGGTCGGCATCTCCGCCTCGATCTGGTGCAAAGCGGGAAATCTGACCGAGGGCGAATGGGAACGGGTCCGGCTGCGCCCGTACTACACCGAACGCGTCCTCGCCCGCTCCAAGGCCCTGGCTCCCCTCGGTCTCCTCGCCGCCCAGCACCACGAGCGCGTCGACGGCTCCGGCTACCACCGCGGCGTGTCCGGCGGCATGATCTCGCCGCCCGCCCGCCTCCTCGCCGCCGCCGACGTCTATCAGGCGCTGACCGAAGACCGTCCCTACCGCCCGACTCGCCAGCCCGAACAAGCGGCCGTTGAACTGGAACGAGAGGTTAAGAACGGGCGCCTCGACCCCGAGGCCGCCAACGCCGTCCTCGCCGCCGCCGGTCACCGCGTCCGCCCCGCCCGCAAGGAGCTGGTCGCCGGTCTCAGCGAGCGCGAGGTCGAGGTGTTCCGCCTGCTTTCCCGCGGGCTCTCCAACCGCGAGATGGCGCGCCGGCTCTTCATCTCCAAGGAGACCGTCAACCACCACGTCCGCCACATCTACGACAAGATCGGCGTCTCCACCCGACCGGCCGCCACCCTCTTCGCCGTCCAACACGGCCTCCTCGAACCGACGACTGCCGGCTGGTAGACATGGCTGAGCACCCCTCGCTCAACTGGTAGTCGTTTTCCCCAACCGCGATTGTTACGCGTTTGCAACACGCTAGCTACGAGTTGAAGCGAGTTCGCCACGAGCAGAGGAGCATCCTGATGGCGACGAAAGGAGTTCCGATGACTCGCCCGTTGGTTGCCGATCGCTCTGTCTCGCGCCGCTGGCCCGCCGCCCTGCTCGCCGCCACGTACCAGCGTTGCGTCACCGACGTCGCCGCCGCCGAATACTCTGACCCTCCGAATCTGCGCTTCGCCGGCTGGTTGGCTGGCCACTGGAGCTATGGAGGCCAACCGGAACCGATCTTCCCGCCCGACGCGGTCAGCGTGAACCACCACGGCGTACAGACCATGCGCTGGTACGCGGTGGACGGTACGGTCCACGGCTACCCGCCCGGCACCAAGGGCCACTACGTCGTCCCAACCGCGGACATCCCGCCAACCGCGTAGGGCCGGTCACGCCGCCGAATGCCTCCAAGCGACCGCCCGCGACGAACCGAGTTGACCGAACGACCGGGACAGTGCGACGATGCCGCCCCGGTTTCTTGTTGCCGTTCGCGGATTGGCAGGGGGAGCGGACGTGCTGGTGCGTCGTGCGGCGGGGTGCCTGGTCGCGCTGGTGGTGGTGCCGGTGGGCTTGGCCGCGGCCGGGACCGGCTACCTCGTGAACGAGCGCGCCGACACCGGGCACTGGGGCGCCGCCCTGGCCTGGGGCGCGGTCACGTGCGTCCTCGGGCTGGTCGCCCTCGCGCTGATCGGCCTGGCCCAGCGGCTCCTCGGGCGGGACGGCTCCGACCCCTCGCCGCCGAGGCAGGATGCCTGAGCCCTGGAGCGACCGCGCGCGACTGTCACGGTCCGACTCAGTGATGGAGTCTTGGAGGTGAACCGACGATGACCGGTGCCACCGGCGGAGATGGCGACGTCGTACCACGTGAGTCAACGATCGACCATCCGCGAGTCGAGCGAGGTGAGTGAGGCGGAGACGCGCCGACACCTGACCCAGCGCCGCGCCCCTCCTCTGCACGTGAACACCCCAGGATGCATATCCATACTCTCACCGTCGTGGGTGTACGATGCCGCCGAGCCCTCGGCGTCAACGGCGGATTGGCGACAACCCGGCGACGCCGGTGATCATGCCGGCGGTATCGCGCATCCGGCGCCGCGGGCACTCGGACCAGCGCCGGGGGTTCTTCTTCGCGTGAGACGCGCCGAGAGCCCCCGAGACGAGCCCGGCCCCTCGCCGTTGGCGGAAGGAGTGAAGCGATGGCCACGTCCCGGTTCCAGCGGCTTATCGGCCGGCTAGTTCCGCGCTCCTGGGCCACTGCGATGGAGGCGGAGTCGCGCGACTGGCTGGTGCGCTGCCCCGCGTGCGGCTTCGAGCGGTCGATCTGGGACCTTGGCGGCATCCGCTGGAAGGGAAGGGGAACGTCGTGGACGTGGTTGCGCTGCCCCGCGTGCGGCAAGCGCGGCTGGCATAAGGTCTCCCGCCGCGATCCGACCGACCTCGCCGATCGGACCGGAGCACCTACGGCCGATCGGCCGCTATAAACGCCAGCACATTCCTCAACACGCTCGAACGAGCGATGGGACAGGCACGAGACGCGATCGATCAGTGGTGGTCATTGTTCGCAGCAGATCGTCTCGCCAACACCGCGGCAATTTGCCAACCCGACATCGACGTGATGCTACCGGGCGGGATGCGCCTGCGCGGAATGGCTGAGGTCGTCCCGGTCCTTCAGGCCTTCCGCGACGCCTTCCCCAACATCCGGCACGACATCGTCGACACCGTCGAAGCCGGCGACAAGATCGCCGTCGAGCTCGCGGTCAATGTGACGCAGTCCGGCTCATTACGCACCCAGAAGGGCGATATTCCGGCAACCGGAAGGACCATCGTCTGGGATTCAGTCGACGTAGTCACGATCCGCGACGGCAAGATCGCTTCCTGGCACACCTACTTCGACCAAATGGCCTTCCTCGCCCAGCTCGGTCTGCTCCCCGAACCCGCCCTGGCCTGATCTCCCTGCCGCGCCGCCGAGGGCCGCGCCGACCACGCCGACCTCGTCATGACCCAAAGCCCGGAGACCTTCGTCGCCACGTTCGCCCGCATCCGCAACCCCATGCTCCTCATGCTGACGGGCAAGATCGAGGTCAAGGGCTTCCGCGGCCTCTCGACCTTCGGCAAGCTCTTCCCCCCGCCGACCGCGAATCCCGAGCGGACCTGGCCGGTCGTCACGGACCTCGCCCCCGCGCTCGCCTGATTCCTCCTCGCTCCGCAAGTAGTCGCGAGACAATCGAGCTGGCTGACCGAGACCGGACCGGGGGTACATCTCCCGGTCCGACCTCGTCGCGCTTGTCACTCAGACGAAACACGGTGTTCCGTGGACTCGTGATGTATCGTTGGTCCGTTGGCATGCCCAACCAATGGGTCGGCAGAGAGGAACATCCGGGCTCGTGGAATCGTCGCTGCTCGGAGCACTCGCCGAGGTGCTCCTCGTCAATCTCGTCCTGTCGGGCGACAACGCCGTCGTCATCGGGCTAGCTGCCCGTGACCTTCCCCTCGACGCTCGTCGCCGGGCGATCGCCCTCGGCGGCGGCTTGGCCGTTCTCCTTCGGCTCCTCCTGACCCTCCCCGCCGAGTACCTCTTGCACGTCCTGTTCGTTCGTGCCGGCGGCGGTCTGCTCCTCGGCTGGGTCGCCTACCGCCTCCTGACCGAGGAGGAAGGCACGACCGAGCAGGGGGAGGCGACAAGCATCGGCCTCGCCGTCCGGCTGATTGTCCTCGCCGACGCGACGATGAGCCTGGACAATATCCTCGCCGTCGCCGCCGTCGCCGAACGCAGCTCACACGCCGTCCTTGTCCTGATCGTCGGCCTCGCACTTTCGATCCCCATCGTCCTCGTCGGCGGCGACGTCGTCGCCCGCCTGATGAAGCGCCTGCCAATCCTCGGTTGGATCGGCGGCGCCATCCTCGCCTACACCGCCGCCGAGCTGATCGCCGAGGACGAAGCCCTCAGTCGCCCCTTCGACGCCGCACCCCACGTGCGCCTTATCTTTGCCGTAGTCGCAATGTTTTTCCTCGTTGGCGTCGCCTGGCTACGCGTCCGCGGAAGTGAAGACGCCGCGGAACCGCCCGGCGAGGAGTTAGATCCAACCAAGGCGAATGCCGGACCCCGTACCGGCGCTCAATCTGCTTCAACGGGGGTCGAAAGCTGAGTCGCTACCCCGGTAGATGCCACGGATTGAGGAGCATGATGCCGAGGCGCGCGAAGTCCGATGTGTTTCTCGTGACCAACGTCAATCCGTGCGTGTCCGCGGTGGCCGCGAAGAACGCATCCATCACGCCCAGACCGATGCCTGCCTGCTTAGCCCGCGACATCAGCATCCCCCAGGCCTCGGCGATCGGCCGGTTGACCGGAAGCAGCCTTCCCTCAAAGCGCTCCGGCAGCTCATCGGCAAGCCATGCAGCCAAGCGATCGCGACGAACGCCCACCGGCATCGAGGCAATCCCCCGGCTGATTTCCGCCAACGAGATCACGCTCAGAAAGACTCGGTCCTCGTCGATATCTGCCAGCCAACTGACGACGTGTGGGTCGGGACGCGGTTTGACCCACTCCGAGACCACGTTGGTATCGAGCAGGTACGTCACAACTCCAACTCACGGGGGTCGTCTTGCGTTCGCTCGATAGAAATCTCCGCGCCGCGCAGCGGAGAGTTGGCAAAAAACTCCGCCAGATTCCCCTGCCGCCTCGTCTTCCGTTCCCACTCCTGGGACGAGACGACCACCGCCACACGCCGACCATTGCGCGTAATCGCTTGCGGACCATCTTCCGCGGCCCGCGCGATCACCTCACTCAGGCGCGCCTTCGCTTCGGCCACTGCCCACGTCCCACTCTCGCCACTCATGCCGACCTCCTAAGCATAGTCAACCTGGTCACCATGACCATTATACGGATCCCGCTCGCCCATCACCCCTCACCCTTGCACCAATTCCGACCGCCGTACTATACTTTCACCCGGTAACGAGACTCATTCTCAACTGGCAGACGGCAGGGTATGGAACAGCAGCGGCACCACGAAGTCAAGACGGCGGCGATCGACCGCGGCTACCGCCAGACGGCGCAGCGGGAGATGATCCTCGCCGAGGTCAAGGCGGCCGACGGCCACCTGACCGCGGGCGAGATCTTCGAGCGCGTTCGCCGCAAGGACCCCAAGGTTGGCTACGGCACCATCTACCGCTCGCTCCACCTCCTGGCCCGGCACGGCCTGATCCAGGAGTTGACCTTCGCCGACCAGTCGAGTCGCTATGACGGCCGTGCCGAGCGTCACGACCACGTCCTTTGCACCGACTGCGGACTGTTGGTCGACGTCGAGGTCCCGATCGCGCTGATCGCCCGCCACGTCGCCGAGGAGCGGAGCGGTTTCGCCGTCACCAGCCACCACACCGTCTTTGCCGGCACATGCCCCGCGTGCAGACGGACTGGCGGGCAGTCGAACGGACGGACGGACGGAAAGAAGAGTCTCGTTTCTTCGTAGTTTCGCGAGAACAAGGGCGCGTGTGGGCGCGCCCCGTTGCTGACAGCTGAAGGCTGATTGCTGACGGCTAGAGCGGGAGGAAAACAGGATTCTCATGAGCGACGCACCGATGTTCGAAGTCGAAAACCTGCACGTCAACATCGAAGACAAGGAGATCCTGAAAGGGGTCAACCTCACCGTCAACGCCGGCGAGATCCACGCCCTGATGGGCCCGAACGGCTCCGGCAAGAGCACCCTCGCTTACGTCGTCGCCGGTCACCCTTCCTACGAGGTCACCGAGGGGTCCATCCGCTACTTCGGCGAGGACATCTTCGAGCTCGACCCGGACGAGCGCGCCCGCAAGGGGATCTTCCTGGCCTTCCAGTACCCGACCGTCATCCCCGGCGTCTCGATGGCGAACTTCCTTCGGATGGCGGTGACCAACACCCGCAACGCCCGCGCCGAGGAGATCACCGCCAACGGCGGCAGTGCCCAGAAGTTCACACCGCGCGAGTTCCGCCGCATCATGAAGGAGAAGATGTCGCTCCTGAAGATGGACGACGCCTTCGCCACCCGCTACCTGAACGAGGGCTTCTCCGGCGGTGAGAAGAAGCGCGCCGAGATCCTCCAGATGGCCCTCCTGGAGCCGAAGCTGGCGATCATGGACGAGACCGACTCCGGTCTCGACATCGACGCCCTCCGCGTCGTCTCCGAGGGCGTCAACACCCTGACCACGCCGGAGATGGGGATCGTCCTCATCACCCACTACCAGCGGCTGCTGAACTACATCAAGCCGCATTTTGTCCACATCATGATGGACGGCCGCATCGTCCAGGAGGGCGGTCCGGAACTCGCCCTCGAACTCGAAGAGAAGGGCTACGAAGGCCTGCGCGCGTCACTCGCCGGCGCGGCGAGCTAACGCGAGCTACGAGCTTCGCGCTTTGAGCTTCGAGCTTAGGTTCGGCGCTCATCGGTACTCGAAGCTCGTAGCTCGAAGCTAGGAGCTAAACACATGTCTGCAGTATTGAAGCCACAGGTCGACATCGGGGATTACCAGTACGGGTTCCGCGACGAGGAAGACTACGTCTACAAGAGCAAGCGCGGGCTGAACCGCCAGGTCGTCGAGGAGATCTCCTCGATGAAGGGCGAGCCCGACTGGATGCGCGACTTCCGCCTCAAGGCGCTCGATCACTACGAGCGACGGCCGATGCCGAACTGGGGCGGCAACCTCGACGAGCTCAACTTCGACGACATCTACTACTACATCCGGCCGACCGAGAAGCAGGGCAAGACCTGGGACGAGGTGCCGGAGTACATCAAGAATACCTTCGAGAAGCTGGGTATCCCCGAGGCGGAGCGCAAGTTCCTCGCCGGCGTCGGCGCCCAGTACGAGTCGGAGGTCATCTACCACTCCCTGCGCGAAGACCTCGAGAAGCAGGGCGTGATCTTCCTCGACATGGACAGCGGCGTGCGCGAGCACCCCGAGCTCGTCAAGCAGTACTTCGGCACCATCATCCCGGCCACCGACAACAAGTTCGCCGCCCGCAACTCGGCGGTCTGGTCCGGCGGCTCCTTCATCTACGTGCCGGAGAACGTCAAGATCGAGATCCCGCTCCAGGCCTACTTCCGGATCAACGCCGAGAACATGGGCCAGTTCGAGCGCACCCTGATCATCTGCGCCCCCGGTAGCTACGTTCACTACGTCGAGGGCTGCACCGCGCCGACCTACAGCACCGCCTCCCTCCACTCCGCGGTCGTCGAGATCATCGTCCAGGAAGGCGCCCGCTGCCGCTACACGACCATCCAGAACTGGTCGAAGAACGTCTACAACCTCGTCACCAAGCGCGCCGCGGCCTACCGGGACGCGACGATGGAGTGGGTCGACGGCAACCTCGGCAGCAAGCTGACGATGAAGTACCCGGCCGTCTGGATGATGGAGCCCGGTGCTCGGGGCGAGATCCTCTCGGTCGCCTTCGCCGGCGACGGTCAGCACCAGGACGCGGGCGGCAAGGTCGTCCACGTCGCGCCGCACACCTCCTCGCAGATCATCAGCAAGTCGATCTCGAAGGGGACCGGACGCAGCTCCTACCGGGGTCTGGTCAAGGTCTACAAGGGCGCCGAGGACGTCCGCAGCAACGTCGTCTGCGACGCGCTGCTCCTCGACGAAACCAGCCGGACCGACACCTACCCCTACATGGAGATCGAGGAGGAGCGCGTCTCGATCGGCCACGAGGCGACCGTCTCCAAGGTCGCCGAGGAGCAGATCTTCTACCTCCAGAGCCGCGGCCTCTCTGAGGACGAGGCGATGAGCATGATCGTCAACGGCTTCATCGAGCCGATCGCCAAGGAGCTCCCGCTGGAATACGCGGTCGAGCTCAACAGGTTGATCCAGCTCGAAATGGAAGGCTCCGTCGGATAGTCCGAGCGTAGCCAACGGTAGGGCGCAGGGCGGACGGCCGTCCGCCCTAAGTCGCCGTCACCAGATGAGGAGTCAAAGGTCACGACAGTGGAAACAGCAGTGACCGGGTTCACCCGGTCGGCGGTCGAGCGCCTCTCGACCGTCAAGAACGAGCCCTCCTGGGTTCTCGATGCCCGCCTCGCCGCGTACGATACCTTCGAGTCGATCGCTTGGCCGAAGCGAACCGACGAGG
>JAXDKI010000351.1:0-9176 GCA_034667245.1 Thermomicrobiales bacterium | reverse complement strand
CTGGTCACCATCGTCTTCAACGACAACGCCTACGGCAACGTGCGCCGCATCCAGAACGTCGATTACAACGGCCGGACGATCGCGTCCGACCTCGTCAACCCGAACTACCTCAAGCTGGCCGACGCCTTCGGCGTCACCGGGCGCCGCGCCGAGACTCCCGCCGAGCTCCGCATCGCCCTCCGCGAGTCGATCAAGGCCGACGAACCGACCCTGATCGAGGTTCCCGTCGACGTGATGCCGAACCCGTGGACGGCCCTCGGTCTGAGGTAGGTGACGGCTCAGGAAGGCAACAGCCCGCGGATCGTCTCCGTCGCCTTCAGACCGCTCCCGGTCAGCATCACGACGGTGACGTCCGTGGGTCGAATCTCTTTCCGGGCAAGGAGCCGTCGCACCCCGGCGACGGCTACCGCCGAGGTTGGCTCGACGTAGAGCCCCTGACGTCCGAGATCGCGTAGCCCGCTCGCGATCTCGTCCTCCTCCACCGCGACGGTGCCGCCGTCGCTCTCGCGGAGTGCAAGGAGAAGTTCCCGTCCCCGTACGGGTCGAGCGATCGAGGCTCCTTCTGCCAGCGTCGGCCGCCGCTCGACCGGAGTCACGTCGTCCGCGCCGGCGGAGAAGGCCGCGTGGAGGGGAGCGCAGGCGGCCGGCTGAGCCGCAAAGAGGCGAGGCAGCCGAGCGATCTCCTCGCCATCGCGGAGTTGGGAGAAGGCGAGGTGGGCGCCGAGCAGCATGCTGCCACTCCCGACCGGAACCACCACGTTGTCCGGCGCTCGATAGCCGAGCTGCTCCCAGACTTCCAGCGCCCAGGTCTTGACCCCCTCGACGAAGAAGGGGTGCCAGTTGTGGCTCGCGTAGGTCGACGTGGCATCTGCCGCCGCGGCGGCGATCGCGGCATCTGCGACGTCGTCGCGCGAGCCCTCGACCCGCTCGACCCGCGCGCCGTACGCGGCTGCCTGAACGAGTTTGCCGGCCGAGGCCGCAGCCGGCGCGAAGACCGTGCAGGCGATTCCGGCCCGGGCCGCGTACGCTGCGATCGCCGCCGCCGCGTTCCCCGACGAGTCCTCCACGGCATGGCGGACGCCGAGTGTATTGAGGGCAGAGATGAGCACCGCCGCTCCCCGGTCCTTGTAGGAGCCGGTCGGCAGCAGAAAGTCCAACTTGAACCTGACCGCGACACCGTCCACCTGGGCTTCAACCAACGGCGTCATCGTCTCGCCAAGTGAAACCGTCGCTTCGCTCCCAACAGGGAGAACGGCACCGTACCGCCACAACGATGGAATGTCTGCCGCCATCAGCGACCGATTCATCACCCTTGGCCCATCCCAGGCGAGCGGACCGGCGCACGTCGGGCACCGCCAGACCTGAGCGGAGACGACCGTGGTCGCCCCACAGCGGGGACAAACGAGGCGAAGGTTCGCCAGTCGAGTAGGGTCAGCAGCCATGGTTAGCATCCGTCATTCGGTTGGAGCCGTCGCGTCTTCAGTCGGGGTTTCCGGGGCCTCCGCAGTGACAGTCTGGAGGAGGCCGAGATCGAGGAGGTGACGCGTCAGGTAGGCGTTGTTGGCCTGGAGGAGTCGTACCGCGTAGACCATCGTGGCCCGGATCGCGGCATAGGCGGGGCTGTCGAGCTCCTCTTCCACAGTCGTGCCGGTCTCGGCCGCGACTTCCTGTGCCCGCTCGCGGACGAGCTCCTCCACATAGAGGCGCATTGCCTCCTCGTTCATCCCGAGTGTCTCCAGCGGCTGACCTTCCCCATCCAATAAGGGCACCGTTTCACCTCTTCGTGCGTCAATCGAACCCAAAGCGGGGCCGATGGTAGCACGGCGCCGAGGGAGCGTGTGGCTGGCAAACCAAGGCGGGAAAACGGAAGTTGTGCCCTGAGTCCTGTGCGAGGCAGCGAACCCGACTGCTATACTCCACCCGTCCGCAAGTTCGTCGCCGACGAGCGCCGTTTTGCGTATCAGCGGACCCAGCGCATTGCTCAGCTTCAAAGACTTCCCCTTGAGGGGAGGAGGACGCGAGCGATGACGTATGTCATCACCCAGCCGTGCATTGGGACAAAGGACGCCTCCTGCGTCGAGGTCTGTCCGGTCGACTGCATCCACTCGGACGACAACGCCGATCAGTACTTCATCAATCCCGATGAGTGCATCGACTGTGGCGTCTGCGCCGAGGTTTGCCCGGTCGAGGCGATCTTCTTCGAAGACGACGTGCCCGAGCAGTGGGCGGAGTTCATCGGGAAGAACAAAATCTACTTCCAGAAATAGACCGCGCTCTGCTTACCGCCGCCGATCAGCCGCTCGGTGCGTCGGCCGGGATCGTCGCTTGCCAGATCCCGGTTCGTCCGACGAAATAGATCGTGTCCGTCGTTTCGTCGATCGCGACATCGGAGACGTGGGCGAACTCGTCGGTGGCTCCCGGCGCCAATTCCTCCTGCCACGCAAGCGGCAGGAGGAATTGCCGTACGTCCTTTCCGTGCCGATCGAATCGTAGGATCCGTCCGTCGGTCCCGCTCCTGTCCACGAGGTAGAGGAATTCGGTCTCCGGCCCACCGACGAGGGAGACCGGCTCGGCAACCGGCGGTTCGACGCCCAGGCGGAACGCTTCGCGGGTCTCCCCGCGATAGTACGAGGCGATCTCCCCGTCATTGCCGAGGACGTAGATGCTGCCGTCGACGACCAGGTCTCGCGCATCGAGCGTTTCCGGTCGGCTCCCCTTCTGAAGCCACACCTCGGGCGGCGATCCAAGTTGCTCCGCCGGGTACTTCAGGATCTCGCCAGACGCCCCGTCGAAGACGTAGAAGCTGCCAAGGAAGGCCGCGGATGCCGTCACGTCGGGATCGGTCCTCTTCCGCATCGATCCAAGCACCGAAGCGTCCCAGTTGCCATCAGGCGCCAGATGGAAGAGTGAGTGACCGTCGGAGACGACCAGGGCATCGCCGTCGAGCGCGGCGCTGAGGTCGGGCCCGACGGTCCGTCCGACGACGGTCGACCCCGGCACCAGAAGCCGTGTCTGGGCGCCAGTTTCGGCATCGACCTGATAGACGGCATCGGCGATGAGATAAAGCCGCTGTCCGTCGCCGAGTAGTTGAGGAGTCGTGCGAGCGACGCCGGCAGGAAGCGTTCCGAGGCGTGTCACCCGAGTTAATCGCGTGACGTTGTGGGCGCGATCGCGGATCGTGGCGATTGCCTCTCGGCGCGAGCGAAGGAGCGAGATACTGGCGCCATTGCCCGCCGCCGCCTCGAGGGCTGCCTCCGCCTCGTCGAGCTGGGTATCGATTGCGTCGGGAGGCTGCGTAGAAGTCACCGCGGCAAGGTAGGCGTCAGCGACCGACAGGAAGGAGTCGACCTGATGGGCTCGCGCCTGACGGTAGTCGTACCCGGCGTAGAGACCGCCGAGCATCAGGAGCACGAGCAGGAAGGCGGCGATGGCGCGGCCGCGGAAGGGCAGTCGGGGTCCGCGGGGAGAGTGCGACGACGAGAAGGGCGAGCCGTCGCCGCGCCAGGCGCCACGGTAGCGACGGACGTAGCCGGCGCCCAAAGGACCAACTGCCCGGCTGGGCCCCGCGAGTGGCATGACCGGAGGAGCGGAGGCGGGGACGAGACGTTCGAAGGTTTCGATCAGCCACGTATGGATGCGGTCGCAGAAGATCGCCCGCCGGAGACCGGGGCTCAACCAATCATCCGCGGGAACGGGGAGGTCTCCAGCAAACGCGGTCTGTGCCTTTGGCACGATCGGAGCGACCGGTGCCGGATCGGGAGAGACGGTCATCCAGGCGGCACAGCCGAGATTGTGGCCCGCCGCGCCGACGCGTTTGAGGGCAGCCGGCAACCAGGAGGGGTTGCTGGCGAGCTCGGCGAGCTGCGGTGCAGCCGCGAGACAGCGGCCGATGGCGGTCGAGCCGATCAGAACGGAGTCCCCAGGGGCGACAACGGTCGCGTAGATCTCGGGCTCAACCGACGCCGCGAGGCCGAGTGGTTCGGCCGCGGGAAGATCCGAATCGGGTTCGAAGCCGGGGCGCCAGGAGGCGAGGTCGGGGAAGGCGAAGAATTGGCCGTCCTGGGAGACGATCGCTTGGCCGGGTGGTGACAACGCAACGAGCAGCTCCGCGCCGTCGGTGGCCACCGCGGTGGCACCGACGAAGACGCGACGATGGTCCACGGCGATTGTCCGGTCGTTTTCGGTGTGGACCTCGCGATTCGCCACATCGAAGGCGTGCTTGAGGGCGTCAACGAGCGGTTCTTGGTCGGCAGAAAGGAAACTGCGGCGGAGCGCGGCGAGCGCCCGGAGGGCGACCGCCTCACCGGCAGGGGTCGCGTCGACGGGTTCCGCGGTTGCAAGGAGGCGGCGTCCGCGGCCATCCCTGGTGTCAACGAGTAGCACAGCAGCTGGATCGGCGTTCCGGGATTCGGCAACCGGAGACGCCTGGCGACGGTGTGCTGGTTCGAGATGTGGCTTGTCCATGAGATGCCAACGTCGGGGTCGTCAGACCTGGAGGCGAAAGGACAGCTAGGACACTTGGCTCGACAAAGTGCCGCGTCGGATTCTCTGAACAGGCGTGTTCTTCAATGAGCGGGGGTGAGCGGGGACCGATCGGTGCGGACAAGTATACGGCTGAGGCGTACGTACGTCTAGCCGATCTGGAGGTCCAGATGGACTAGGTGAGGTATACGTTCAGGTGTCCGGCCCGTTCCGACGGTCGCCTGCTCCCAATCAATGGGGCGGGAGCGTCGCCTCCGCGTAGAGCTCGTCATCGCTGAGCGGTCGCTGGCTGCGGGGGATGCTGCGAGGCTCGGCCGTGGCTGCGCGCGCTTGGGATTCGTACCAGGAGGCGGATTCGCCGGTGGCGCCGCCGGCGGCGGCGATCGCCTCTTCGACCTGGTCAAGGAGCGCTTCGCCCTCGGTGCCGAGTTCCTGGGCGAGGGCGGAGGCACGGTAGAGGTGGTCGAGGCCCTCGTTGCGGTGGCCGTTGGTGCTGAGGAGGAGACCGAGGTTGAGGCGGACCACGGTTTCGCGGCGGAGATCGCCGAGCTGCTGGGTGTAGCTGAGGGCACGGCGGTAGGTGCCGACGGCGCCGGGGTCGGCAATGGCGTGCTGCGCGGCGCCGAGGTGGAGGAGGGCCTGGCTCATCAGGCCCGGTTGGTCGATCGACTCGGCGAATTCGAGGGCCTTGCGATAGTGGTCGAGAGCGGCGTGGAGATCGCGCTGCTTCTGGGCGATGCGGCCGAGGCGGCCGTGGAGACGGGTGGCGGTGACACGGTCGCCGCCGTCGGTGGCGATGTGGAGCGCCTGCTCGTAGAGGGCGGTCGCGTGGCCGAACTGGTGGGTCTCCAGGGCGAGACCGGCGAGGGCAGAGAGGAGGTGGATCTGCTCGCCGGGCTGACCGAGGCGGCGGTTGAGATCGAGGGCGCGGTGGTAGCACTCGCGGGCGCGCGGGACCTGCCCGTTGGCGGCGTGGATCTGGCCGAGGAGGGCGAGGAGACTGGCCTGGAGTTCGACGTCGTCGATGCGGCGAGCGACGGCCAGGCCCTCGGTCACGGCGCGGAGGGCGTCGTCGGTCTGGTCGAACTTCCAGAGGGCCTGACCGATGCTGGCGAGCCACTGCGCTTCGTGCGGGACGTCATTACTGCGGCGGGCGATCTCGAGGGCGCCCATGAAGTGCTCGAGGGCATCGACCGGTTTGCCGAGGGCGGTGTAGGCGAAACCGAGACCACCGAGGGCGCGCTGTTCGAGTTTGCCGTCGCGGAGGGCGGAGGCCATCTGGTGGGCGCGGGCGAACGCCTCGGCGGCGCGGCCCGGTTTGTGGAGGTCGAGGTAGGTCGTACCGAGGCGGAAGGCCCAGACGGCCGCGGCCGGGCGGTTACCGAGGCGGTCCTCCAGGTGCATCAACTCGTCCTGGTAGACGGCGACACCGTCGAGGTCGCCGAGGCGGCGACCGGCTTCGACCAGGGCGTTCAGACAGCGGCTCTCGACGGAGAGGTCACCGATCTGGCGAGCGAGGGCGACGCCGGCTTCGAGCTGGCCGACGACGTCTTCGATCTGACCGGTACGGGCCAGGGTCTCGGCGAGGGCGAGGACGATCCGGGACTGGAGACCAAGATCGGAGGTGCGCTGGGCCGCGTCGAGGGCTTGGCGTTGGAGGGCGGCAACCGTCTCCAGACCGGTGCCGTCGTCGAGGAGCTCGATCTGGCGGACAAGGGCCTCGGCGACGCCGCGGTCGTGGTGGAGACGCGCGCCGGAGCGGCTGGCGCGGCGAAAGTAGGACTGGGCGGCGATCGGGTCGCCCTCGCGGCGGAGGATGTCGCCGAGCATGATCGCGGAGTCGACTTCGGCCGCGGTGTCAGTCGCCTCATCGCCGATGTCGAGCTGCTGCTGGAGAATGGTGCGGGCGCGGTCGAATTCGTCGGCTTCGACGGCACGCTGACCGAGGCGGGCGAGGGTGAGGCGACCGCCTCGGACGTAGCCGGCGCGCTGGGCGATGACGTAGGCGTCGCGGAGGAGCTGGTCGCGCTCGCGGCTCGGATCCTCCTTGGGGAGGAGACTGTCGAGGCGGAGGGCGGCGTCAACGATCTGACGATCGAACCCCTTGGCGCGGGCGGCGGCGTGGGAGAGGCGGGCGAGGACGATCGCGTACTCGCGGTACTCGGCCGCGCTGTCGGCGATCTCGTCGTCGAGGATGCGGAAATCCTCGTCGGCGAGGGAATCGAGGACGGCGGGGTGCCGAACCTCGTTGAGGGCGCCCTGAACGGAGCGCCTGCGCTCGACGACCTCGCGAGCGATCTGGATGATCGCGCCGGAGTTGCCGTCTTGCCGGCCGCGGGGGCCGAACCATTCGAGGAATTTCGTCACCAGGGCTGCTCCTCGTCCATCGCCTGCTTCAGACTGTCCAGAGTCAAGTTGCCCCCGCTGAGGACGGCGGCGACCTTCTTGCCGGCCAGATCGTGTCGTAACTGATAAGCCGCGGCAACCGCGGCGGCGCCCGCACCTTCGGCGAGCTGTCGTGTCGTCTCCAGAATCGTCAGGATCGCGCGCCTAAGCTCGGCGTCGGTCACCAGGCGGATGTCGTCGACGCGATCCCAGAGGATGTGCGCCGGCAACTCGTAGGCGACGCGGGTGGCGATCCCCTCCGCAAAGGTATCGACGCGGTCGTATTCCAGCAACTCCCGGCGGCGCCACGAGTCGTGGATCACCGGGGCATGACTCGACTGGACGCCGATCACCGTCAGGTTCGGGTTGATCGCTTTCCCGGCGAGACAGGCCCCGCTGAGCCCGCTACCGCCGCCGACTGGAACGATCAGGACATCGAGATCCGGGACCTCGTCGAGGATCTCGAGGGTGTACGTGGCGACACCGGCGATCAGGCGCGCGTCGTTCATTGGATGAACATAATACATGCCTTCGCGCTCGGCGTGCCGCTCGGATTGGAGGCGGCAGGCGTCGACGTCGGCCCCATAGAAGACGATCTCGGCGCCGAGGCGGCGCATCGAAGCGACCTTGAGGGGGTTGGCCGGCTCGGGCATGTAGACGATGGCGCGGACGCCAAACTCGCGGGCGGCGAAGGCGATCGACTGGCCGTGGTTGCCGGAGGAGGTGGTGAGGACTCCCCTCGCCCGCTCCTCGTCGGAGAGCTGCGAGAGCAGGTTGAGGCCGCCGCGGATTTTGAAGGCGCCGATCGGCTGGAGGTTCTCGCACTTGAGATAGAGGTCGCAGCCGAGGCGCTCGGCAAGCGCAGCCGGGCGGAGAAGCGGCGTCGGTTTCAGGTACCGATCGACAACCCGTCGGGCGAGGTAGACGTCGTGGAGGGTCGGGATGCGGAAACGGGGATCGTCCACCGAGAGCGGCGGAAGCGGACGGGCAACGCCCGGAGTCGCCGACGTCGCCGTAGCGGTGGCCATGGTCTCCATCCTCCGAGTGGCCGGCGGTCAATGCCACGGCCACGGCGAGCGCTAAGGGGCCGAGCTGCACCTCGGCCAACCCGAGCGCGCGGAGGGGGCGCACGCCCGATGCTCGACGGCGGGTTGTGTTCGCGTCAATGCGATGTGGGACGGGCCCGGCACCGCTTGCGACCTGACCCCCTGCCGTCGAGACGTGGGGTAGCTGTATTCAGTTTATCACGTCGCGAGCGTGAGAAAAGGCCCTGGGTGCGACGATAGGCCCAGATTTCGCGACTGATGACGAGCGGTGTTGAACCCTCCGAGTCGGATCTTCTGCCAGCGCCTGATGGCAGCGGGGGATTTCGCGCGGGTTCGACGCGGAACGAGTCTCCCCCCTGACCGGTGCCCGGAGGGCTCCTACCGCTCGGAAAGTGCCAGGCTCCGCCTAAGGGCAGGCTCAGCGTGTTCGTACTGAGCCCGGCCACGAAGGCAGGGTCCTATGTGACCGGGCAAACGGGCCGTCGATTCAGAGACAGCACCTGCCGTATCGGCAAACTCTGCCGGGATCAATCCATCCGAGAGCAGGCGGGCGCATTCGTCCCATCTTCGCACGTCGCCGCTGTGAAAGGGGAAATCGGCGTCGAGCGGAATGGCGTCCGGCGCGGGGACGTTGCAGGTCGTGGTGGATGGTCTGGCGGCGGCCGAAGACGCGGTTGCACCAGGAGGACCAGCCGCGGTCGGCGAGGGTTACAAAGAGCTGGCCGCCGACGCTGGAAATGACGCCACCGGCGAAAATGGTGCTGACCAGGTCGCGGAGCTCGGTCCTCATAGGACTCGTCCGGTTTCGATTGCCGATGCGGTTCCCGGGTTTGGACCTTATCAGGTACCCGGCGGCACACCGGTCTGGCCGACGAGCTCAAGCGGCTCGACGCCGAGTGCATCGGCCAGACACCGGATCGTCGCCGCGCGTGGGGAGCGGACACCGAGCTCGAGGCGGCTGATCGACTCGTGGGTGACGCCGCTCTGCGCGGCTAGGTCGAGCTGGGTGAGGCCAGCTGCGAGACGCAGTGAACGCAGTTGCGCACCCGCCCGAGTTCGATTCCGTCGCCATGCTCGAATCACGTCGTTCATAGCGTGGCATAGTACGGGCGATCCTGATCGTCCCGCAAGAGATCGTTCCTGGAGCGGGCGGACCCGGCATTGGACATACCGATCTCAACAATATAATCCGTCTTTCATTCACCTACGTGCGTGCCATCAATGCCAACTTTGCGGCCATGCCGAACGGCGGTCGCAAAGTTG
>JAXDKI010000350.1:0-7911 GCA_034667245.1 Thermomicrobiales bacterium | reverse complement strand
CACGAAGGTGGTCTCGGACAGGTTCGTCCAGTTGGCAAATCGCTGCATCTCGTCCGTGCTGAGACCCTCGCCGTCGAGCACGACGGCAACCGGATTGCCGGTGTACGGCGTGGTCGTGAAGACGTCGACCTGGCTGAACGGGCGCGGCATGCTTGGGTATCTCCTGTCTCTGCTTGTGCCGGGATCGCGCGGCAAGGCCCGTCGGTCCCGTCCTGATCGCGTCCGCCACGGGGGTGTTGAGGAGCGCGACCCAGGAAGTGTATCGGGGAGGAGTCGATCGGAAGAGAGCCAATCGACCAATGGGTAGGTGGGGATTGGTTCCCGTCGGGAAGAGGCCGGGGCGGAGATGATAGGATTGGGACGGGATCGGCAACAGCGTGGGATGGAGCCTACCCGCCCGACCTCCCTCATCAGGAAACGCCCGCGATGGTTGCGACGAAGCTGATGACCGCCGACGAGTTGGCCGCCCTTCCGGACGACGGCTATCAGTACGAGTTGGTGCGGGGGGAGTTGCGGAGGATGCCGCCGCCGAAACCGGAGCACGGCGAGGTCACCGCGAATGCCGCGCTTCCGTTATTGCTCTATGCCAGGCAGAGAGGTCTCGCGACGGTCTTCCTCAACGACACGGGGTTCTGGTTGGAGCGCGACCCCGACACGGTTCGCGGGCCGGACATCGCCGTCGCCCTCAATCACTTACTGCCGCCCAAACCGCGACTGAGCTACCTAACGGTCCCGCCGGCGCTCGTCGTCGAAGTCGGCTCGCCCTCCGATCGCCGCGCCGACATCGAGGAGAAGATCACCGACTACCGCCGGGCCGGGGTGTCTCTCATCTGGTACGTCTGCCCCGAGACGAAGACCGTCTGGGTCGATGGTGCGGGGCGCGAGCGCCTGACTCTCTCAGAGGTGGACGTGCTCGACGGACCGGACGTCTTACCAAGGTTGCCGTCGATTCCGGTCGCGGACCTCTTCCGATAACCCGCACACCGTCTACGTGTGAGGAGACTGTCGTCTCGGACGCAACGAGCAACTTCTACCGGGCGTCAGCTCGGCGACCCCTTCGTATCATGATCGCTCTCGTCGCCCCCTGGCCGGTCGAAAACGCGCGTCCAACGGGTGCGTCACGCTGCTGGATGCCGTTGCCTCCTGCCTACCGCCCGGCGATCCTCTACGCGACATCGGGTGGGGCCGGTGCCGTTGGTCGGACCGACCCGTCCCCAGCGGGAAGTGCTTCGTAGGGTGGGGTAATGAGGAGGATCGAGGACTACGCGCTGCTCGGCGATCTCCAGACGGCGGCACTGGTCGACCAGACGGGGTCGATCGACTGGTGCTGCTTCCCCCGGTTCGATTCCGGCGCCTGTTTTGCCGCGCTGCTCGGCGGGCCGGAGCACGGCCGCTGGCTCCTCGCTCCGGCGACAAGCATTCGCCGGGCCGAGCGTCGCTACCGGCAGGACACGCTGATCCTCGAGTCCGTCTACGAGACGGCGGAGGGGGCGGTTCGGGTCATCGACTTCATGCCGCCGCGCGGTCGTGCGCCCGACATCGTTCGGATCGTCGAAGGGATCCACGGCCGGGTGCCGATGCGCGCGGAGCTCGTCGTCCGCTTCGACTACGGCCAGACCGTGCCGTGGGTACAGCGTGTCGACGACGCCCTGCTCGCGGTGGCCGGTCCGGATGCGCTCTGCTTTCGCACGCCGGTCGATCTCCACGGTGAGAATCTGACGACGGTCGCGGATTTCGTCGTCGGGCCGGGGGAGCGGGTGCCGTTCGTCCTGACCTGGTTCCCCTCGCACGAACCGCTTCCTTCCCCCGTCGACCCCGAGCAGGCCCTCGCCGACACGGAAGCGTACTGGTCCGACTGGACCGGCACCTGTCGCGACCACGGCGAGCACCACGAGGAGATCCAACAGTCGCTGCGCGTCCTCAAGGCACTGACCTACGCGCCGACGGGCGGCATCGTCGCCGCGCCGACAACCTCACTGCCGGAGCGGATCGGCGGCGTCCGCAACTGGGACTATCGCTACTGCTGGCTGCGCGACGCGTCCCTGACGCTGCTGGCGATGCTCGACGCCGGCTACCGTGAGGAGGCAATAGCCTGGCGCGAGTGGCTGTTGCGGGCGATTGCCGGCGACCCCGCCGAGGTGCAGATCGTCTACGGAATCGCCGGTGAACGTCGCCTCGACGAGCGGGAGCTCGAGTGGCTGCCGGGGTTCGAAGGGTCGCGTCCGGTGCGTGTCGGCAACGGCGCCTCGGCCCAAGTGCAGATCGACGTCTACGGCGCGGTGCTCGACGTCGCGTACGAGACGCTGGCGAACGGCATCGAGGGCACGGTGTCCGGTTGGTCACTGCTCAAGCGGCTTTTGGCGTGGCTCGAGGATGGGTGGCGGAAGGAGGACGCCGGGATCTGGGAGATCCGGGGGCCGGTGCGGCACTTCACGCACTCGAAGGTGATGGCCTGGGTCGCCTTCGACCGCGCCGTTCGCATCCACGAGGAGTTCGGCCGCGATGGACCGGTCGAGCGCTGGCGGCAGCTGCGTGACGAGATCAAGACCGACGTGCTCGCCTGCGCCTGGAGCGAACGCCGGCAGGCCTTCGCGCAGTCGTACGGTTCCGACGAACTCGACGCCAGCGTCCTGATAATGCCGATCGTCGGTTTCCTGCCGGCCAACGACCCGCGGATCGTCGCCACCGTCGACGCCATCCGGCGCGAGCTCACCTGCGACGGCCTGGTTCTGCGCTACCGGACCGAAGAGGATGGTTTCGATGGGCTGCCCGCGGGAGAGGGGGCTTTCCTCCCCTGCTCGTTCTGGCTCGTCGAGGTCCTGGCGATGCAGGGACGCCGCGACGAGGCGCGCGCCTTGTTCGAGCGACTGCTCGCCCTCCGCAACGACGTCGGTCTGCTCGCCGAGGAGTACGACCCGGAGGCAGGCCGCCAGCTCGGCAACTTCCCCCAGGCCTTCACCCACCTCGCCCTTGTCACCGCCGCCCTCGCGCTCGGCGAGCAGCGCCCGCTCCGTGCAACCGCCGGAACCACGTAGTCCTCACCTGCTCGTCGGACACCGGTAGACGTCCGCCTGGGCAACTGACCGTTATCTCGACGCGCTGTCGCGGGAGCGCCTATCGCTCCGCTGACGCCGCATCTGGTCATTGAAACACGAAGATTTTCGCCCCAACACGCGCGTGCCTCGCGTCGCTCGCCGCATCCACCGACCGCTCCGATGTCTGCTCGAATACCTGCCACGAGATGTCAGTTATTGGTGGTACCGTGAACCCACCTGGCAATGGGACGGCGATCGACAGTCCTCGCGATCCAGCAGAAAGGATCTCCTGTGACCGATACGACCACCATCCACCCCTTTCGGATCGACGTGCCGCAGGAGGACCTCGACGATCTGCGAGAGCGGCTGGCCCGAACCCGCTGGCCTAGCGAGCTGCCCGGCGTCAGTTGGAGCCGGGGTGTGCCCACCGCGTACCTGAAAGACCTGGCGGACTACTGGCGGACCGACTACGACTGGCGCGCGGCCGAGGCGCGCTTGAACGAGTTCCCGCAGTTCACCTCGACAATCGACGGGGTCAATATTCACTTCCTGCATGTGCGTTCGCCAGAGCCGGAGGCACTGCCGCTGATGCTCATCCACGGCTGGCCAGGATCGATCGTCGAGTTCCTGGAGATGATCGGACCGCTGACCGATCCCCGCGCGCACGGTGGGGACCCGACCGATGCCTTCCACCTGGTGATTCCGTCGATCCCCGGGTTCGCGTACTCCGGTCCGCTCGGCGAAGCGGGTTGGACGCACGGTCGCATCGCCAAGGCGTTCACCGAGTTGATGCGGCGCCTGGGGTACGAGCGCTACGGTGTCCAGGGGGGAGACGTTGGGGCGTTCGAGGCGCCGCTGATGGGCCGTCTTGATCCCGCGCATGTCGTCGGGGTCCACGTCAATGCGCTGGTCACCTTCCCCTCCGGCGATCCGATCGACATGGCGGACCTCACCGAGGGAGAGCAGGAGCGACTGGCACGATTCAAGAACTTCGAGAACGACATGATGGGGTACATGCACATCCAGGGGACCCGCCCGCAAACGCTGACCTACGGACTCGTCGATTCCCCCGCCGGGCAGCTCGCCTGGATCGTGGAGAAGTTCAAGGAGTGGACCGACCCGGCGGCCGCGCTGCCCGAGGACGCCGTCGATCGCGACCACCTCCTCACCAACGTGATGCTCTACTGGCTAACCGGCACGGCCGGATCTGCGGCCAACCTCTATTACGAGACCTACCACGATCCAAGTCTGTGGGCACCCGGAGAGCGAGGTACGGTGCCGACCGGGGTGGCGGTCTCCTTGACCCAGGACGTCGCCATCCGGCGGTTCGCCGAGCGCGAGCACAACGTCGTCCACTGGTCGGAATTCGATCGCGGCGGGCACTTCGCGGCGATGGAAGTTCCCGAGTTTTTGGTCGAGGATGTGCGGGCGTTCTTCCAGCGGGTTCGGTAGCAATGGGCGGCATGCCGAAGCGACTGACGACAAAGACCGCGATCGGGCGAAGCGGGAACGAGTCGGGTGAGGTGCTCGGCCAGCGCGCGCTGAACCGCGCCCTGCTCGAGCGCCAGATGCTGCTGCGACGCTGGACGGTTCCGGCCGCCGGGGCGATCGAGCGCCTGGTCGGAATGCAGGCGCAGACGCCGGGCAATCCCTACGTCGGGCTGTGGACGCGGCTAAACGGGTTTCGCCACGACCAGCTCGCCGAGATGATCGTCGATCGGAGCGCGGTGCGTCTCTCCCTGATGCGCGCGACGATCCATCTCGTCACCGCCGCCGATTGTCTGACTCTGCGACCTCTCGTGCAGCCCGTGCTGGATCGCGGGCTCTCCGCGAGCCGTCACTTCGGCCGGGGGATCGCGGGGATCGACGTCGAAGAACTGGTCGCCATGGGACGAGTACTCGTCGAGGAACGGCCGCGCACCAACGCCGAGCTCGGCAGGCTGCTGGGGGAGCAGTGGCCGGATCGCGACGCCGAGTCGCTCGCCTACGCCGTGCACTTCCTGCTGCCGCTGGTCCAGGTGCCGCCGCGTGGCATTTGGGGTGCCAGCGCGAAGGCCACCTGGACCACGACCGATGTCTGGCTCGGTCGACCTCTCGCCGCCAGCCCCTCGCCGGACGAGCTGGTGATGCGCTACCTGGCCGCATTCGGCCCGGCCACCGTGATGGACGTGCGGGCCTGGTCGGGAATGACCGGGCTGCGGGAGGTGATTGAGCGGTTGCGGCCGCGCCTGCTGACCTTCCGGGACCAATGCGGCCGGGAACTCTTCGACGTCCCGGACGCCCCGCGATCCGATCCCGGCACCCCAGCCCCACCGCGCTTCCTGCCCGACTTCGACAACGTCCTCCTCGGTCACGCCGATCGTAGCCGAATCATGACGGACGAATTCCGGAAGCGGATCGGTATCGGGAAGCCGACGGTGCTCGTCGACGGCTTCGTCCGCGGCACCTGGACGCTCAAACGCCAGCGCCACGCAGCCACCCTGTTGATCGAGCCCTTCGAGCCGATACCCGAGCATGACCGTGTCGCCGTGGCCGAGGAGGGTGAGCGCCTCCTCGCCTTCGCCGCGGACGATGCGGAGAGCCGGGACGTGCAATTTGTCGGTGTGGAAGCATGAGAATGGAGAGAAGGCGGCTGAAGTCGGTCACCAGGGGCAGCGCGCCGGTCTTGAGCGCTCTCCGCCCCATGGCCGCAACAACGCCGGGATCGGCGCCACGATCGGACAATCATCACGATAGGGAGCGGCGAGGACCACGCGCCGGACTGCACACTTGAGGGGATGTCCACGGGGTCCTATCTTCTTAGGGCCGTGCCGTCAAAGGAGCAAACAGTGCCAAACCGTCGGGCTAACGAGCTGCTGGGCTATCCCCCGGACGCCCGCCTGCTCATCCTCAACGCCGACGACTTCGGGATGTACCACGCCGTCAACGAGGCGACGCTTCGCACGCTGAAGGAGGGCGTGGTGCGGTCTACGACCGTGATGGTGCCCTGCCCCTGGGGGCGGCACGCGATGCAGCTGCTCGGAGAAAACTCCGATGTTGCCTTCGGCGTTCACCTGACCGTCATTTGTGAGCTGGTCAATTATCGCTGGGGTCCGCTCACCCCCAGGGATCAGGTGCCGTCTCTGGTCGACGAGGCCGGCTACTTCTACAGCCATCCACGCATCCCCAAGTTTCTGGCCCGGGCCAGGCTGGACGAGTTGGAGGTCGAGTTCCGGGCACAGATCGAAGCCGTGCTGTCCGCCAAGCTGAAGCCGACCCACCTGGATTGGCACTGTCTCTATGACGGCGGACGCGCCGACGTTTTCGATCTGACGCTCGGGCTGGCCAACGAATACGGCTTGGCGTTGCGTGTTTCCGCGCCAGCTTTGATCGAAAGACTCCAGGGTCAGGGCTTGCCCACCGGCGACCACGACCTGATGGACAGCTTTCGTGTGGACACGGTCGGGAAGTCGGCCCGTTACGCGCAGATGCTGCGAGACCTACCGGTCGGGCTGAGCGAGTGGGCGGTCCATCCCAGTCTCGGCAACGCCGAGGCCCAGGCCATCGACGATGGCTGGCCGGTGCGCAAGGCGGATTACGAGTTTCTGATGTCTCAAGAGGCGCGGGATATCGTGACGGAGGAGGGGATCATTCTCTTGGATTATCGAGCGTTGCAGGCGGTCTGGAGCGGAGATCAATCGAGCTTTCGGGCATAGAGTCCCCCTCGCGGATTTTCGGACATGTCAAGAGGCTGTTCCCCGGCAAGCCTCATCAGAGCATGCCGGCTCACCCGCTCTCCTGGTGAACCGGCCCGCGGATCCGCCTGACCCGGAGAGCGATGTGCTCCGTCCGGCCTTCCGCTACGGCGGAGGTGCCCCCTGGCGACCGCAGTCTCCTTCCCGATCCCGCCCGCTCCGCGTCGAGGCGCTGCTCCTTGGGGAGGACGGAGCAACGACCCGGTTGCGGCGGATCGACGGACCCCGTCCTCCATCGCTCCACAGGTCGGCTTCAATACGCCCGCGCAAACACGACGCGGCGCTCGCTCGTCCGGCCACAGACGATGCACCGCCCCGGCTCGGCGGGAGCATCACGCGGGATGCAGCGGATCGTCGCCTTCGTCTCGGCTTTGACCTTCGCTTCGCAGGCAGGATCCCCGCACCAGTGGGCGAGGGACCAGCCCGCGTTCCCGGCTACGCGCGCAATCAGCTCCTCGTAGCTCGCGACTTCGGCAGTGTAATCGGCAAGCATCCGTTTCGCGCTGGCTAAGAGGTTCGCCTGGATCGCGGCGAGGAGCTCCTCGACCACCGGCGCCAGGTTGGCAAGCGGAACCGTCTGCTTCTCGCGAGTGTCGCGGCGCACGAGCACGACCTGATCGGCGGCCACGTCGCGCGGCCCGATCTCCAGCCGGAGCGGGACGCCCTTCAGCTCCCACTCGTTGAACTTGTAGCCGGCCGTGCGGTCCTCCCGCCAATCGACGCGGACACGCGCCACCGGCGCCAGTCGCTCCTGAATGCGGGCGACGGTTTCCTCGATCTGGGCAAGGTCGCCGCGCTTCCGCCAGATCGGGACGACGACCACCTGGACCGGCGCGACGACCGGCGGCAGCTTCAACCCCGCGTCGTCGCCGTGGACCATGACGATCGCGCCGAGCGTGCGGTGGCTCATCCCCCAGGAGGTGTTGAAGGCGAACTTGCGCTCGCCGTCGCGGTCGAGGAAGCGGATCCCGAAGACGCGCCCGAAATGGTCGCCGAGGTTGTGGGAGGTCCCGGACTGAAGCGCCCAGTGCTTGCCGCCCATCATCGCCTCGACCGTGTAGGTCCGCAGCGCCCCCGCGAACTTCTCCGATTCGCTCTTCGTCCCCGGCACCACCGGGATCGCCAGGTCGTCTTCGAGGAAG
>JAXDKI010000349.1:0-11468 GCA_034667245.1 Thermomicrobiales bacterium | reverse complement strand
GCGAGCTCGCGGCACCGTTCGGTCCGTCGCAGGGCCGGTCGCACGTCGTGCCGATGTTGCAGTACCTCTCCCGGCTAACACCGCTCGGGCAGACGGATCTCTCCGCATCGGTGGACCGTTATGTGCGGGCGCGACGACGACCCGGCATTCTGGTGCTGGTGTCGGATCTGTTGTCGGGCGAGCCGGAACGGCTTCGCGAGCAACTCCGCGACCTCCGGGCGCGGAAGTGGCAGGTGATCGTCGTCCACGTCGTCGATGAGACGGAACTCGCCCCGGCGCTGCTGACGAGCGGCGAACCGGCGGAGCTGCTGGAGGTCGAATCGGGACAGCGACTGCGGTTGACACCGACCGCACACATCTTGGAGCGGTACAACGCCGCTCTCTCCGCCTGGCTGGAGAACGTCGAGGCGGCCTGTAAGGATGAGCAGGCCGAGTACATAAGGATTCAGACCGACTGGCCATTCGAGACGATCGTGCTGCGGATGCTGCACCAGCGCGGGGTGCTGGCATGAGCGGCTTCTCGCTGCTGGCGCCGCTCGGGCTCGTCGCTCTCGTCGGGTTGCCACTGGTCGTGCTTTACCACATGCGGCACACGACGCCGACCGTTCGGCCGGTGCCGACGCTGCGGTTCTGGCTGGCGGCGGTCGATCAGCAGACCGAGCAGGCGCGGTTTCGCCGGCCGCCGTTGACGCTTTTGCTCCTGTTACACCTCATCATCGTCGGTCTGTTGGCCTTCGCCCTGATGCGACCGGCGGCGACTGATGCCTGGGCCGGGCTCGGTCGCCGCACCGAACCGACGCACGTCATCATTCTGCTTGACGGCTCGACGAGTATGGTGGCGACGGATACAGCCTCGGGGCGCACTCGCTTCGAAGAGGCGCGGGTCAACGCCCTGTCACGGGTGTCCGATCTGCGTGAAGGCGACGTGGCGACGGTCGTCCTGCTCGGGACGCATCCGACGACACTGGAGGCGACCGACGCGGCCGGATTGAAGGCCCTTCGGGACCGGCTTGGACGACTCCCGGCGCCCGGCGGGCGTGCCGATCTCAATGCGGCGTTGCGGCTCGCGAGAGACCTGGTCCTGCCCGGTTTGGAGGATCAGATCGTCTTGCTCTCCGATGGGGCACTCACTGTCGATCCGACGCTGGTCGAGGCGGTTGGGGCTCCCATCGAATTCCAACGTGTTGGCCGGTCGACGACATCGAATCTGGCGATCACCGACCTAAGCGCGAGGAGCTCGCCGGACAATCCGGGGCAGGAACAGCTCTACACTCGGATTGTCAACTTCGGCGACGAACCCGTCACCGCCCGCGTCGTCGTCTCCGCTGACGGGATTGAAGTCGAGCAACAGAGTGTGACGATCGAGGCGAACGACGACGTCGAGCAGTTCGTCAAACAGCTCCCGGTTGGCGCGGCGAAGGTGACTGTCACGGCTCAGGCAGAGGATGCCCTGCAGGCGGACAATCGGGCGTCGTTGGTGCTCGCGCGCGATGCAGACCTCGGACTGCGCATCCTCTTGGTCTCCGACCTGCCGGGGTGGCTGCAGCGAGCGTTGGCGGTCCTGCCCGGTGCCCAATTGACGACACAATCGACGAGCGACAGTCTAACCGGAGCCAGCGATGGGGCCGCACCGGGATCGTTCGACCTCGTCGTCTACGAGGGTTTCACACCGCAGGATGCGGCAACGCTGCCCGACGCACCGATCGTCTTCGTCAACCCCCCGCGCGACGGCGTACTGCCGACGGACGGCGCGAAAACGATGCTGGAGCCGACCGTCGCCCGGATCGTCGCCAACGACCCGCTCCTTCTCGGGGTCGATCTCACGGGCGTCACCTTCGGCGAGACGCCGATTCACAATCTCAGTGCGACAGACACCGAAGTCGTCGGCGCGGACGATCGGAACGGGCCCGGCGCCGGCCCGCTAATCTACCGCGGCCGGATGGCGGCAAGCGGACAACCGATGATCGTCCTGACGTTCGATCTCAACGACCAGAAGACGAACCTGCCCCAGCGGATCGCCTTTCCGATCCTGATCGCCAACATGGCGAACGAGTTGGCGCCAAGCCCGCTGCCGTCGGCGGTGCCGCTCGGCGACCCGCTGCGCTACCGACCGCGCGCCGATGCCGCGAAGGTGCGGATCGCACCGCCGACGGGCGAGCCGATCGATCTGGCGGTTGCGGTCGGCGAAGAGGCAGCGAACGGAGCGGCGCCCACGGCTGGTGGCGGTGGTCTCCTGCGCGAGGTGGTCTACTCCGACACCGGGCAGCCGGGTGAGTACCGGATCACGGAGCTCGACGCCGCCGGAACCGAGTCCGGGGGCGGCACCTTCGTCGTCAACGCCGGGCACACGCGCGAATCAGACCTGCGTGCGAACCAGGAGCTGCCCGGTGTGCTGGCGACCGCCCGCGCCGTCGCGGAGTCCGGGACTCGCGCCTCGCTGTCCGATCTCTGGCCGACGCTGGTGGCGGTTGCGCTGGCGGTCCTCGGTTTGGAATGGCTCTGGTCGGTGCTGCCACGGCGGCGCCGGCAGCGGCGCCGAGCGACGCTCGGTCAACCGGCCTGAAGGTGAGTGCACTGTCGACGACTTGAGGAACGGCTATGACTGACTGGCTCGGCATCACCTTCGCCCGACCGTCCGCACTCTGGATCTTGGTCCTGGTGCCGGCCGTCGCCATCCTCGGACTCGTGATGGGCGTCCGCCGGCGCGGCCTGCCGCGGGCGGCGCTGCCGCTTCGGATCGCGGTGATCGCGCTCCTGACGTTCGCGCTGGCCGAGCCGCTGCTGACCGAGGGAGGAGGCGCCGCGAGCACCGTCTTTGTCGTGGACCGATCGAAGAGTATCAGCGACAGCACCGCGTCCGGAATCGACCAGTGGCTGTCATCGGCACTCGACGAAGCAGGCGGCAACGACCGGGCGGCGGTTGTCACCTTCGGCTCGTCCGCCGACGTGGCCGCGTCCGCTACGAAGGCGCAGGATATCGGCCGCCGTTGGAACGGGCCAGATGGGGTAGAGCGTGAGAGCACGAACATCGAGTCGGCGTTGGCGCTGGCGCGGTCGCTCCCGCTCGGGGGTGCGCGCCGAATCGTGCTTGCCTCAGATGGCGCAGAGAACATCGGCGCGGCGATGAACCAGGCCGGCCAGGCGGCATCCGACGGCACGCCGATCGACGTGCTCGCGGTCGATGGTGTCGGGAACGACGACCTCCGGGTCGAGGGTGCCGTCGCCCCAACCTCGATCTGGGCAGGTGAGACGGTCAACGTTCTGGCGAGTATCGTCACTGGCGCGGGTGGCGACGGCCGGCTCGAGCTGGTGGTCGACGGCACGTCGCTGCAGAACGATCCGACGACGTTTCCGGCAGGGGTCAGTTCGCACCCGTTCAAGCCGCTGAACGATCTGACGCCCGGCTTCCACTCGTTGCTGGTGCGTGTCTCGGGCACGACAGCGGCCGATCGCTTCGCGGAGAACAACGAGTTCCCCCTCGCACTGATCGTTCGCGACGCACCGAAACTCCTCCTCGTCACACAGCCGGGAACTGACTCCGGCAGACTCCACGCCGCCCTCGAAGGGCGCGGGGCGAACATCACCGCGATGTCTCCAGTCGACGTGTCGTCCCGGATGTCCGAACTCAGCGCGTTCGACGCGGTGATCCTGAACAACGTTCCGGCCGGGGCCCTTTCGCTCGACCAGATGACCGGGTTGCGCGAGGCGACCCGCAAGGGACGCGGCCTGGTCGTCGTCGGCGGGACGACGAGCTACGGACCGGGCGGGTACGCCGGTACGATCCTCGAAGGGACGCTACCGGTGACGGTCAAAGTGACCGACGGGAAAGAGCGACAGCGAGTGGCCCTGCTGTTGATCATGGATAAATCGGGATCGATGAGCTACGACCCGCTGGGTGGGACGAGCAAGATCGAGATGGCAAAGGAGGCGGTCCGACTCGCCGCCCAGGCGCTTGCCAACGGCGACGAGGTTGGCATCCTCGGCTTCAACGATCAGCAGCAGTGGATCGTCCAGATGGTCCAGATCGAAGGTGACGCGACACGGCAGACGATCAGCGCCGCGATCGACGGCATCACCGCCGATGGCGGGACGGAGATCTATTCGGCGCTCAACGTCGGATTCGATGCAATCGCCAAATCGGATGCGGACGTCCGGCACATCGTCCTCCTCTCCGACGGCAAGTCGCGGACGGGCACCGACGAGAGCTACCGAAAGTTGATCGAGCAGAACCAGGTCAACCGGACCACCCTCTCGACGATCGCGATCGGCGACGACTCGGACACCGAGCTCCTGCAGAAGCTGGCGGAGTGGGGAAACGGCCGCTACGCCTTCACGGATAAGCCGGAAGACATCCCGCGGTTGACGCTGGCCGAGGCGCAGAGCGCCGGTAGTCAGTCGGTCATCCGTGGCGCCTTCCATCCCCTGTATACCCTCCCCTCCCCGATCATGACCGGGTTCGATCCCGAAGAGTTGCCGATGCTGGACGGGTACGATTTCGCCGAGGCGAAACCGAACGCGCAGGTCGTGTTGACGAGCGAGCGCGACGACCCAGTGCTCGCCAAGTGGCAGTTCGGGCTCGGCCGGGTCGTGGCCTGGACAGCCGATGACGGGAGCGACTTCGCGCTCGACTGGCAATCGTGGCCACGCTATGACGAGTTCTGGATGAGCATGGTGCGGTGGGCGCTGCCTGATCCGGAGAACCGGTCGATCCAGGTGGGCGTCGAACGCGAGGGACCGGAGGCGGTCGTGACCGTCAATGCCGTCGGCGAGCAGGGTGATTATGTCGACTTGGCCAAGACGACGGCGACGATTACCTCGCCGGGCGGTGCCGTGACGGCCGATGTACCCCTCTATCAGTCGGGACCGGGTGAGTATCAGATGCGTGTCGCGGCGCCGGAGGCCGGTGCGTACAAGGTGGAGCTCCAACAGCAGCGCGGTGACGAAACGCTCAACGAATTGGCCGGGTTCGCGGTTCCCCCCTCCCCCGAACTGCAACCCTCGCCGAACGGTGTTGGCCTGTTGGCGGCGCTGGCGGCCAGGACGGGCGGCCGCGTCCTCTCTATGGACGAACCTGGTGACGTTTTCACCGGCTCGGGGCTTAGCGGGACGGCTCTTCGCGACTATCGTCCGGTCTGGTTCGTGCCGTTGACGGCTGCCTTTGCCCTGCTCCTCGTTGAACTGGCAATCCGCCTCCGCTTCTTCCCACGTCTACGCGGTTTGCGCATGGCGCGTACCGCGGCGGCATAGCCAACCTCCGGGTCTCCAGCGAATTTCCCACGCATGGCGCCGGCGGTATGGCGATATGGGTGCGGCAAGCTGTACTGTCGCTCGCGTTGCTCACCGATCCTGCGGTTGGTCACGCGATGCGGAAGGGCACCTCCGTGCCTCCGCTGGCAGCGGTGTCGTTCCACTACACTGTCGTTGGAACACCAAGAATGGCCGGCCGATTGCCACGAGGAATGACGTGATCACGGTCAACGTGCATGCCAATGGCAAGATTCTCGAGAACGATGTCTCGCTCTCGGCGATCAGCGACGTCCTCGCGCAGAAGGAGCACCTGCTGTGGTTGGACGTCGTCGACCCGACGCCCGAGGACCTGCGCTTGCTCTCCGAGGAATTCTCGTTCCATCCCCTCGCGATCGAAGACGTCAGCCGGCGTCACCAGCGACCGAAAGTCGATCAGTACGAGGGCACGACCTTCATCGTCTTCTACGCGATGCAGTCGACGGCGGAACGGCCTCTCGACCTCACGGAGCTCGACCTGTTTGTCGGTCGAAACTATGTGGTCACGGTCCACAACGGTGATCTTTCGCTCCTCGGTGAGATTCGCGATCGGTGGTGTCGCAACGTCGAGGAGATCGGGAATCGGAGCGTGGGACTGCTCGTCTACTCCATCCTTGATGCCGTCGTCGACGGCTACTTCCCGTGCGTCGACGAACTGTCGGACCGCATCGAGGATCTGGAGGAGTCGATCTTCGGTCAATTTGATACCGGCACTCAGCAGGCGATCTTCCGTTTGAAGAAGGAGTTGCTTGCGATCCGACGTGTGGTCGCCCCGGAACGGGACGTGCTGAATGTCTTGATTCGCCGGGACAATCCGATGTTCGATGAAACCACGTTGGTGTACTTTCAAGACGTCTACGATCATCTTCTCCGGGTCACGGACGCCGTCGATACGTACCGGGATCTTATGTCGAGCGCTCTCGACGCCTACCTCTCGGTGATGTCGAACCGACTGAATCAGGTCATGAAGACCCTCACGGCGTCGTCAATCATCCTCATGAGCATGACCCTCGTGGCCAGCATCTACGGAATGAACTTCGTCCACATGCCGGAGCTCCATTGGCGGCTCGGCTACCCCTGGGCGCTTGGTTTGATGGTGATCATCGGCGCGAGCCTGCTTCGGATATTTCGACGGATGGACTGGCTGTAGCGCGCGAACTCGCGGCTCGCCTGCGGCGCGTTGGTGTCGGCCCCGATTGGTCTTGCACTGTGCGGCGAGATCTGGGGTTGGTTACGGAGACGTCGGCGTTGGATCCGCTGACAAGACGCGATCCTCACCGCTCGCGGCTTCGTCCACCCAGGTGGACTCCGTGGCGATCATGCTCGGCATCTGGAAGAGGGTAGCCAGCCAATGCGCGGCGACGGTCGTCCAGTCCTCTACGTGCTCGTAGAGACCGTGCGATCCCTGCGGATACCAGACGAGCGTGGCGAGATCGCCGGCGGCGGCACTGAGGTGGAGCGACTCGCCCGGCGGGACGACGAGGTCACGACCGGCACCGAATACGAGGATGGGACTGCGGAGCCGATTGATCACGTCAGGGAGGGCAAAATCTTCGGCGAGGTCGGAAAGTGAGGACGATTGCCCCGCCAACGACAGGAGTTGGTGGCCGACGATCGGATTGACGGCACCGATCCAGCGACGGGCGTCGTAGGGTGACGTCACGGTCACGCACGCATCGATGCGGCGATCGAGCGCCGCAGCGCGAACGGCGACCACCCCGCCGAGGCTGAAGCCGACCAGGGATACCCGCGCCGGGTCGAGATCGCCCTCGTTCTCGGCAAAGGCGATGAGACCGTCGGTGATGTCGTCGCACTTGCTCGAGAGCGGACCGCCCTCGACGGCCTCTCCCGTACCTGGCCAATCGAGGGCGAGGACGGCGAGACCGCGCTCCAGGAAGTGATCGGACCAGAGGATCGTTTCCTCTTTGGTCGTGGTCGCGCCGTTGAGAAGGACGACCACCGGCAGGCGATCGTGATGAAGGGGCGGTTTGGCCAGATAGGCGGGAAGCATTGTTGCGCGCCAGGGAACGCCGACTTTGCGCACGTGCGGCATCAGACGCGGGATCGCCTGGGAAAACGCCTGCACGCCGGCGGCGCGGAGGGCGCGCACCGTCCGTGGGTCGTCGTCGGTGATCAGGTGCGCAACGTGGTAACACAACGCGGCGTTCCGGCGCGCCGTCCCCGCCTCCTGCCAGTGGCCGATGCCGTCCTCGCGGCGGGCCTCCGCCAGATGCCGTTGCGCCGCCCGATTCCAGGCCGGAAGCCAGTCATCGAGGTGCCGAACCTCACCAAGGGCTCGGTCAATCGTCTCCGGTGGCAGACGCATCGCCAGGAAACGCGCCCGAAACGAGCGCGGCAAACCACGCCCGGAGCGAACCCGGAGGAACCAGTCGACGTGCCGCGGCGTCAGGCGCGCCGAGACGCGCCAGGCGCGATCGGCGCGACGCCAGACAATGGGACCGGCCGGAGAAAGATCGGAAGATGATGGATCGTCACTCACGCTAGATCCGTCCACGATCGCTGTCGCGCTCGCGTCAAACTATCGACAATCATAGCAAGATCGTCGTCGAAACGGGAAACGATGAGGACGGACTCGAGCCGAGAATCGGCGCGTCGCAGGTGCGCAACGAGTTCCTCGACGATCGCTTCGACGGTGACGGCGCGCTCGGCGGCCGTCGCTTCCGATCGCGAACCGAGGAGGGGAATCGCCAGGCTGCGGAAGCGACGCGTGTCGGCCGCCCGCAACGCCGCCGCGAGGGCTCGTCGAACCTCCGGCAATTCGGTCGCATCGCCGAGGTGCGGCGCAACGACCGCATGGATCACCGCCTCGAGACCGCGACCGGCGAGGCGACCCGAACCGGTCATGATGGCAGTGCCGAGATCAAACGGCGCCGCTGCCATCGCCTCGCGCTCGATCTCCGGCCCGCCGGCCTGGCGCACGGCACCCGCGGGGCCCGCACCCATCACGCCACGACTATTGGCGGCATAGACGATGGCCTGCACAGGCTGGTCAACAAGATCGCCGGTGACCGGGCGAACGACGGTGCGTCCGAACCGAACCGCCTGCGTGGCTTCCACTTCCGCCATGGGTCCTCCGACAAGCGCCCGATCGGGGTGCGAGCCATCGGAGTCTACCATTCGCCGCCTTGCAGACGTTGCGACGGAGGAGAGGCGGCGAGGAGGAATCCCGTTCTGATGGGTCGACATAACATCATCGCAAGGTAACGGCAAACGCCTGCGTCAACGCGAAGAAAGCAGTGGTGTATCTGGTCGTTAGAACCGCAAATGATGCAACCATCCGCTACACCGGGGCGAAGTCGTCGGGGGAGACGCGGCGGAGGGTGGGGGGGTCGCCCGCCGCGACGAAGAAGATGCCCGCCGCGCTCCAGCCCGGCGCCATCGCCGCCGCCCCGTCGAGCCGGCCCAGCAGCGCCCCGCCCAGGTCGTAGAGCGCCAGCCCCGCCCCGTCCGCCACCACCAGGCGCTCCCCGTCCGGCGAGAAGGCGAACCCACCGCCGCCGTACGGGATCGACGTGCCAAACGGCAGCCAGGGATTCTCCATCGAGGCGACGATCAGCTCCCCACCGGCCGCGTAGGCGACGAGGGTGCCGAAGGGGCTCGCGACGGGCTCGCCGATCGCGCCGTAGGGGTTCGTCGCCGGCCCGTCCTGGCCGCCGTCGAGGCCCAGGCGGGTCCAGCCCTCGTCGGTGAGGACCCAGACCCCGTTTGGCGTCGCCACCGGGCGGGCGACGAGCCGGCCCAACTCGCCTTCCCACAGGACGCGGTCGTCGCTGCCGTCCCAGAGCGAGCCGTGGAGTTCGGCCCGGCCCGGTTCGTCGGGGAAGGTGCGCAGGTAGAGCAGCGTGCCGTCCTGGCCCCAGCCAGCCGGGGCGTCGACCACGGTCGCCTCGCCCCGCGTCCGCGCGGTGATCGAGCTCGTCGCGTTGACGTCGCGGTCCCAGATCGCGACCCCGCCGCCGCCGTCGGCGAAGAGGAGGACGCTGCCGCGCGGCGACCAGACCGGGGAGAGGCCGGGCAGCGAGGCCACCACCTGCCCGGCGTCGTCGGCGACGACGATCGAGCCGCCGCGGTCGAGGGCGAAGTAGGCGCCGTCGGGGGCGAAGCGCAGGCCGGAGGTGGCGCCGGCCCCCTCCGGGAAGGCGGCGACGACCTCGGCCTGCGCCAGCGGGCCGGTCGGCTCGTCGGTCGGAGCCGCCTCCTCGGCCGTCGGGGAGACGCCGCCCGTGCCGGTGCCGCCTTCCTCCGTGGCAAAGGGCTCCGTTGTCTCCGCGGGCGCCGCTTCGGACGTCGGAGTGTCCTCCGACTGCGCCGGCTGAATCGTCGGCTCCCCGACACTTTGGACTTCCGCCGTGTCGTCGGGCGTCGGCTCTTCGGTCGGTTCCTCAGTCGGCTCAAGGGTCGGCTCTTTCTGAACCGGGACTTCCTCCGTCGGCTGTTCGCCTTCGGGTGACCGCTGCGACTGGACGATCGGGGGAGTGGACGTCTCCGTCGGCTCCTCGGTCGGTTTCGGCGTTCGCGTCGGCCGCGGTGTGTTGGTCTCCGTCGGCTCCGGTGTCTCTGTCGGCTCGGGCGTTGCCGTCTCCGTCGGCTCCTCGGTCGCGGTCGCGGTCGCGGTCGGTTCGTCCGTCGGCGTGGCGGTCGGCGGGACCGGAGTCTCGGTCGGTGCCTCCGTCGGCTCCTCAGTTGGCGTCTCGGTCGGTGTCTCGGACGGCTCCGGCTCAGACGTAGGCGTGCGCGTCGGGCGCGGCGTTTTGGACGGCTCCGGTGTGTTGGTCGGCGCCTCCGTTGGTCGCTCGGTCGCCGTCGCGGTTGGCGGCGGCGCATCGGTCGCCGTCGGTTCGGGCGTATCGATCGGCTGCTCAGTCGGCTCAGCCGTCGCCGTCGGCACGATAGCGACCGTGACATTCACCAACGTCGCGGTGGGCGAGGGGCGAGGCGTGCGCGTCGGCTTCGCGGTCGGCGCGATGGCGACGTCAGCAGGCGTTCGGGTCGCAGTCGCATCCGGCGAAGCGGCCTGCGCGGCGTCTGCGGTGGCCGTGATGCTCGGCGGATTGATCGTCGCCGGGCCACCCCTCCCGCCGTCCTCGTCGATCATGCGGACGATCAGCACGGTGGCGACCGCACCGAGGAGGATCAGCATGGCCGCCGCGGCCTGCATCGCCCCGAAGCGGCCACCGGCCGCGAGTGAGAGTCGCGACCACCAGGGACGACCACCGGCGAGACGCTCCCGCACCTGGCGACTGACGGTCGGGCTGGCCGGGAGGTGCGGGAGCTGACGGAGACCGCGGGACATCCCCTCCATCTGCTCGGCGAAGGCGCGGCAGGTGGGGCAGGTCGCCAGATGGGCGAGAAGGGCACGGTTTGCGGCCGGATCGATTGGCCCGTCTAGGCGCGACGAAATCAACGCCTCGGCGGCGTCGTGCGTCAGGCGGGCCGGTGCGGGGGCGGCGTCCCGTCCAAACGTGCTCACCGGTCGTTCTCCGTATCGTCCGGCGCGTCGGGCACGTCGGGATCGGGTGCGATTGGACCGCCGTAGGCGTTCGCAAACGCCTTGCGGGCGCGGAAGAGCCGCAGCTTGGCTGCGTTCTCGGTGATCTCGAGCGCCTGGGCTGTCTCGGCGAGAGAGAGTCCCTGGTAGTGGCGGAGAAGAAGCGCCGCGGCATAGTGCTGCGGGATCTTCGCCAGGGCTTGCTCGACGTCGTACTTGCGGCCGATCGAGCGCTCCACCGATTCGTCGGTCGCGTGGTCCTGATCGGAGAGGAACGGGATCCACCTGATCAGCTTGCGGCGTCGAAGGTGCGAGATGGCGGTGTTGGTGGCAATCCGGTAGAGCCAGGCCTTGAAGGCGAGATCGGGACGGGTACCGGGAAGGGCGCGATAGGCCTTGATGAAGGCGTCCTGCGTCAAGTCCTCCGCTAAGGCGCGGTCGCCGACCATCCGATGGATGTAGTTGAGGATCGCCACATGGTAGCGTTCGAAGAGTCGTTCGAAGGCGACCGGGTCTCCCGCGCGGGCCCGCGCCACGAGGTCGCCATCGTCAACCACGCCGCCGCTCCCTACCCGCGAGGGCGATCGTATCGCGCTCCCAGCGCTTCCATTCCACGTCAAGACCTGGTCCATGCCGACGGCAGCCCCTACCTTTCGGCACTACAAACGCCCCACGG
>JAXDKI010000348.1:0-7738 GCA_034667245.1 Thermomicrobiales bacterium | reverse complement strand
GCAGCGCGAGTTGGTGTTTCTCCTATCCTCAATGGAGTTGACGCTGGATCATGCCCGACCTGATGATCGCACATCATCTGTGCGGTCGCTCGAATTGAGGTCAGGACTCTATGCCAGAACGCTTGCCTCGCCTGACGGCACGAGAAGTCATCTCGGCTCTTCGGAATGGTGGCTGGGAACACGTTCGCACCACCGGTAGTCACAAGCACTTTCGCCATCCTGATCGACCCGGACTTGTGACGGTTCCCGATCATGCCGGCGAGACGATCTTTCCTGCTATCCTGAAGAGCATCTTGCGGCAGGCTGGTCTGACCGCCGATGAGTTCAGGATGCTTTTGAAATGACTCGGCGCTACACCGTACTGCTGGAATGGGACCCGGAAGGGCCGGGCTATGCCGTCACCGTCCCGGCACTTCCAGGTTGCTTCACCCAAGGCGCGACTGTCCCGGAAGCATTGGAGCGGGCCCGCGAGGCCATCGCCGGACACGTCGCGGCCCTCGCAGAAATCGGCGAGCCGATCCCGCACGAAGACACGCCTGCCCTCATGACCGTCGTCGAGATCGACGATCTCGTCCCAGCCGGGAGCTAACGCGGAATAGCGGATCTCTCCAGACCCGAGGCACGGCGGTCGAAAACCGTTCGCCCAGCCCCGTTCCTCGATGTACCTCGAACCATCCTACAGATTCCCGCCCTCACCCTTGCACAAGGGTATTGACAAATAGAATCACCCGATCTATTATCCTGCCCAAGTGGCACACTCGGGCGGAGTGCGGGCCTGGGCAGGGCCTACCCGTTCCCGGATGGTCCCCGGTCACCACAACCCGGAGTGTTCCGTTCGTCCCTACCGTCTGCCCAGCGGCGCCACCAGCAGGCGCCCACCCCCAGAGCAACCCTCCCCTCTCCTGTGGAGCGGAAGAGGGGTCGGGGGTGAGGGCCGTTCTCGGTGGGACCGCACGCACGGATCCCGTCGGCACCCGCCGAGCCATCCACTCGTCTCTACATTCAGTGCCCCGCATCGTTCTCGCAAATGCGACGAGTTGCCCAACTGCGGCTGTCTCGCCGCTACTCGCTACCCATCACCCAGCGGCAGCTTGATCGCCATCCCGCCCTCCGCGCCGGACCGGTCGATCGCGAAGCACGCCTCGTGCGTGTTGACCGCGTCGTGGAGACTGGCGTGGCTCTCGACGTCGTTCCGGACGCAGTCGAGGAAGTGATCGACTTCTCCGGAGAATGGGTGGTGCGAGACCGCGCCGCTGTTGGGGAGCACCGTCGGGAAGGTCGCCCAGTCGGTGACGCCCGGGAGCTTCCGACTGTAGAATCGGTTATCCCGTAACCCACCCTCCGTGCCGAGCAGATCGACGTTGAACTGGTACGGCATCCACTGCTCGACACACGCCGAGACCTTGCCGATCTTGCCGCTGGCGAACTTCACGACCGCCGCCTGCATCGGCGCGAACGGCAGCTCCGGCTCCCCGGCCGTCTGCTGCGCGCTGACCTCGACGATGTCGCTCCCCATCAGGTAGCGAGCCAGGTCCACCGCGTGACAGCCACCGAGCAGCATCGCGCTGCCGTCCATGTGCTGAAGGTGGTTCTCCGACCCGGGGTAGCCCGACTGCTCGGGGTTGTGCCAGTAGTCGGTTTGGACGTAGAGGAGATCGCCGAGCATCCCGGCGTCGATCAAAGCGCGCGTCGCCTGGATACTCGGATTCCACCGCAGGACGAACCCGCAGACGGTCCGCACCCCCGCCGCTGCGATCGCGGCGTCCATCGCGTGGAGTTGCTCCCGGTTCACCGCGACCGGTTTCTCGATCAGGCAGTGCTTGCCCGCTTGCGCGGCGGCGATCGCGTCCTCCGCGTGTCGGGAATGGGGCGTACAGATCGAGACCGCATCGACCCCGGGGTGCGCGAGCAACGCTTCGACGGAGTCGTAGACCCCGATCTTGGCCGGGTCCAGGCCGACTTCCCGCGCCTTCGCCGAAGCTCCTTCCTTCGTCCTGCTGCCGATCGCCAGGACCCGGCAGCGCGGATTGCTCAAGTAGGCCGTCAGATGCCCGGTCGAGACGTTCCCTGCCCCCTGAACGGCGATGCCGATCGTGTCGTTCGGCGACATCGTTGCACCCTCCTCCTCTTGGTCGACGATCGTCTCGGGAGTTTCTCATAACTCGGGAGGATCGTTCGGCATCTCCTTCGCGCGGCGAAGCGGGGCGAGAGATAGAATGCCGGCCACAGTCAGAAGCGAAAGCGAAGAGAGGGGGCGGGCGATGCCGGTGGTCTTCTTTCTCAACAAGCTCCGGCCGGGTGTGACCGGGGAGGCCTACGAGCGCTGGGTGCGCGAGGTCGACTACCCGACCGCCCGCTCGCTCGATACCATCAACTCGTACGTCGTGGCCCGGATGGAGGCGACCCTGGACGGAGCGCCGGCACCGTACGACTACGTCGAGCGCGTCGAGATCACCGATGTCGACGACTACCGAAAAGAGCTCGCCGATCCGAAGATGGGCGACTTCGGGCAGCAGTGGTCGGGCTTCGTCGGCGAGTCGATCGCCGTTTTCGGCGAGGAGATTGACTGACGGATCGCGCCTCCGCTTGAGCCGGTCCGGTGCGGTCTCTCCCCCGTCCTCCACGGCGGCTTCCCCGGCGACGACCGAGCCGGGGTGCTACGCGATCTCGCCCGCATCGCCGACGATGGCGGGTTCGACGTCTTCTGGGTCGAGGATCATTCTCGGTTGCCGGCTGAGGAGATTCGCGCCTCGGCCGGCGTGCCGGAACGCGACGAACCGCTCGAAGCCTGGACGACCCTTGCCTATCTCGGCGCCGTCACCACCCGCGTCCGTCTCGGCACCGAGGTGACCCCGGTCACACTCCGCCACCCGAGTCAACTCGCCAAAACGGTCGCCACCCTCGACGTCCTCACCGGCGGCCGCGTCGTCTTCGGTGCCGGCACCGGCTGGCACAAACCGGAATACTCAAGCCACGGCATCCCCTTCGAACGCCGCGACGAGCGCTACGCCAAGTCGTGCGAGGCGATCGAAGTCATGCAGGCGCTCTGGCGCCAGCCGCGGGTGAATTACCACGGACGCTTCTACCGGCTGGCAGACGCCTACCTGGCCCCCAAGCCTGTCCAACCGGGCGGACCGCCGGTCTGGTTCGGCGGCTTCTCCGACCAGATCCTGACCGCCACCGTCCGCTACGGCCACGGCTGGATCAACGGCACCAACCCCGATCCTGCCTTCGTCGCCGAACGCTGGGCGCGGTTACGCGAACTCGCCGCCGAAGCCGGCCGCGACCCGGCCGAGATTCGCGTCTGCGTCCCCCTGATGGCGCACCTCAGCACCGACCGCGACCGGGCCCGGTCCTCGATCGAGGGCTACATCGCCCGCGGCGACTTCGGGACGTGGCTCGGCGACTTCTTCGGCGAGAACGCCCGCAGTTTCGGTCTCTGGGGCACCCCAGACGACGCCCTGCCCCGCCTCAAGCCCTACCTCGACCTCGGCGTGCGCGACTTCATCTTCGACCTCAGACCCCCGGCCGTTGCCCGCGAATCGGCCGAGTTGCTCGCCACGCATGTGCTGCCCCGCTTGGCAGACGCCTGACGGAGGAGCCGATGACCAACGACGTTACCAGTTCGACGCGCGTGACCCTCGAACTCTTCTACGTCGCCTACACGAGCGGCGACCTGGAGGGCATGCTGGCGATGATGGCGGACGACGTGGTCGTCACCTTCATCGGCCACGGCACCTTCCACGGCAAAGCCGAAGCTCAGCCCTACATGATCTGGGCGGGAACGCAGCTGCCCCAGCTCGATTTCCGCGTCCTCCACAAGATCGTCGACGGCGAACGCGCCGCCGTCGTCTGGGACGAAACGGGCGTCACCAAGCGCGGCTATGCCTGGGAGGCGCAAGGCGTCGACGTCTACAGGATCGTCGATGACCAAGTCGTCGAGCTGACGGTGCATTCGCACACGGAGAAGATGAAACGGCTGTTGGAGTCCTGGCCGCCATCGTAGTGCTTATCCTCCCCGGCCGCGATACCGCCCTGTGGTCTCGCGCAAGGAGAGGTCCTTCGCCGCGCTCACGATCACCAACCAATGACATGGTCATCCTGAGCGTAGCGAAGGACCTCCCTCCGATTCCAGCCGCAGCTGCCCACGCCCATTGCAACTCGCCGGTATCACCAAATGCAGGGGAGGCAGGGAAAGGCGACGATTGGGTGGTCGCTTCACGAACCCCGTAACGCCCGCATCAACTCGTCCGCCGGGTGCGGCGAATCGACGATCACGTGATCGACACCCGCGGCAACGTACTCCGCCAGGCGCGCCCGACAGCTCGCCGCGTCACCCACGTTCGCCGCCTGATCGACCAATCCGGACGGAACGACCGCGGTAACCTGTTCGGGTCCGACCCGCTTATAGGCATGGAGGTAGGGTTCCAGCCCCTCGGCAACGATCTCGTCGATTCGGAGGACGTCACGGATCGGTTCCAGCACCGCATGGTCTGTTCCCGAGTCCCGGAGGAGCAGCTCGCCGCGACCAGTCATGCCATAGGCGAGTCCGAGCCAGGGCTTGAGCTCGTGCAGTGCCGCCGCGACATCCTCGGTGACGCGGGTCGTGACGATCGCGACGACCTCGATGGCGGCTGGGTCGCGCCCCGCTTCTTCGGCGCCGGCACGGACCTCCCGCACCGCCCACCGCGCATACGCCACGGGAGCGAAGGAGGTCAGGATCACGCCGTCGGCGATGCGCCCGGCGAGCCGGAGCGCCTTCGGTCCGATCGCGCCAAAGAGAATCGGAACCCCGCCGTCGACAGGAAGGACATCGGGCACGACCCGATCGATCTCGACCGTCTTCCCGTGGTAGCTGACCGTGCCGCCTCGCCAGAGCAGACGGAGCGCTTCGGTCGTCTCCTGAAGCGTCGTCAGCGGCAGGCGGTCCACGACCCCGATCTGCCCCAACAGCGCGCCGGTGCATCGGCCCATCCCCAGGAGGAAGCGACCACCGGCAAACTGATCCAGCGTTGCGGCCGCGCTGGCAAGGAGTGCCGCCGGCCGCACATACGGCGTCGTCACGCTGACGCCGAGTGTGATCCGCTCGGTCACGGCAGCAAGGTAGCCGAGGGACGCGAAGCACTCCCAGGAGTAGTAATCCTCGATCACCCAGGCGGAATCGAACCCGGCCGCCTCGGCTTCCTTCGCACGGTCCGCGATCTCCCGCGCGGCCGGCGTCGGTCCGAGCGGGAGGAGCAGCCCGAGGCGCGGAGACTGCCGGGTTGTACTCATGACCTTTCCACGCTCGTCACGGCCTGTGCGCTTCGCCCGGTCGGAGCTCGAACGATGGATCGACCCTGGGCCCGACCGCCGCATCTCCCTCGCGAAGTGCCCGCAGCACCCGCTCAGGTGTGAAGGGCAGGGTACGGATCGGGACGCCAATCGCGTCGACGACGGCATTGGCGACGGCGCCGGACGACATAACGACAGGCGGCTCGCCAACACCCTTGGCGCCGTATGGACCGTGCTCTGACGCCGCTTCAACGATGATGGTGCGCACGCTTGGCACATCGAGCGTCGTTGGCAGTTTGTAGAGCGCCAGGTTCGGATTGGCGAGCCGGCCCTCCTCAAAGACGAGCTCTTCCAGGAGCGCGTAGCCGACGCCCTGAACTGCCCCGCCCTCCATCTGCCCCTCGACGGCGGTCGGGTTGACCGCGAACCCGACGTCCTGGGCAACGACGAAGTCGACGACCCGAGTCAGCCCCGTCTCTGGATCCACCTCAACCTCGGCAGCGTGGCAGTGGAAGGATGGTGCATTGAAGGCGGTGAAGAGACTACCTTTGAGCGTCGCCGGATCGTACGGCGTCGCCTCCATCACGTAGGCGCCCCTACCGAGCACCGGCTCGCTTGTCCACATCTGCCCGGCAGTCAGTTCGGCGTAGGTCACGCCGCGATCCGGGACGCCACGCACGAAGACCCGACCATCGCGGACCTCCAGGTCCGCTTCCGCGGCCTCCAGAATGTCCGCGGCCCGGCGGAGCAGCTCGCTCTTCGCCGCCTGGGCGGCGCGCTGCGCGGCGCGACCCATATTGAAGAGCGTTCGGCTCCCCTGCGCGCCGGCGTCCATCGGTGTCGCGGCCGTGTCCCCCCAGACCACTCGCACGTCGTCGTAGCGGACGCCGAGCTCCTCGGCCACGATCTGGGGAATCGCCGCCATGACTGAACCGCTCCCAATCTCGGACGCGCCCGTCTGAACTGCGACCGTCCCATCCTCGTTCATCTGGACGCTGCACCCCGCCGAACCGGCCGTCGTCAGCCACCAACCGCAGGCCAAACCCTTGCCACGCTTGAGTCCTCGTGAGCTCGGGGTGCTCTCCGTTCCCCAACCGATCGCCTCGGCCGCCTTCGTCAGCACCTCCCGCAGACCCACGTTCGTCAGCAGCTGACCGGTGTGACCGGTGTCGCCATCCGACATGATGTTCTTCAGACGAAAGGCGACGCGGTCCACGCCGAGCTCCCGCGCGATCGCATCCGTGTGCGACTCGACGGCGAAGACGGCCTGCGGACCGGTCGGACCCCGGTAGGCACCAAAACTGACGTTGTTCGTGTGAACGGCCAACACCTCGACCTTAAGGTTGGGGATGCGGTACGGACCGGGGATGAGCATCGCGGCGACGCCTGCCAGTAATGGACTGCCGCCGCTGAATGCCCCCGCGTCCATCGTCGCCCGCGCCTCGCGACCGAGGATTGTCCCGTCGGCGTCAAGCGCCGTCCGGAGGTGGATCAGCATCGGGTGGCGCGGATTCCCGAACGCCAGATCCTCCTCGCGGGTATTGACGACGCACACCGGTCGCCCGGTAGCGCGCGCCAGAAGCGCGGCGTAGTACTCCACACTCGCCTCGACCTTCGAGCCGAACCCACCCCCCACCGTCTCGGCCACGACCCGGATATCGCCGTGAGACAGTCCCAGCGCCTCGTGCAGCTGATGGCGGACGCCGAACGGGTGCTGCGTGCTCGCCCGGAGCGTCACCGCACCCCGCCCATCGACCTCGGCGACGGCCGCCCGTGGTTCCATCGGCATTTGATGGGCAGAGTGCGCGGCGTAGGTCCCTTCGACCACCCGATCGGCCCGTGCGAAGGCCCCGGCGACATCTCCGCGTTCGATCAGGATCTGAGCGCAGACGTTCGCCCAGCGGAGCAGTCCGTCCGGTTGCGCATAGGCCGTGACGTCGTCGTGGACGAGTGGCGCGTCCGGTTTCAGCGCCTCGATTGGGTCGAAGACGGCCGGGAGGTCCTCGTATTCGATCTCGATCAAACTGGCGGCGAGCTCGGCCGTCGCTTCGGTATCGGCCGCCACCGCCGCGACCGGCTCGCCGACGTGTCGCACCTTCTCGACGGCGAAGAGCGTCTGGTCCTTGACTGCCTCACCGTACGGCTTCCCGACCGCGCCGTACACGACGACCTCGACCCCCGGCAGTTCCTCCGCCGCGCTGGCGTCGATGCGGACGATCCGCGCGTGCGGCCGGTCGCTCCGGACGATCTTCCCGTAGAGCATTCCCGGCAGGTGGAGATCGCTGGCGTAGCGCGCTCTGCCGGTCAGTTTGTCGTCGACGTCGAGCCGCCGCGCGCGGCTGCCGACGATAGTGGTCGCGGTATCGGTCATCATTTGTCTCCGAACATGTGCCCAACCGGCTGTAGGGGCGCACGGCGGTGCGCCCGGCTGAGGGGCACGCACGCCGCCTTCCCGCGCCGGGCG
>JAXDKI010000347.1:0-2999 GCA_034667245.1 Thermomicrobiales bacterium | reverse complement strand
CTGGCTTGGCGGGCGGGCTCAGCGCTTCCAGCACGCGCCACTCGGCGTCGGTCAGGTCGGTCGGGTATCGTTGCGTCGCCATCCCGGCATGCTACCGTATCCCCACCCTTCGTAAACACCTTCTTAGGCGGGGCTGCTCACTCCAGCGGCCTCAGGCGGCAACAGGAGTGGCAATGGCGTCAAGTGCCCGGACCATCGCCCATCCCAGGGCCTCGACGACGGTCCGGCCCCAGCCTTCGACGGTGACGTGCGCATCGCGCGAGCCGATGCCGAGCACGACGTGACGTAAGTCGTCGGAGGCCTGGCCGGACGCGGTCGGAGCAGCGGTCGGTATCACGTACCAGCCCCGGTGCTCAACCTCGGTCATCAGCGTCTCCCAGTCGCCGTCGAGCCCGTGGCGCGCGAGCGCGTCAACAGGACTGGAAGGGGGCGCGGCGGACCGCGCCTCTTGATCACTTGGATCCGGAGAGATCGGAGTCGCACCCAGGTCCGGCATCGAGACCGTGAACCGGATGAGCGTGTCGCCGGTCCGCTCGTTGATCACCACCAGCTCTTCGCCCGTGCCGACCACTCGGGAGGCGAGTGCTTCCATCGAGAAAGGCGTCCTAAGGACCATCACACCCTGTTCCGTGCGATGCTCGATCTGCAACCCCATGACTCCACGTCCCTCCTTTCCAAGGACTTCGTCGATGATACGTTGGCCGAGTGTGCTCGGGTATGCCCCGTGGGTGGGGGGTAGGGCCCAGAGTCTGGTCCGTACCCGGGACGAAATGGCTAGATGCCGTGCGGCCACGCGCGGTATCCAGCAATGGGGACTCAGCGCGGAAAGGAGGTAAACGTTCGGTATGGAAGACGACGTCACCTCGCGGGGAAAGGTCCTCGTCGCCGGTGCGACCGGCGTGATCGGACGGCGGCTGGTGCCGCTCCTCCTCGCGGCGGGGTACGAGGTCGTCGGAACGACTCGCGACCCGAGCAGGGCGGATCAGCTCCTGAGGCTCGGCGCCGGGGCTGTCGTCGTGGACGCCTTCGACCGCGACGGCCTCCTCGCCGCATTGGAAGCCACCCGGCCCCACGCGGTCATCCACCAGCTGACCGACCTGCGCGAGCGGGACCTGGCGGCCAATGCGCTACTGCGGATCGAGGGGACGCGCAACCTGGTGGACGCGGCGAGTGCCGTCGGGGTCCGGCGGATGGTGGCGCAAAGCATCGCCTTCGCCTATGCGCCCGGCGATGGCCCGGCGCGGGAAAAGGACCCGCTCGATGTCGACGCCCCGTCGCCCCGGCGGGAGACCGTCCTCGGCGTCCAGACGCTGGAGCAGGCGGTCCTCGATCTGCCGGAGGGGGTCGTCCTGCGCTACGGGCTCCTCTACGGCCCCGGCACCTGGTTCGCCTCGGACGGACCGGTGGCGGATCAGGTACGTCGCGGCGAGCGCGCGGCCACGGATGGGGTCGCCTCGTTCATCCACGCCGAGGACGCGGCCCAGGCTGCCCTGCAGGCGCTCTCCTGGCCGCCGGGAGTGGTCAACGTCGTCGACGACGAGCCTGCACCAGGACGGGCCTGGTTGCCGGTCTACGGCGCGGCGCTCGGTGCGCCCGAGCCGCCTGTGCGAAGCGGAAGCGACCGGGGAGAACGGGGTGCATCAAACGCGAAGGCCCGGCTGGAGCTGGGTTGGAACCCGCGCTATCCGTCCTGGCGGGACGGCTTCAGGTTGGCGCTCGGGTAGCGATCGGCCCGGCTCACCAGTGGACCTCCACGCGCATCCCGACCTCGGCGAAGTCGTAGACCGCCTCAGCCGCCCACGGCTCAAGCGCGACGCAGCCGCCGGTCGGGCCGTCGCCGCCCGCGATGACGTTGCCATCGCCGTCCAGCGACCATGAGTGGAAGCCGTTGTTGCGCTCTGGATCGAACGCGACCCAGTCGGTGATGAAGGCCTGGCCGTAATCGGTCCAAGAGAGGTCAGACCACTTGCCGTAGACGTAGTAGGTGCCCGTGGCAGTGGCGTAGTAGCCGTCGTCAGATTGGTCCCAGCCGAGCGACCCCCAATAGGAGGCGACCGCGACGTCGCCCTCGTAGAGGGTCACTTCCTGCGTCGAGCGGTTCACGTCGATCCAGCGATCGAACGAGCTGCCGCCGACCCCGTCAAAGGCCAGGTAGTCGCCGAAGGCCCAACCGGTCTCGCCCCCAAAGCTGACCTCGTACCAGCCGTCCTCAGTCGGGCCGGAGAGCACCTCCACCGACTCGCCCCAGCCCATCACGGCAAGAACGTCGCCCCATGTTCCTGGCGCGTCGCGGAGGTTGAGGGCGTCGGTTCCGATCTCGGCCGTCGTGGCAGCCCGGACGACGACCGGCGGCACCACACCCGCGACGAGGGCAATGGCGGCGAGCGTCAGGAGGACTGAGAGAAGTCGCATCGGTAGCGGAAACACACGGAACTTCGCGCGTCCTCGGCCGGGCATGCCCTCGTCTCCTCCGCTCTTTGCCACTGTTGCCGATCCATGCCGTCCTTGCCACACGCGTGCGATTCCGTAGGTCAAAGGGGCCTCCTGACCGATTCGAATTGGTCCGCGGGATGGAGTGCTGGCACTACGGGAGCGAGGCCGGCATGGTCGAGAGTATACGGGCTTGCTCCAAGGTGCATGGACGATTCCTGGGAGAAAGCTGTGAAGACCGCGCTCAAGGCACCGACAAAACAGCCGCCGAGTCGGTTGTCTCGGCGGCTGTTTCACGACACGCTACCGGGATACAACTGCCTTGGCTCAGTCCGCGACCTTGAAGCGGCGGGCGGGCCAGCCGGTCGGGCCGTCGGGCAGGGTGTCGCGCGCCGCCTCGTCCATCACCGCCCCCGCCCCGTCGGTCGCCCGCAGCCGCAGCGTGTGCGTGCCCGGGGTGGCGTCGAAGGGGTGCGCCCACCGCACCCAGGTCAAGGGCGGGTTCAGCGCCGGCTCCAGCACCGCGTCGCGCCACGTCGCCCCGTCGTCGAGGCTGACCTCGACCCGGG
>JAXDKI010000346.1:0-11232 GCA_034667245.1 Thermomicrobiales bacterium | reverse complement strand
CGAGCTGAAGATGCCGGTGCGGCGGGCGGAGGACCCGCTGACGTGCGTGGCGCGGGGGACGGGGCGGGTGGCCGAGGCGCTGCACCTCTACCAGCGCGCCCTCGCCGGCGGCCAGGAACTGCGGCGGGGATAGGGGATCATCCCTGCCGAGACTGGTGTCCGGTGTCTGAGGAACGCGGCGATGTCCAAATCGGCGGCTACGGCAGCTCAAGAGGGATTGCTTGGGCTTCTGCGCAATCCGATCGTTTGCCACGTCCCGCCGATGCCGTAACGAACGCCGAGTCTGTGCGGCCGCGTCCTGGCTCTTCAGAATCGAGACATTGCTCCCCTGCGGATTCGGCTCCGGGATCGCCGGTCAGGCCACCGGTACCGGCACAACGTGATGGTTCGCACCGTCGATCGCGGCGGCGGGTTCTCCGCTCCGTCCTGCCGCCAAGCGGCCGAACAGCTCGGCGTGACGGCGAGCGATCACGGAACGGTCGAAGCACGCCATGGCGTGGTCGCGACAGACCGCGGGATCGAGTGCCATCGCCTCTCGGAGTACCGCCGCCATCGCCGCCTCATCGGCGCAGGCAAACCCTGTTTCGCCATTGACGACAACCTCGGGAACCGACCCGCGCCGTAGCGCCACCACCGGCGTGCCGTGCGCTGCCGCCTCGGCCAGCACGAGGCCGAACGGCTCTTCCCACGGCGAGGGGAAGAGGACCGTGCCCGCGCGTCCGATCAATTCGGCCTTCTCGTGCCCGCCGACCTCGCCCACATACTCGACCAGTCCTCGACTGGCCTCGATGAGCGGCCGCACCGCCGCTTCGAAGTACGGCCGCTCCTCTACCGTCACCCGCAGCGCCAGCTTCAGCGGCACGCCCGCCTCCCTTGCCACCCGGATCGCCGCCGCCGGGTCCTTCTCCCAATGGCAACGCCCGACGAAAGCGGCGTATGGCTCCTTCATGTCGCGGCTATAGAACGGTGTCCCGGCAACATCGACCGGGTTGTGGACGACGCCGCTGAAGGCGATCGTGCCCCCGGAGGAGGCGGTGAAAAGTGCGCGTTGGCGGTGGCTGATGGCGAGGAACCGGTCGCCCCGCAGACTCATCGCCCGATAGGCCGCGACGGCTGCCGGCGTGGCGGGACCATGGATCGTGTGCAGGACGGGCAGGGGGTAGTCGTCGGGCGGCGCGACATCGGTATGATCGTGGACGAGATCGGCGCCGAGTTGCATCGCCAAGCGGTAGCCGTGCCGGCCGACCTCGTAGAGATGCCGGCGCTTCTCGGTCTCGGTCAGGTCAAGTCCGAGCGGGCGGTCGACATTGGAGACAAGTTGGGCGCTGGTCCGCGAGCCGGGAGGGGCGAAGAGCACCACCTCGTGTCCCTCGGCGATGAGGCCCTCCACGAGATCGAAGACGACTCGCTCGATGCCGCCGTAACCCGACGGGGGAATGGGAAACCAGGGCGGCGCAATCTCGACAATACGCACGAATGACCTCCTGCGGCAGCGCCGCTCAGTTCGGCCCGAGGGCAGTCAACGACACATCCGGCACACTCGCCGCGATAGCCGCCAGCAGCAGTGCGGGCACGGCCGGGACGCGAAGTTCCGGCGATGGACCGAAGGGTTCAGGCTCTGCGCCGCATACCACGCCGTAGATCAAGCTATTCACCTCCCAGTCGGATCAACGATCGAGTCATGCCCGATTGAGCGAGCGCGCCCAGACACGGACGGGCGGCGCGGCTCGGACGGTGCCCCATTAGGTGCATGTCCAATCGGGCGCGATGATGAAAAGCATGTCGTTGCCTTCTACGGTGTTCACGCGGCTCACGTTTATGCGCCGACGCTGCTGAGGTGCCGACACAACGACCACTGCCCTCTCAGTTGGGGCCGGGACAACCCTGCGCCGGGCAGGAAAAAAAGCAGCCGGGAGACCCAAAGGTCACCACGACAGGCGGCGGTTGTCGAGGGTAGAACCGCGTCAAGGGGAAGCGGAGGGAAGGGGACGCCACCATCAGCCGGGGCGCGCCAATTCCGCTACTGTCCGAGGTAGCTCCAGTCTACACCGGTTCCTCGCAGAGTCACAGGACGAGCATGGCGGCTACAGAATACCGCGCTGGATCGGCAGCTCGTGGCTGTTTCCGGCGCCGGATCGCTCTCGGCCGATTCATCGGACGACCCCACGAAGCTATGCCGTCGTCCGCGACCAGCCGGCGAGGGCATCGGCCAACTGCGCCTCCGCGGCGGCCTGGTCGATCTCGCCTGCCAGGAAACGGCGACCGGTCGCGACCATCTCACGTGGGCAACCGTACCTGCCTTCCGTTCGCTCCAGGTAGTGGCCGGGCGGCAGCGTCCAGAACTGCGGCCGGTCGCCGTGGGTCTGCATCCGGATCCACGCCGGGACACGGGGCAGCGGCTGGTGGATCGTCATTTCGAGGGTGCTCGATTCCTTGGATTCGAGAATTTGGACACGCATGAGAGTCTCCGATCGGTAACGGTTGGATGAGCCTCCGTGGAGGCAGCGTTAGGGCAGATTCAATACAGGCGCGGCCACTGCCCATGAGCCACATTGGTGCGGCCATGCGGACGACTGTCCCGAAAATGGCCTGTTATTCCCAACGAGACAGGATCCGGACGAACTCCTCCTCGGCCGCGGCGCGGTCAATTCGCCTGGCCAGGAAGTCGCGGCTCACGACCAACAGTTCGCGAGGCGCCCCGAAGTCGCCAATATACCCCTCGAAGCGGTGGCCCGGCGGGCGTGTCGCGAACGGACGCCGTTCGCCGTCCGGCGTGACAAGAATTGCCGCAGGAATGCCTAGCCCAGCGCCCTTGACGCTGATCTCGACCGTGCCCGGCTCCCCGCCGTCTCTGATCTCGACGCGCATCGGCATGTCCCTCGGGTGTTGGCGTTGATTCGCCATTGCACGTTACCTCGTGGCCTGAGCGGTTCGTCCGAGCCTGCCTGACCGGGCTCGCAGTGCGCGATCCCGGCATGGCGTGCCGTCCAGGCCGGTGATAGACGCAATCGCTCGCATTCTGCCGCGCGTCCGCTTGTCGGGGCGCCGGTCGTCGGCACCCTGGGTCGCGACCAGGTCGATCTCGTCGGAGCAGATGCCGAAGAGTTCCCCGAGCTTGCGCATCTGGGGCACCTGGGGGGTGCGGCGGCCGCTCTCCCAGAGGTAGACCGCCTGCGGCTGGACGCCGACCTTGAGCGCTACCTCGAACTGGGTCCATCCCCGCTCTTGCCGCAACACCCGGATGGTCTTCACGCGGTGCGCCTCCTGTCGTCTGTCGTGACTCTAACATACAAACCATCTTCAAGTCACTAGTACAGGAGTTATGGTAGACTAAGGACTCACCGAGGTTGGAGCGGTGCTCAACGACGACCCAACACCTTCCGGTTCTAGACGGAACGGTGCGATCCGGTCTCGAATACTCCTCCTGGGTCTCCCTTGAGCGGTCATCGAGGGGAGGCCCCGGTCTCCGCATTTTTTCCTACCCAGTTCATCACGAGGTGCCTCGTGGCGTCTCGCCCGCCGCAGACGACACAATGCTCGGGCTCCGACGCTCGCCGGACCGACCGAGAAAACCGTTGTCAGCGAAATCGATTGTCTGGCATGGTGCTTCGTCTTCACCGGCCCCCCTCATGGGGCCCGCCGGTCCGTCCCCATCACGGGGCCCCTCAGGCTCCTTCGCTCCCATTCCCGGGGTGATTGGCGAACGATCGCCGCCCTGGCTCTGCACCGACGCCATCGGACAAGACAACGCGTTCGGCCTCTCTAAACTCCCGTTCGGGGACCCGCACCGCGCTCCTCGGACAACGCCTAGCTCGCCTCTAATACGGCGCGCGGCCCGTCCTACGTGTGGCCGCAGCCACCGAGGACGGGAGGAGGGTACGTCAATGTTCGCCACCGTGATCGTCCCGCTCGACGGTTCGACCCATGCCGAGCTCGCCCTGCCGTTCGCGATCGACGAAACCGGTCGTCACGGCGCCCGACTGCTCCTGGTGCGGGTTCTCTCGCGTCCCGAGCCATGCATCGCCACGCGGAACCACGGCGGACCCGCTCCCGTCATCCCGACCTGGCCGCCACGGGAGCTGGACGACGCCGAGCGCCGATCGATCGCCTACCTCCGCGACGTCTGCCGCCGGTTTGGTCTGGGGATCGACACGCGGCTGGTCGTCGCGGTCGGCGATCCCGGGGCGAGACTTCTTGCGGAGGCCGGGATGCACCCACGGCCGCTGGTGGTCTTGACCACGGGCGACGCTGCCAATCCTCGCTCGCCGCTAAGCGGTCTCGCCCGCCGGCTGCTGACCGCGGATTCGATTCCGGTCCTCGCCGTGCGGCAGCCGGGGCCGGCGGGCGAGACGCCCTTCCATGCCGATCGACTCCCGGACCGCTACTTCCGGCGCGTGGTCAATGGCCATCCCGAGCCCGCGCTGGTCCGCCCCATCCGCTTAGGCGACGGGCCGCAGCCGGTGGTACCTGAGTTGGAGCGACTGGGAGTCGATCGACTCCTTGAGCCAACGATGGTTGGTGTGACAGTGGAGCGGGCACCGCGCTCCGCCGTTGTCCGTGCGGAAGGCGCCTAGCGGCCCTGGTCGAGACGGACGTAGATCTTGGCACTTGAAGCCGGGAAGGTGTCTCGCAGCCGGCCATCGCGCGCGTCGATCCGGTAGTCGAACGTCACCTCCTGCCACGCGCCGCACGGAAACGGGATCGCGGCGGAACGGTCGACGTCGCGCAGGTTCGCGACGACGATGACCTCCGTCGCGCCGCTCCCGCGACGGTAGGCGATCACGCCGTAGCGGTTGTGGCAGATCGCGAATTGATCGCCCCGGAGGGCGGGAGACGCGCGACGAAGCAGTGCTAGGAAAGCGTGGTGCTCTTTCAGGTGCAGCCCGTAGTCCGCCTCCAGGTATGCCCACTGCAGCGGACGGATCTCCAAGTCGCGCGGGCGACTCCCGCCGAACTCCTGCCCTTGGTACAGCATGGGGTTACCCACCGCGGTGAAGAGCAGGGTCGCGGCGAGTTTGGATTTGCGGAAGGCGGCCTCGCCGCTGATGCCCGCTTCGGCGAGCCGCTGCATCAGCGTCGGTTCGTCGTGCGACTCGACGTAGTTGACGACCCGCGCCGGCGAGACGTAGCCGTCGTTGCGCGGCTGTAGGACCGACAGCAGGTCGGCGGCGTTCCGACCGTGCGAGATGAGCGCCTCGACGACGGCGTGCTCGAAGCGCTGGTGCCAGGCGCCGTCGGCCGGCCCGTCCGGTCCGGCGATGAGCGGGTCCTCCGGTAGGTGCTCGGCGACCACGTAGAAGGGTTTGCCGCTCGCCAGCTCTTTGCTCTGGCGGCGCAAGGCGGTAACGAAGTCGAAGTTGTCGAGGACGAACGTCGCGTCGAGGCGATAGCCGTCGAGGTGGTACTCGCGCAGCCAATACGCCGCCACGTCCAGACCGTACTTGCGCGCGGGCATCACGGTCTGCCCGTCGATCCGGATCGTGTCATCGACGTGCTCGAAGTCGAGTTTCGGGCCGAAGTACAACTCGTCCTTTCGACTCTCGCGAAACCAGTAGCCGAAGTCGATCTTCGTCAACGGGGATTCGCCCTCGGTGTGATTGAAGACGACGTCGAGGATGACCCGCATCCGCCGCGCATGGCATTCGTCGACCAGGCGCTTGAGGTCCTGAGGGGTTCCGTAGGCATTCTCGACGGCACAGGCGTGGCGAACGTTGTAGCCCCACGAGCGATCCATCGGGAAGGCAGCGACCGGCATCAACTCGACGGCATTGACGCCCAGATCGCGCAGGTAGTCGAGGCGCTCGATCACGGTCGAGAAGGTGCCCAAGACGCCGTCTTTGACACCGAACTCCCCGATGTGCAGTTCGTAGAGGATCAGTTCGTCGTCTTGCGGCAGCGGTTCGTCGTCGTGCCGCCAATTGTAGGCGGTAGTAACGTCGCGGCCGCCCGCGATAACGATCGTCCCGACGTCGCCGTTCGCCTCATCGACGAGCCGGGCGAAGGGATCGGTGACGTCGACGGTTTGGCCGTTCAGGAAATGCGACAACGACGGCAGGCGGAACCGGTATTGATGACGCCCTTCGGGGAGCAGCACCTTGCGCCGCCACGTCCCGCCGTCGTCTCGTTGGAGGGGGAGCGGAGTTCGGGACCACGACCCCACCAATGCCACGGACGCGACATGCGGTGCGAACAGGGCGAACTCCACGTGACGTCCAGCAGTCGACGCGATCTGGACGGGGCGATCCGTCGTCCTCGCGCGCGAGCCATGACGAGGGCGATAGGTCTCGCCATGCTCGGCTGGCGCGATCATGCCTGCGCTCCACGTCGATGGATGGGTTTGTTGAGGGGATCCTCGTTCCGACCGCACGGCGGGCGGGTCCGCGCGTGACACCAGTTCGTCTACCATCGATTCCGCCTATACCGATTCGGCGTGGAGGCGCGCCAGGGAGTCCTCGACAATCCACAGGCCCCGTTCGCCCGCGCGCTGGACGATGCGCAGGAGGGTCTCGGCGCTCGAGACTTCTTCCAACTGTTCTGCCACGAACCACTCCAGCGCGTTCCGCGAGGTGTGGTCGTTCTCCTTGATCGCCTGGTCCATCAGTCCATTGATTTGCCTGGTGACCGTGAGCTCGCGGTCCAGCGAGAGCTGAACCGCTTCCTCTGCCGAGACGAAGTCGCTACGGCCGGCAGAGATCGCGGGAATGGCGACCTTGCCGCCGGCGTCGACGAGGTACTTGACGAAGCGCATCGCGTGCTCGCGCTCCTCTTCCGCCTGCCGGTAGTAGTGGCGCGCCAGGACGGAGAGCGCCTCACCGTCGAAGTAGGTTGCGATCGCCACGTACTGGAGCATCGCCGCGAACTCGTGCCCGATCTGCTCGTTGACGGCCGCGTTCATCTCACTACTGACCAACATGTCGGCCTCCCCTCCCCTGTGTTCCTTCCACGGCACCAGCGGCGGTGGCATGGATCCCCTACCGGGCGCTTCAACAGTCGTTTATCTTTTTACCGGATGAAACTATAACACATATACTATTGTCATAAAATTAGTTGCGATGTTATAGTACATCGCCTTCACCGGTTGCCTGCATTGGACGGCTGGCCCTCCTCGCTACGGACCCTCCTCAGGCTACCATGAGCAATTGCTCCTCGATTTCTCAACCGCGGACATCGGTGATAAGGAGAACAGCATGGATACCAAGCGCATCAAGGGACTACAAGTCATTACCCTGGCGGGGGTAAAGGTGGGTGCGGTCGACCAGATCTTTTTCGACCCCGCGACCAAGCGCGTAGCGGGTTTCGTACTCCAGTCGGACTCGACGCTTCCCAATGGATCGACACGTCTCGTCGATGCCGCCGACGTACATGCGCTCGGGGCGGACGCCTTGACGCTGCCGGACGCCGCCAGTCAGTTGACCGAGTTGGTACAGATGGACGATTTGACTAAGCGTCAGGTCGTGACGGAAGGCGGCACCTTGCTCAGACAAATCGCCGCGATCGAACTCGACCCGCAGACACTCCAACTGGCGAGGATCGAGGTGTCGGCGGGATTCTTCAAGAGCAATAAGTGGATTGCCGCCGAGCAGGTGACCCGTCTTGGGTCCGATGCGATCATGGTCGCCGACGCCATGGCCGCGCCAGAGGTGGGACCGCCGGTCGAGGCAGCAAGCGCCGCTGGGGAGTCGGTCTGATTCCACCACAATCCGCGACGGTACCACCCTTCTCAGCCACCTGCTCTTCTGACCCGCGCAGCCGTCCATGCAGGTACGACCACGCTCTTCGCTCTCGCCAGGTCCGCCCTTCGCGCCGTTGAGATTCGCTCGCTTTGCATCGTCTCCATGGGCTCGCGTGCTGAGTCAGTGCAGAATTGGCTACATCGTTGGGTAGGCCATCCTGTCACGGCGATCATCAGCGCCAGCGTCAGCAGGACATGCGTGGCGGGAGCGAGGATGGCGCGGCTGGCCGTCCTCGGGCTGGGGAGGTCGCCGCCGTCCATCCGAACCGCCTCGCCCTCTTATTCGCCACCTGGGTCGGTGGCGGGTAGGTGGCCGTCGCGGGCGGCGATACGTCCTTGCCGGTCCCGGTCGGGAATCGCTTCGCCGGGCTGCCGGTCCGCCTTGGGGTGGTGAGTCGGGAGCGCGGGATCGTCCCGCGGTTCCAGCAGGATGTCGTCGGAGCAGAGTCCGAAGACTTCGCCCAGCCGGCGCAGCGGCACCACCTGCGGGAGCCGACGGCCCCGTTCCCAGAGGTAGACGGCCTGCGGCTGGACGCCGACCTTGAGCGCCAGGGCGAACTGCGTCCAGCCGCGCCCCTCCCGGTGTTCTCGAATCGTCTTCATGTCGCGCCTCATCCTTCCAGAGCATATAACAAAGCAACCATTGTCAAAGTAATAGTCCTTCTGTTATAGTACACGAGATTCGCGTTGCCGACCGGCCTTCGCGACGACCGGTTCTCCCCGCCACGGGCCCTGCTCAGGCTCCCTCCCCTTTTCCCGCTGCATCCGCGTCCTGGCGGCTCCCATGCGCTACCTGCGTGACCGCCGCTACAGCGTCGGGACGTTCGCCATCGTGGCCGTCGTCGTCTACTTCATTACCCGATGACGCCGCGACGCCGCGGCAGTACGCATCCCACGAGGGAGGAACCGATGGACCTTGCCAAGCGCGATCTCACCGTCACCCGAGGCGGACGCACGTTCTCCGTCCGCGCCTACCTTGACGGGCGTCACCCCAGCGGCCCCGGCTGGCACGCGGTCATCGTCGAGAACCGGACCCCGCTGCGCCACGCGCTAGCCCCGACCACGGACCCGGAGGCCTGCCTCGCCGCGGCGGTTCGCTTCCTGACCGCGACCGTCGCGGCCGATGCCGACCGCAGGGACGAGGGGGCGTGCGAGTTGGAGGGCGGGGCGTCCGCGGGGCACCGCCACGATGCGTTGGCCCGGCATGCCGCGCTGCCCCGTCAAGGAACTCGCGGCGCGGTGGGTCCGGGGGTTACCGGAGGGACATTCGCGCCATGACGGGAACGATCACAGACCTCCGCCCCGGAGGATTCGGCTTCATCGCTTCGGACTCCTGCGGCCGGCCGTGGGCCCTGCCTTTCCGCCGCGCGGCGGTTGCCGCCGACGGCTTCGACCGCTTGCGCGTCGGGCACCGGGTCCGCTTCGACCAGGAGGCGACCCCGGGCGACCCCAGCCGCCGGCACGCGGTCGGCGTCGCGCCGCTCGACTGAACGGGACCGGGTCGGCCGGGTTGGCCGGCCACGATCGACCGCGGCACGGCGCCGCACGGGAAGGATCGCACCATGGCGGGCACACTCCGGAATCGGATCGCGGGCACGGTCGACGACGCCAAAGGTCGGGGCAAGTTGGCCGTGGGCGAGCTCATCGACAACGAGGACCTGAAGGCCGCGGGCCGCAAGGACCGCACGACGGGGGCCGTAAAGCAGGCCGTCGCCGACGCCAAGGACAAGCTGGACGACGTCGTCACGAAGGTGAGCGAGACCTGATGCGTCGTCCCCGTGCGATCGCGCTCGCTGGCGCCGTCGCCGGCGAGCGGGGCGGGGATCCCTCACTCGGTCGCGCGAATACCCCGCGGCCGCGTCACCGAACCACGTCAATAGGCAACGAGAGGTGGACCATGACAAGGAACCGGACCTATGCCCTGACCGCGGTGGCGGCGGCGCTGTACCTCGCCCTCTGCGCGATCTTCGCCGATGGGCTGTTCAGCGGCACCTGGTGGGACGCGCAGGCGATCGCCAGTTCGACCGTCTTCACCTACCTGTTGCTCGCCCTGATCGTCGGGGCCGGGCTGCTCCAGGCCCGGCGCCTGCCGGCCGCGGGGATCCCCCTCGGCCCGGCACGCGAGCCCGCCACGCCGGGCCAGATCGACGACCCGCCCGCCTGGAAGCGGCTGATGGGCAACACCTGGTTTGCCATCGCCTGGCTGCCCGTTCGCTTCTTCGTCGGTCGTGCCTGGCTGGACGCCGGCGAGCACAAGCTTCGGGACGACGCCTGGATGCAGGGCGGGTCGGCGCTCAAGGGCTTCTGGACGAGCGCGGTCGCGGTCCCGGAGGGCCCGGCGCGACCTCGGATCGTCGCCGAGTACGGTTGGTTCCGCGACACGTTGCAATACATGCTCGACCACGAGTGGTACACCTGGTTCGCCAAGGCGATCGCCGTGGGCGAGGTCCTGATCGGGATCGGGCTGCTGGTCGGCGCCCTGGTCGGGATCGCCGCCTTCTTCGGCACGCTGATGAACTTCAACTTCCAACTCGCCGGCACAGCCAGCACCAACCCGGTGCTCTTCGGCCTGGGCGTGTTCCTGGTCTTGGCCTGGAAAGTCGCCGGGTGGTGGGGGCTCGATCGCTGGCTGCTGACGAGGCTCGGTACGCCGTGGGCCAGGGGTCAGGCGACCACCGGGCACCCGGTCGCGCCCGTTCGCCCACCGCAGGTCGCCGCGGCCTGATCGGTTGGCCGTCTCACACAGCTCGTCCCGCGGCGGAGCGTCGCGGGGGACAGAGGAGGAATCCATGGCAATCTGGCCATTCTGGCAGTCGAAGCGTAGCGACAAGCAGACGGACGCCCTGGTGCGGCGCATGGTCCAGGACTGGAAGGTCAGCCCCGGCGATGCGCGGGAATACGTTGAGGGCCGCGGGGACTACCTGCGGATGAAGGACGTGAAGAAGCCCGACGAGCTCAAGCAGTTCCAAAGAGCGAAGCGGTGGGCGGCGGCCGATGGGGGCACCGCCCACCTGTAGCAACCATCCGCCGTTCACTGCGCGGAAGCGTACGCATCCAAGGTACCTTCCGCTGCAGCTCTGGCGAGACCCGTCCGCCCCTTCACCAACAACTGGGACGGGCAGATGCGTTAGCACTCTTCCTTGTCGAGTGCTAACAAATGTGATACGTTGAAAATACGCCACCGAAACGATGACTTACGGCGACCGGTCGACTGACTGGAACGGGTGCTGCACGGCGTTCGTGCGCAAAAGGAGCGTGACCGAATGGAAACCGCGATCAAGAACCCTCAAGCCAATGGCACGGCCGCGACCGCTGGCCGGCTACGACCGCTGGCCGATCGGGTCGTCGTCCGGCCGTTGGGCCGCGAGGAGATGACCAAGTCGGGGATCGTGCTGCCCGACACCGCCAAGGAGAAGCCGCAGCGCGGCACCGTGATCGCCGCCGGCGAGGGCCGCCGCGACGACGACGGCGACCGCATCCCCCTCGACGTCCAGGTCGGG
>JAXDKI010000345.1:0-14724 GCA_034667245.1 Thermomicrobiales bacterium | reverse complement strand
AACCGGACGGCACCGTACGGTGGCACCTGAGCCGGGGTCGGGTCGAGTGGGACGCCGCGGGCCGGGCGGTCCGGATGCGGGGGGTGGTGTTGGACATCACCGCCCGCAAGGAGGCCGAGGCGGCGCTATGGGCGAGCGAGGAACGGCTCCGGCTGGCGCTGGAGGCGGCCCACGTCGGCGCCTGGGACTGGCACCTCCCGACCGACACCGTCGTCTGGTCCCCGACGCTGTGCGCGCTGCTCGGTCTACCCGCCGAATCGCGGACGACGACCACCGACGACTATCGCGCCACCTTCGTCCACCCCGATCACCGCTCTCCGGCCGAATCTGCGAAGTTCTGCGTCACCGGGGAGGCATTCGCGGAGCTCGAGTACCGCGTGGTGCGGCCGGACGGGACGGTTCGCTGGTTCGCCGATGTCGGGCGCCTCGTCGAGCGCGATCCGGACGGGGCGCCGGTCCGTTCGGCGGGGGTGACGATCGACGTCACCGAGCGGAAGGCGCTCGAGGCACGGCTGGCCCACGATGCCACGCACGACCCACTCACCGACCTCCCGAACCGCGCCCTCTTCGCCGATCGCCTCGACCAAGCGCTGGCCAAGGCCGGCGAGCGCCGCCGGTCGGCCGCCGTGCTCTTCCTCGACCTCGACGACTTCCGAATCGTCAACGACAGCCTCGGCCACGCCGCAGGTGACCAGCTCCTGGTCTCCGTCGCCCAGCGGCTGTCCTCTGCCCTGGCACCGGAGGCCACCCTGGCCCGCTTCGGCGGCGACGAGTTCACCGTCCTGCTCCCCGCTCCCACGACGACGCATGATGCGACTCAAGTCGCCGAGCATCTGCTTGACCGCCTCCGGACGCCATTCCGGCTGGCCGGCCGCGAGACGCACGTCGATGCGAGCGTCGGGGTCGCCATGAGTTCGCCCGCGCTGGCGTGCCCCGACGACATCCTGCGGGCGGCGGACATCGCCCTTTACCACGCGAAGGCCGCCGGGCGGGCGACCCACCGCGTCTTCGAGCCGAGCATGGCCGAGCAAGCCGCCGCCCGTCTCGCCCTCGAATCCGACCTGCGACGGGCCGTCGAGCGAGAGGAGTTGCTCCTCTACTACCAGCCGGAGGTCGACCTGGCGACCGGAGCGATCGTCGGCGCGGAGGCGCTGGTGCGCTGGCAGCACCCGCGGCGCGGGCTCTTGGGTCCCGGTGAGTTCATCCCGATCGCCGAGGAGAGCGGCCTGATCGTGCCGATCGGTGCCTGGGTCCTCACCGAGGCATGCCGGCAGCTGAGCGAGTGGCGGAACCTCGGCCCGACGGGGAAGCGACTTATCCTGGGCGTCAACCTATCGGCTCGCCAGTTCCGGCAACCCGACTTGGTCCAACGCGTCGCTGCCACCGTGCGAGCGGCCGGATTGCCGCCACGTCAGGTCAAGCTGGAGCTAACCGAGCGGGTCGTCGTCGAAGACGCCGAGAGCGAGACGAGCGTGTTGCGCGCGTTGCGGCGACTGGGGGTCAAGCTGGCGATCGACGACTTCGGGACCGGCTACTCCTCGCTCGGCTACCTGCGCCGCTGGCCGGTCGACACCCTCAAGATCGATCGCTCCTTCGTCGGCGACGTCGAGCACGACCCCGGAGGACAGCAACTGGTTGGCGCGATGGTCGGTCTCGCCCACGCCCTTGGGGCAGATGTGACCGCCGAGGGCATCGAAACGCCTGGCCAACTCTCCTGGCTCCAGGGCATCGGCGTCGAGCGCGGGCAGGGCTACCACTTCACGCCGCCCATGCCGGCCGAGGATTTCGTCCGGCTCCTGGCGCAGAACGAACGCTACAACTTCGGTCCCGCGCCGAAGGTCCTGCCCCAACCCGCGAAACGTGGGAGGCGACGGCCCGTCCAGCCCCGGCCCGCGAACGCCGACCGCCGCTCCTGCGATTCCTGATCGCGCTGATCCAAGCACGTCTGTCGCCTCCTGGACCGTCAGCAGCACTGCGCTCAAGGAAGCCGGGAAACCACGTCGAGACTCGCTCGGCTTGCCGGGTCATACCGGCCCTCGGTCGCGGCTATTCCGCATTTCCCAATCCGGCCGGGACCAGTAGGCCATCGGGAGGGACGCGCACCGTCGGTGAGCGCGGTACGATCTCCAGGAAGTCGCGTCATACCTCGAGCTCCACGATCCAGGTGAGCGCATCATGATCGGATCTCCAGCGCTCGCCGTGCCGGCGTTGCCGTCGCCCCTCAGCCCGCTGGTCGGACGGGAACGGGACACGGCGGCCATCTGCCGCCTGCTTGGCGGCGATAACATCAGGCTGCTGACGCTGACCGGGCCCGGCGGTGTCGGCAAGACGCGTCTCGCCCTGGAAGTGGCGCGCCAGCTCACCGGCACCTTCGCGGACGGGGCGGTCTTCGTCGAGTTGGCCCCGATCACCGATCCGGACTTGGTCTGGCCGACGATTGCCCGCGCACTCGGTCTGGCCGACCTGGGCGAGGCGGATGTCGTCGAGGGCCTGGCGCGGGCACTCACCGGGGCGCAGCTGCTCCTGGTACTCGACAACATCGAGCAGGTCCTGCCCGCCGCCGGTGGCGTTCCTCGGCTCCTGGCGCGGTGCCCGGCGGTGAACGCCCTGCTCACCAGCCGAGTCGCCGTCCGCGTTGGCGGCGCCCACGAGTACCCGGTTGCGCCGCTCGCGGTGCCCGATCTCGCCCTGACCCCGCCGGACCATTTGGCGCACAACGCTGCCGTCTCGCTGTTTGTCCAACGCGCCCGCGCCGTGCGCCCCGACTTTGCCCTGACCACGGAGAACGCCCCAGTCGTGGCCGGGATCTGCGCCCGTCTCGACGGTCTGCCACTCGCGATCGAACTCGCCGCCGCACGCACGCGACTGCTCTCACCGGCGGCACTCCTCACCCGGCTGTCCCACCGCCTGCGCCTCCTCACGGACGGGCCAGACGACGCCCCCGCCCGGTTGCGCACCATGCACGGAGCGATCGCCTGGAGCTACGACGGGCTCGGGCCCTTCGAACAGGCGGTCTTTCGCCGCCTCGCGGTCTTCGCCGGTGGCTTCGCCGTCGAGGCGGCCGAAGCGGTCTGCGGCGATCCTGGAGGCGGCGCCGGCGACCATATACCGACGGCATCAGCAGCGGCCGGAGATCCCGTACCCCGGTCCGCGGGGCTGGACGTCCTCGACGCGCTGACGTCGCTCGTCGATAAGAGCTTGCTGCGCCGAACGACGGGTTCAAACAGTGAGCCGCGGCTGAGCCTGCTCGAGACCGTCCGGGAATTCGCACTGGAGCGGCTCGAGGCGGCCGGGGAAGCCACAGCCATCGGGCGGCGTCAGGCGGAATTCCTCCTCTCCGTCGTCGAACGCGCGGCGCCCGAGTTCGCGGGACCGACGGGGCCGCCCTGGCTCGCGCGATTCGAGGAGGAACGGGACAACCTGCGAAGCGCACTCGGCTGGGCACTCGCGCACGGCGAGGCCGACCTCGCGCTCCGCCTGGCCGGCGGTCTCGATCAGTTCTGGACCGGACGGGGACACTTGAGCGAGGGGCGGTCGTGGTTAGAGCGGGCGCTCGCCGCAACACCCGCCGCGCCGCCCCCCACCCGTGGCTGGGGGCTGACCGCCCTCAGCCGCATCGCCTGGCGCCAGGGCGACCTCGCCGCCGCGGCCACCGCCGCGGAGACCGCGCTCGCCACCTTCCGGGCGCTCGGCGAGACCCGCGGCATCGCCGCCGCGCTACGAGACCTCGGCAACGCCGTCTCCGACCTCGGCGATCTCGATCGCGGCGCCGTCCTCTACGAGGAGGCGCTCCCCCTGCTACTCGATCTCGGCGATACACGCGGCGCCGCCATCCTGCTCAACAACCTCGGCTCGACCGCGGACGGCCGGCGCGACCTCCCACAAGCTCGCGCCTTGTTCGAGCAGGCGCTCGCCCTGCTGCGCCAACTCGCCGATCCACCGGCGACGGCCGTTGTCCTGCAGAACCTCGGGGACGTCACCCGCGAGCAGGGCGACTACGAAACGGCGGCCGCCCGATACCGAGAAAGCCTGGTCCTCTGGCGCGAGGCGGGCGACCGCTGGGGACTGGCCTGTGCCCTGCCCAGCATCGCGACGCTCGCCGATCTCATGGGCGACCCGCAACGCGCGGCGGGCCTCTTCGGGGCGGCGGAGGGCCTCCTCGACGCCGTCGGTGGTCGTCACCAGCACGGCGTCTGGGACCGGGCGCAACCCGCCCTCGCCGCCGTGCGGGCCCAACTCGGGGAGGAGGACTTTCGGGCGCACGCGGCGCGAGGACGCGCCCTTACCATCGATCAGATTCTGGACAAGCCGCCGCTGCGCCGAGGACCGGAGGCGAAGGATGCCCGCCGTCGGCCGCGCCGGGGCACGCCGTTGCGGCAGGCGATCGCCCAGGGACAGTTGCGGCTGCGCTACCAGCCCCAGGTGGACCTGCGAACGGACCGCGTCGTCGGCGTCGAGGCGCTGGTGCGCTGGCAGCACCCGACGCGTGGGCTCCTGTCGCCGATCGACTTCATCCCACTCGCCGAGGAAACCGGTCTCGTCGTCCCGCTCGACCACTGGGTGTGGCAGGAGACGTGCCGCCAAGCCGCGTGCTGGCACACCGCGACCGGGGCGCCCCCCATCGCCGTCAGCGCGAACGTCTCGGCGCGCCACCTGCGCGCGCCGGACATCGCGGAGCGGGTTGCGAACATCCTGGCGATTACGGGTCTGGAGCCGACGTTGCTCACGCTGGAGATTACCGAGCAGGCCGCCATTGAAGACTTGCAGGTCGCCCGTCAGACGCTGCAGGCGCTTCGCGCCCTCGGTGTGCGGGTCGCGATCGATGACTTTGGCACCGGATTCTCGTCGTTGAGCTACCTGAGCCGGCTGCCCGCCGACACCGTGAAGATCGACCGCGCGTTCGTCCGACGGGTCGCGGCCGATCCGCGCGACCGGCGGGTCGTGCGGGCGATCACCGAGCTGGCCCACGACCTCGGGATGGACGTGACGGCCGAAGGCATCGAGACGACCGAACAGTGCCGGGTGCTCCGGGAGCTCAGCTGCGATCGAGGGCAGGGCTACCTTTGGTCGCCCCCGGTGGCCGCCGAGGACGTCGCGCGGTGGCGCGAGCAGCCCGCCAGCCTACCACCCGATTGACGCCCCCGCGCCTGCCCGAGCGCGGCGGCCGCGGCGATCAGGCGCCGCATGCCGCCTCGACCGCGCCACCCCGATCGTCCCACCGGAGCGCGGCCGCGCTCCGGCCGTCCGGGGAGATGACCGCCCAAACCGGGGTGCGGCACTCGCCCGACGCGGCACGCGGAGGCAAAAGGAACCGACTCGGCATTCCCCAGCGTTATGCTTGAGAAGCGGGCTCCTCTCGCAATCAATGACCGCGGTCGCGATCGAGTTTGGGAAAGGAATGCCAGTGTCCCTCGTCGCCTCATTGCTCCTTCTCAGCCTGATGTTCGTCATGCCGCCCGGCCGCGTCTCTGCTCAGGCGACGCCGGCCGCACAGGAGGCGAGTCCTGTCGCCATTCCGGCGTCGGACTGCACTGTCGCCCCGCGGACCGTCGCCGCGCTCGACGAGATCGTGACCGAGGCCGACCTCGCCAACGCGACGCCCATCGCCGATCCGGCCCCCTACACCCGACCGACCGGAACGCCGGCCGACGCGGAGACGGTCGCGGCGGTGACGGAGACGGTCCGGCAACTGGTCGCCTGCGTCAACGCCGGCGACTTCATGCGTTTCCTTGCCCTCTTCAGCAACGACGCCCTCCGCCGCTACGCCGACGATCTCGATCTGCCGCTCGAACCGGACGACGACCTTCTGACGCCCGATCCCTCGACCAACGAACAAGTCGCCTTCGGCGGCGTCGAGGACGTCCTCGTCCTGGCCGACGGCCGAGTCAGCCTCCTCGCGCATCTGCCCAACCAGACGAACGACAGCATCGAGATCGACCTCGTCGTCCAATTCATCCTCGTCCGGCAAGGCGACCGCTGGCTCATCGACGAACTGATCCCGATCGACACCGCGCCAGCGGCCTGGGCGCAGGTCAGCGGAAACGGCTACGTAGGCGTGATCGTCGATGCCGAGACCGCGCCGGGACTCGCGCGCTGGCTGACCGGCCAGGAAGTCACCGCCGGCTGGGAACCGACGCCGGATGACGTCGCCGCCCTTGAAGCCGCCCTTCCCGCCTTCCTCGCCACCGCCCCGCAAGCCTCCGCCGAACTCAGGCAGCGGCTGCCCGAGTACACACGCCAATACGCCGGCATCATCGACTCTGACGGTCGCCCCGTCATCCTCGTCAACGCCTTCTGCGACGCCGCCGGCTCCGACTGGCACTCCGAACCGGTCCTCGTCCTCGACGGCGGCGACTGCTTCTTCCACGTCACCTACGACCCCGAGGGCGGGACGTTCTCCGGGCTGACGATCAACGGCGATGTGTAGCCGATAGCCGGTAGCCGACAGCCCCGACCGTCCTACCTCGTTCATTCTCACGGCGGGCTATAGTGGCCACCGAGGAAGCAGCCTTTTGCAACAGGGGCAGGTGATCTGCCGTCAAACCCCAGACGGGCTGGGTTTGGCAGCACCATTACCTGAAAAAGCGGAAGCGCCGGCTGTCTTGACGTCTTTGGCCCCTGGTATATCATTCATGCCGCTTATCCCAATCCAGTACGTTTCTTCTTGCATTGCGAACCATTCGGAGAGGAGGTGATCGATCGGCCGCACCATCCGTAGATGAGGCACCGCTATCGCGAACAGTCGACGCCGACTTCGCAGGGCGCACAGCGGAAGGATGGCAGCGTGACGACGACAGAGGAGGAGAACGTGGACAGGCACGACGATCAAGGGCATGAAGAGCCACCGATGGGCCGTTCTGGAATCTCTCGGCGTGGCTTCCTCGGGGTAGCGGCAGGCGCGGCGGCAGGCGCGGCGGCATCGCTGAGCCTCGCGACACGAGGCGCGAGCGCCGGTCCATCGTCGCGGCGGGCCCCCGCCGTGATCCGTTCCCAGGAGGACGCCGAGCTCGAGGTCTGGGGCTTCGACGAGGGACGGCTCAACTTCGCGAAGAACGCGGCCCAGGTGCCGGTCTTCAAGGACAAGTACCCCAACGTCAAGGTCAACTTCCGCCAGTTCCCGTTCGCCGAGATGCACGACAAACTGCTGGCGGCACTGGTCAGCGGCCGGGGCGCTCCTGACATCGCCGAGGTCGAGATCGGCCGCTTCTCCGGGTTCCTCAAGGGCGACCGCGTCCCGTTCGTCCCGCTCAGCCAGCGCCTCGGCGCCGAGGCCGACAACATCTATAAGCCGGCGGCGACCGACCCCTGGACCTGGCAAGGCGAGATCTACGGCCTCGGCAACGAGCTCAACGCCGTCGTCCTCTCCTACCGCAAGGATCTCCTCGACGGGCTTGGCGTCGAGACCCCGTTCCAGACCTGGGATCAGGTCATCGAGGCGGGCAAGAAGATCGCCGCCGACGGCGAGACCAAGACATTCGCCCTCCATGACATCGCCTTCGGCGACTGGTTCCAGATGGCGCAGCATGCCGGCACCGGGCTCTTCGACGCCGAGGGCAACTACGTCGGCGACAACCCGCTCAGCGTCCAGGCGCTCCAGTTCCTCCACGATCTCGTCTACGTCCATCAGGTCGCCGGCATCGCGCCCGCGGACGCCCAGAACGACTGGTTCGGCCCGGCCTACTGGGCCGCCTTCAAAGCGAATAAGTTCGCGATGCTGTGGGGTCCGCCCTGGCACATCGGCGGCCTGCCGACCAACGTGCCGGACCAATCGGGCAAATGGGCGATTCAGAAATTGCCGACCGGGCTCGGGGAAAGCAAGGCGACCGCCAACTTCGGCGGCACCGGTCAGTGCATCACCGAGCAGTCAGAGCACCAGGACATCTGCTGGGACCTCCTCACGGCGGGCAACCTGACCGTCGAGGGTCACCTCTTCGACTTCAAGGCACGCACGGTCTACCCGGCCTACATCCCGGCCTACCAGTCGCCGGAGCTGCAGGAGCCGCACCCGTACTTCGGGGGCGCGAAGCTCGGCGAGCTCTACGCCTCGGTCGCGCCCGATCTCCCGCCATTCCACCAGTCGCCGTACTTCTTCGACGCAACCCAGGAGATGATCCGCTCCGTCATCACCCCAGTGATGAACGACAAGGCGGAACCCCAGGCCGGGCTCACGGAGTTGCGGGGCAAGATCGAGGAGATGACGAAGGAGTAGCTCGCCATGTTGGCGGCCGGGAGGGGCGTCACACTGCCCCTCCCGGGCTTCGCCATCGACAGGCCTGCGTCGCCCAGCGGGCAGCGGGACCCGAGAAAAGGAGACGGGTCGCATGGCGCACCAGCTATCTCAGGGCGGCGCGGCGGTCGCGGCACCCGCCGCCGTGGCGACCCGGCGCAGCCGCGCTCCGGGCACCCGCGCGATGACGCCTTACCTCTTCCTCGCGCCCTTCTTCATCGTCTACGGCATCTTCCTCCTCTACCCCGTCGTCGACGCCTTCCGGTTGAGCTTTTTCGAGCAGACCGGTATCTCGACCCCCAAATTCATCGGACTCGATAACTACCGCGCGCTCTTCACCGACGAACGCTACCTGAAAGCCCTCCGCAACACGACGCTCTACGCCCTCGCCAGTGTCTGCATCCTCAGCCCGCTGGCACTCGCCGTCGCGCTCGCGGTCCGCTCCTTCATCGTGCCGTCGCCGAACCTGCAGAGCTTCTACCGGGCGGCGTTCTTCCTGCCGTACATCACCTCCTTCGTCGTGATCGCCTTGATGTTCGGGCTCGTCTTCGACACCAACTACGGACTTTTGAACTCCTTCCTCGACTCGGTCGGACTCCCCACGCCCAACTGGCTCCGCTCGGAACGGTTGGCGTTGCCCTCGATCATCCTCGTCGCGATCTGGACCTTCCTCGGCCTGAACAGCCTCTACTTCCTGGCCGGACTCCAAAACATCCCGGACGACCTCTCCGAGGCGGCTTTCCTCGACGGTGCCACCCGCTCCCAGGTCTTCTGGCACGTCACCCTGCCGCTCCTGCGGCCGACGATCCTCTTCGTGCTGGTCCAGGCGACCATCTTCTCGTTCCAGATCTTCGAGATCCCGTTCCTGCTCACCCGCGGCGGACCGTCGGACGCCTCGCTGACGCTGGCGATCTACCTCTACGACGTCGGCTTCCAGCAGTTCGAGCAGGGCTACGCCTCGGCCATCGGCTATTCGCTCGCCGTGATCAGCATGGTCCTCGCCGGCATCCAGCTCCTGCTGTTCCGGGCATTTGCAGACGACTAGAACCGGCGGGTACCCGTGGGGTGTGGCCAAGGAGGGGACCGATGACGGTCGGGATGAGTCGCGGGGAACGGGTCACGCGGATCGTCGGAAACGTGGTGTTGATGCTCTTCGTCTTCCTGACGATCGCGCCGTTCCTCTACATGGTCAGCGCCTCGTTCAAGCCCGGGCACGAGCTCTTCTCGATCCCGGTACGCCCCCTGCCGGAGAGCTTGTACTGGGGGAACTACAAGATCCTGTTCGACGAGACGAACTTCGTGCGCTGGTTCGGCAACAGCCTCTTCATCGCCCTGGCACGGACGGTGCTGGCGATCGTGCTCTCGCTGATGGCGGGTTACGCCTTCGCCAAGTTCGAGTTCCGGTTCAAGCGCGCCCTCTTCGTCCTGGTGCTGGCGACGCTGACGCTGCCGATCTACGTCATCCTCGTGCCGCTCTTCTCGATGATGATCGACTTCAACTGGGCAGACACCTATTGGGCGCTGATCTTGCCCTTCACCGCCCAGGCGATTGGCATCTTCCTCGTCCGGCAGCAGCTCCTTGGCGTGCCGAACGAACTCCTGGAAGCGGCGCGCATCGACGGAGCCGGCGAGTGGGCCATCTTTACCCGGCTCATCGTGCCGCTCGCCCAGCCGGTGATCGCCGTGATGGGCATCCTCTTCTTCACGTCGTCTTGGAACGACTACCTCTGGCCGCTGATCATCATCACCACCGACGAGAAGTTCACGATCAGTCTCGGCCTGCCGTCGCTGATCGGTCCCTACAGCCAGGAATACGGCGCGGTGATGTCGGGCTCGTTCCTGGGCACGCTCCCGATCATGCTGATCTTTCTCATCTTCCAGCGCCGCTTCATCGAGGGCATCATGGCCGGCGCCCTCAAGGGGTAGGCGGGCACAGCAGTTGGCCTATCCGGCCCATCGGATCCGGCTTCATTCCTCGCGGGGCCATCTCTTCGGCCTCCTGTCGGATCTGCATTCTCGGCTCCGGCGTCCAGTCAACAACATCGCCGCGCTCCGTCTGCTGCTCGGCTTCGACGAGTGACGCCCGCAGGCATTTCAGGCGCCCGCGCTCGTCAAGCTCACGCAATGCTTCGACCTTGGCTTCAAGCGGTGGCGTCAGCCGCCTCGGCCTCCCTAACCTCCCTCAGATGCGCCGGCGGCATCTGGATGGCGCTGCGAGGGCCGGAGCCTCATCACTCCCGAGTATCTTAGCGGCCAGCGGCCAGCGGCCAGCGGCTACCGGCTAGCGACTACCGGCCGCCGGCCGATCGACTGCGGCCGGACCGACAGGATTCGGAACGCCTCGCCGATGTCCCCGGCGGTCAGGAAGCCGACCAGGCTGCCGTCCCCCGCGACGATCGGGATCGCCCGCACGCGGGACTCGGCGAGCCGGGCCTGAACTGACACGATCGTGTCCTCAGGTCGCGCCGTCGGGAATTCCCGATGCATCACCGCGCCCACCGGCGAACCCGGCGCCTCGTGCAGACCCCGCAGCAAATCGTCCATCGTCAGCAATCCAACGACCCGCTGATTCCCGTCGACGACCGGGAAATCGGACTGGGCGGTACTGAGTGTCAGACCGACGGCGCGGCTGAGCGGATCGGTCGGGGAGAGGAGTTGGGGCTGCCTGATCATCACCTGATCGACCGTCGCCCCGCCGAGCACACTGCTGACCGCCACCTGCTGCCCCTCGCCCGAGGCCCCGAACCAGACGAAGATCGCGATCACGATCAGGAAGAAATCCCCAGTCGCGAACCCGGCCAGGCCGAAGAGCAGCGCTAACCCTTGACCCACGGAGACGGCGATCGCGGTCGCCCGGCGGTACTCCATCCGCATCGCCAGCAGCGCCCGGAGGATCCGGCCGCCATCCATCGGAAAGGCCGGGACGGCGTTGAACGCCACCAGCCAGAGATTGGCCAGCGTGAGGTACGGGAGCAGCCCGTCCCACTCGCCTCCTCGCATCGAATCGACGAGGTTCGACGGCGTCATCAGCGATGTCGCCCGCAGCACGACGCCGACCACGATCAGGATCGCGGCGATCACGACGTTGACGGCCGGCCCCGCGATCGCGATCCAGAGCTCCTGCTTCGGATTCTCCGGCACCTCCAACCGCGCCACACCGCCGATCGGCAGCAGCGTGATGTCCCGCACCTCAATCCCGTAGCGCTGCGCGGTGATGGCGTGGCCGAGCTCGTGGAGGGTGACACACAAAAAGAGGAGAAGAGTCGCGACGACGCCGAATGCGACCCCGCGCGCTCCGTCGTCGGCGTCCGCGCCCCAGTAATAGGCGGCCCAGACCAGAATCAGCACAAACGTGGCGTGGACCTTGATCTCGATACCGCGCACGCGCGCGATGGTCAGCGACCAGCCCATCCTAGAGCTCCTCACGCATCGGCCGGCAGCCGGCCCGTTCGCGGATTGTCCACGTACGTCGTCAAGGAGCGCAAGTTGCAGGCCGTGCCTCCCTCGCGACCCAGACGCGCGGCAAGCAGCGATGGGCGGATCACCGCCGTCCCGCGGCATCGTCTGAGGCATTCGGGAAAGAAACCCGCTGAACGCGTCGCGGCGCGGTGGGCTGGCACCGCGCCGCAACTGTCACCACTCGAGGGGAGGGGTTCGGCCGCGTTGTGGCTGGCAACGGAGCCGGAATGGCAACTCCTATGCTATGCCCCCTGCAGACGCGCAAACAGTCCGAACGGATACACCGTGAGGCACGGTTGTCCAAGAGGCACGGTTTTCGAGAGTCGTCCGGCCCCTCCTTGCACCTCACCGATCTTCGCGCGATCCTACTCGCCGCGATCAGGCTCGACGATAACCACCCAAGTCGGTCGGTGCAATGATGTACCGGGAGTCATGTAATGTCGGACGGTCTCCAGATCCCGTCACCAGGCGGTCCACCCCGCCGCGGATTTCGCTTCCCTCGGATCCCTCGATCGCTGGCGGTCATGCGCGAGCGCGTGCCACGGGATGCTGCTCGCTTCGTCTGGTTGACCATCCTCCCGGTCGGCGTCGCGCTCCTGTCCCTCGGTCTCTCCGTCTACGGTCTGATCGTGGCCCGCGAAGCGCCCGACATCATCATGACGATGCCGGGCCGCGTCCGCCTCGCCCAAGGAGAGGACACTGCCTGGCTCTACCTCCAGCCACGCTTCGTCAACACCGGCGACAACCAGCGCAACGAAGTTATTAGCAATCTCGCCGTCGAGGTACAGCCCGCGACCGGCGGCACACCGGTGGCCTTCGGCTGGGATGAGCAGGGGACATGGCTTTATAACGCTCAGACGAATGGGCTTAACTGGCAGTACCTTGCCGACCCGGCGCCGCTCGTCGTCGGTCCCAGCGATCCACAGTTCCCAATCGGTCTCTTCATCGCGACGGCAGGCTGGGTCTGGCAACCGGGTAGCTATCGCGTCACCGTCGTCGCCGAGCGCACCGTCCGGGACGAACCGCTCCGGGCCAGCGTGGAACTCACACTGACAACGACCGACGTCGACGTTGTCTCGGACCAACGCCGGCCCATTCGCGAAGTCCTGACCTCGCCCACAGCGTCATAGCGGCGACCGCTACGGCTACAATCGCGCGGGGTCGTGGGACCAACATGCACCAACGGGAGCGCAGGAAAGGAATTAGGGGATGTCGTTGATCGAGCGGATCGGGGAAGCATTCGAGCTCGGCGAGCAACTCACCGTTGCTGGTGCCAAGCTGCGACCCGGCGACCCGGCTCCGCCCTTCGCCCTGGAGCACTTCGACCCCGCCGAGCAGACGATGCGGACCGTTCGCCTCGAGGACTCCGCCGGTCGCGTCCGCCTCCTGAACGTGATCAACTCTCTCGATACTCCCGTCTGTCACGTCGAGACGCGCCGCTGGGAAAACCTGCGCGCCGATCTCCCGCCCGACGTCGCCGTCTACACGATCAGCATGGATCTGCCCTTCGCCCAGGCCCGCTGGCAAACCGCCGAGGGCGTCACCCACGAGTCCCTCTCCGCCCACAAAGACGAGGCCTTCGGTCGCGACTACGGCGTCCTGCTCAAGGAGTGGCGCCTGCTGCAACGCGCCGTCTTCATCATCGACCCCAACGACCGCATCACCTACGCCGACTACGTCCCCGACCAGATGCGCGAACCCGACTACGACGCGGCAGTCGCAGCGGTGCGAGCGGCGGCAGGCGGGTGACCCAACGACAGCTGAGGCGTACAAAGCGTGCATTCGGGAGCGCCGCCGAACGTCGAGCCGGCCCCTCGTTGAATGGTGACTCAATAAATCACGGCAATGACTACTTGAGGCGTATCCACGGTACTCATCTGAAGTCTTCACCGCACCGGTCAGCGACCGGGCTGATGGATGGTTCAAGGAGGCGTGCGAATTCGTCATGAGCGAAAGGTCCTTCGCTGGCGCTCAGGATGACCAGGGGAGGATGCCCCTCATCTCATCGTCATCCTGAACGAAGTGAAGGACCTCTCACTCGTGGGTCGACCAGTGCCCGGATCGTCGCGATCGCTCGGCTATTGGGCCCGCTGCTCCTCATCGTTCGCACGTCGGCGCCCCTCGATCTCCTCCGCGCTCTCCGGCTCATCCTCTCGCTCGCGCACGAACGACAACGCGCGCTCGACCGTGCCGAGGATGCCCCCATCCCGGCGCGCGTCGTCCTCCTGATCTTCACGCGCTTCGTTCGCTTCCTCTTCCCGGTCGATCGTCGGGTCGCTCATGGCGTCTCCTCCTTGCTCTCACCCGTTGGAACGGCTGTCTTTCATTCATGGGTGGGCCATCGAGGCGCATCATATCCTGGACGCGGCACGCCACCTCTCGACTTGTCCGCAGACCAAGAGGATCGATCGTCCCCGACGACTGCTATCCTGCCGCCAATGGCGAAAGGAGCGAACCGATTGATGCCCGCCACACGGCTCCAGTCTCACGACCTCGGTCCTCTGCTCGCCGACCGCGTCGCCAGGCTGACCGGTCGCCGGCCGATCGGTTGGGAGTCAGCGCCGGCGGGAGGTTTCACGCGCGCCACCCGCGTCATCGCCCACTTTGCCGACGGCGGCACCGCCTTTGTCAAAGCCGCGGCCGACGACCTCACCACCGGCTGGATTCGCGATGAGATTGCGGTCTATCGCCACCTACGTGCCCCATACCTGCCGGCAGTCTTCGCCCTGGACGAGAGCGACCCACCCTTGATTGTGCTGGAGGACTTGCGTGCCGGCTACTGGCCGCCGCCTTGGAGACCGGGCGACGTCGAGGCCGTGCTGGCCACCCTCGCCGCCGTCCGTTCCACCCCGCCCCCACCCGACCTCCCCTCACTCGCGGGTTGGCGCGAGTCGCTCGCGAGCTGGCGGCACGTCGCGGCGGAGCCGGCGCCCTTCCTCGCACTCGGTCTCTGCTCCCCTCGTTGGTTGGAGAGTGCGCTGCCGGACCTGCTGGCGGCCGACGAGACGGCGCCGATCGAAGGAGATGAGCTCCTCCAC
>JAXDKI010000344.1:0-4566 GCA_034667245.1 Thermomicrobiales bacterium | reverse complement strand
TTGGGAACGATGCCGTGGAGCCAGAGTGGTTCGGCGACGAGCTCGCCGACGCGGCGGCGGGGATTGAGCGAGTCGAGCGGGTCCTGGTAGACCATCTGCATCCGCGCCCGCAGCCGGCGGAGATCGGCGGCGGGGAGGCCGGTGATCTCGCGGCCGTCGAGGGCGACGTGTCCCGCCGTCGGTTCTTCCAGGCGCAAGACGCATTTGCCGACGGTCGACTTGCCGCTGCCGCTCTCGCCGACGAGCGCGACTGTCTCGCCCAGGGCGATCGTCAACGAGACGTCCTCGGCGGCAACGAGCTGACGGTGGCCGAAGAGACCCCGTCTGATGGGGTAGCGCTTGGTCAGTCCGCGGACGTCGAGCAGGGGGCCGTTCACGCGATCTCCCGCCAACGGTGACAGGCGACGCGATGCCGGTCGCCCGCGTCTTCCAGCGGCGGCACCGTCTCCGCGCAGACATCGATGGCAAAGGCGCAACGGGGGTGGAAGGGACAGCCGGGAGGACGGCGGCGGAGGTCCGGCACCTGACCGGGGATGTTGGCGAGCGCCCCGACGGTCTCCGTTCGCGCCCGCGCGGCGAGGAGACCGCGCGTGTAGGGATGCCGCGGCTCGTCGAAGATTGCCAGCGTGGGACCTTCCTCGACGATCGTGCCCGCGTACATCACGGCGACCCGATCGCAGAGCTCGGCGACGACGCCAAGGTTGTGGGTGATGACGATCTGGGCGAGACCGCGTACTTCTCGCAGTCGCTTCAAGAGGGTGATGATCTGATACTGGATCGTGACGTCGAGCGCGGTCGTCGGTTCGTCTGCGATGAGCAGGCGTGGCGACGAGGCGAGGGCGAGGGCGATCATCACGCGTTGCGCCATGCCGCCCGAGAGTTGATGCGGGAAGCTGCTGAGGATCGAAGCCGGATCGGGGAGACCGACATCCGCGAGGAGGGTGGCGGCCCGACGGTCGGCCTCCTCTCCGCGCAACCCCTCGTGGACCCGGAGGACTTCGCGCAGCACTTTGCCGACCCGGAAAACGGGGTTGAGCGAGGAGCGCGGGTTCTGGAAGATCATCGAGATCTCCTCGCCGCGGATACCGCGCATCTCGCCCGGCGCGAGGGTCAGCAGATCGGTGCCCCGAAAGAGGATCTGTCCGTCCGTGACACGGCCCGGTCTCCGGAGTAGGCGCATGACGGAGAGTGCCGTCACGGACTTGCCCGAGCCGCTCTCGCCGACGACGCCGAGGATCTCGCCGGGATTGACCGCGAGGTTGACGCCTTGGAGGACGTCGACCGGGCCGGCGGGGGTGAAGAAGGTGACGCGGAGGTCTTGGACCTGGAGGAGAGGGGCGGATAGGTGCAGGGCCCCCACCCCAACCCCTCCCCCAACGTTAGGAGAGGGGCTTTCGCTGACGATTGGCGCCTGTCCCACATTGGGAGGAGAGGGGGCGTTGTCACTCATCGGCGGGTGGGGTCGAGGAGGTCTTGGAGGCCGTCCCCGATCAGGTTGAAGCCCATGACGGTGATGGCGATGGCGAGACCGGGGAAGAAGGAGATCCACCACTGGCCGGTGATGATCCGTGGGACGCCGAGTCCGATCATCACGCCCCATTCGGGAGTCGGGAGGTGGACGCCGAGGCCGATGAAGCTGAGGCCGGCCGCGTCGAGGATCGCCCAGCCGAATTGGAGCGTCGACTGGACAAAGATGGGGGCGATGCTGTTCGGCAGGAGGTGCCAGGAGAGGATGCGCCAGCTCGATGCGCCGACGCCGCGCGCAGCCATCGCGTATTGGGTGTTGCGGATGACGAGGAAACGGGCGCGCGTCAGCCGGGCGTAGACGGGGACGTTGACGACGGCAATGGCGACGATCAGGTTGGGGATACTCGGTCCGAGGGCACCGGCGATGCCCAGGGCCAGGATGAACCCGGGGAAGGCGGCGACGACGTCCATGATCCGCATCGTGAGCTCGTCGATCTTGCCGCCGACGTAGCCGGCGAGGGCGCCGATCGCGGAGCCGACGAGCAGGCCGACGGCGACGGCGCCGATGCCGATCCCGAAGTCGATTCGGGCGCCGTAGAGGACGCGAGAGAAGATATCCTCGCCGAAGATGCCGGTGCCGAAGGGGTGAGACCAGGAGGGGCCACGCATCTTCAGGCGCGGGTTGAGGGCATACGGATCGTACGGCGCGATGAGCGGCGCGAGGAGACCGAGGAGCGCCAACCCGAGGACGATCGCGAAGCCGAAGGCCGTGACCGGATTGCGCCGCACCCAGCGCGAAAGACGGGCCACCCGTCCAGCCGACGGAGAGGCCACCGTGGTGGTGTGAACGGCTACGGCCGGGGTCGCCACGGCAGCGCCCTCCAGATCACCCGAAGCTCGTCGCTCAAAGCTCGAAGCTCCATCAATACCTCACGCGTGGATCGAAGACGACATAGAGCACGTCGACCAGGAGGAAGAGGAGGACGTAGACGGTGGTGGCGTAGAGGATGAATCCCTGGACGGCGGGGTAGTCGCTGGAGGTGATCGCGTTGAAGACGTACCGGCCGAGTCCGGGCCAGGCGAAGATGTTCTCGACGAGGACGACGCCGCCGAGGAGATAGCCGTAGACAATCGCGGTCATGGTCATCAGCGGCAGGATCGCATTGCGTAGGCTGTGGCGGAGGACGACGGACCATTCCGAGAGGCCGAGCGAGCGGGCGGCGCGGGTGTAGTCGGCGTCGAGGGCCTCGATCATGCCGGAGCGGGCCATGCGGGCGAGGGGGGCCATGACGGCGAAGGCGAGGACGGTCGCCGGCATGACGAGTGCTGCTGCGGACGAGCGCAATGCCGACCAGTGGCCCGTTACCAGGGAATCGATGGTGTAGAAGCCGGTCAGCGTTCGGGGGGGAGCGAGGAGGGGGCTGATCCGTCCCTGCGGCGCCGGGAGCCAGTGCAGGCGATAGAAGAAGACGTAGATCGCGAGGAGGCCGACCCAGAAGACCGGCATCGCGACGCCGATCACGGCGAGCAGGCGGGAGAGGTGATCGACCCAGGTGTCGCGCCAGACGGCGGCGGCGATGCCGAGGGGGACGGCGACGAGGATTGCGAGGAGCATGGCAGTGGTCGTCAGCTCGAAGGTGGCCATAAAGCGGGAGGTCAGATCCTTCAAGACGGGTTGGCTGGTGACGAACGAGTCGCCGAGATCGCCCTGGACGACGCCTTCGATGTAGCGGACGTACTGGACCCAGAGGGGATCGTTGAGGCCGGCTTCGTCGGCGACGCGGGCGCGGACCTCGGGACTTGCCAAGGGGCTGATCATGCGGTCGATGGGGTTGCCGGGGATGATGCGCGTCATGGCGAACGTGACGATCGTCACGCCGAGGAGGACCGGGATCAGGAGAAGGAGGCGGCGGCCAACGTAGACGACCAAGGGTCACCTCGGATGGAGCGGCGTTGAAGCCCGGCGTGCCGGGAGCGAGCTCGGTCTGTCGTCGACGATGGGGGAATTGTCGTCAACCTCGCGGGTTTGGCAAGGGCGCTATCGCGGAGCGAGCGACGAACGTCTCGGGATGCGCACCTGGCGGAGAGGGGGTGTCGGCAAGAACGACGACGCCCCCGGGTGGGACCTGAAGGGATCTCCGGGGGCGTCGTTGTTGGCACGATTGCGCGGTCTGGTTAGATGGTGAAGTAGTCGATCTTGGCGGCGATCTTGCCGTCCTGGAAGGTGTAGACGTCGATGCCGCGGGCCGTCCCCGCGCCGCCTTCTGCCGGATGCCAGGTCAGGAGCCAGCGCATCGCCGCAGGAAGTCGGACTGATCGACGACACGTCAGCCTTTTTCGGCGCCGATCGTCAACCCGGCGATGAAGTACCGCTGCAGCGCGAAGTAGACGATCAGGGTCGGCAGGGCGACGTACATCGAAGCGGCCGCGATCAGGTTGTCATCCGTGAAGAACTCGCCACCGAGGTTTGCGAGCGACGAGGTAATCGGCCGGTCGGCACCTTGTTGCTCGAGGACTACGGCCCAGAAGAAGTCGTTGTAGATCCACGTAAACTCCAGCGTGGCCAGCGCCGCGAGGGCCGGTAAAGTGAGCGGCATGATGATCTGCCGGTACTGCTTCCAGACCCCGGCGCCGTCGATCCTGGCGGCCTCGTTCAGCGACTTCGGCAGGAGCTTCATGTAGTTGCTGAGGACGAAGGTGCAGAAGCCGCTCTGGAATGCGACGTGGATCAGGATGAGTCCCCAGGTGCTCCCGTTGAGCTTGCCCGAGTTCGAGAGGAACTCCGGGAGCCCGACGTGGTTGTAGAACTGGAAGAGCGGCTGGATGATGATCTGCTGTGGAAGCAGGTTGCCGGCCGTGAAGACGCAGAGCAGCAGGATGTTGAACCGCCAGGAATACCTGCTGCAGACGAACGCGACCATGCTCGCGAAGAAGAGCGTGAGCACGAGCGAGGGCACGAGGATCAGTGCCGTGTTCCAGTACTTGCGCGAGATGTCGCCGTCGTTCCAGGCATTCCGGTAGTTGTCCAGCGTGAACGAGTGCGGCCAAGAGAAGGCGCCGTGGTGCAGGGTCTCGGCGAACGGACGCAGCGACGCGAAG
>JAXDKI010000343.1:0-12523 GCA_034667245.1 Thermomicrobiales bacterium | reverse complement strand
GAAGTCGACATCAAGGCGCCCGATAGCCAGCCATTCGCGGCACGACTGGCGATGCACGTTTTGACCTCCATAGCGGCACCGTCGGACGAGCCGATGGTGCGGCGTCTGGAAGGATGGCTTGAGCGAGAGCAGGGGGAAGACGGCTGCTGGAGATTCCCGCCCGGCGTCTTCGCACACGAGTTGGCGCCCTGGTTCGCCGGATGGACCTTCCCGAGTCTGAATCCCGCTCTCTGTCTGGCGGGAGGCGCGAAACGTCTTGGCATCGGCTCGGACCGACTCTTCGGCCGTGTTGCGGCTCTTGTCGACCAGATGGCCTCTGCCGAAGAGATCGAGAAGGGTGAGTTCTACGGGGTCCTGCCGTACGTCGAGTACTTCCCATGGGTGGATCATCCGCGTCGCGCCGAGTTGTTGGACCTCTTGGCAGATCGCATCCGGCGGAGCGCGCTCGAGGGCGGCTACGCCGACGCGGGCCACTTTTTCGAGCACGTCGGCCCGGCCGGCGGGGAAATCGCGCGTCGCCTGCCTGTCGATCTGGTCTCGACACAACTCGATCGGCTGCGCGGCGAGCAGCAGGACGACGGCGGCTGGCCGTCGCCGTACAACCCGACCTGGCGCGCGTGGGCGACGGCCGCCGCGGTCGAAACGCTGCTCGACCACGGCCATTAGCCTACTGGCCGAGCTCCCGCAATGCGGCGACGACACGTTCCTCGGTGGTCATTCCCGTGTCGGCTGCGATCCGGCCGATTGCCGCATGTGCCTCGGCAGTGGTGTAGCCGAGCGCCCGGAGGACCTCGACGGCCTCCAGGTCGTCACGCCCAACCGGCGCCGAGACGAGGCCGCCCGTCGGCAGCTTCCCGCGCAGCTCGAGGATCAGCCGGGCTGCTGTCTTCTTGCCGACTCCGGAAACGGTCGCGAGGAGATCCGCGTTTCCGGCCTGGATCGCCTCGTGGAGCGTCTCGACTCGCAGACTCGACAGGATCGCGCAGGCAAGGCGTGGACCGACGCCCGTCACGGTGATCAGGGTCTCGAAGAGCTTCAGCTCATCGTCGGTCGCGAATCCGTACAGCGTCATCTGGTCTTCGCGGACAAAGAGGTGGGTCTGCAATCGGACCGGCTCGCCGATCTCGCCGATCTCGCTGACCGTACTGGCACTCGTGCCAACCCGATACACCACGCCCCCGACGTCGACGAGCAGCGCATCCGCCAACTTGGCGTCGAGTCGCCCCCGGAGACCGGCGATCATGACCAGACCTCGCGCGGCGGAATCCGGTAAACGGCCCGTGCCGTCTCGCCCAGCACGCGGGAGGCCTCGGCTGCGTCGCGCCACGGCGTCTGCCGGACACGCCGGACGAACCGGTCCTGGCGGAGGACGGGGTAGTCGCTGGCAAACATGACGCGGTCGGGTCCGACGAGGTCGAGCACCGTTCGAAACACCTCGAAGCGATAGAGATAGGTCGACGCCGCGGAATCGTACACGACCCGCTCCGCCGCGCGTGCGACCTCGGGCATCAACTCGTAGAACGGCAGCCCACCGCCCCAATGCGCGGCGACCACCCGCAACAGCGGAAAGTTTTCGAGAAACGCCACCAGCCGATCCGGCGTCGCGGTCCCCTTGCCGGGATACGCGTGGCCGACCGGCTCGGTCGCATGCAGCATCAAGGGCCGGTCGTGTTCGACGCAGACGCTTACTAGTTCCGAGAGATCGACGGTCGCGGCAAGATCGAACCGCTGCGCATCGGCGTTCAGCTCGCCGATTCCGACCGCGCCGAGTGCGAAGCACCGCTCCGCTTCCTCCGCCGCCTCGCGGCTGTGCGCCGGAGAAACCGTGCCCAGCCAGACCAGGCGTCCACGGGAGTCGGCGCACGCCTCTGCGAGGTAGTCGTTGTGCTCGCGACAGATGCCGGGGTCATGCCAGGGAAAACCGCAGACCACCGACTGGTCGATACCGGCGGCGTCCATGCTGGCCAGCAGCTCGTCCGAGGTGACAAGCAGCACCCGCGGATCGGCGTAGAGATGCTCGAACCAAAGATCGCGCCCGACGTACCCTTCGCGCCCCCGCACGACATCTGGCGTGAAGATGTGCGTATGCGCGTCGACGACGGCGGGCGCGACGGCAACCACGGTGGTCTAAATGACGAAGAGGAAGAGCACCACCGCCAATACGGCGATGAGCAGCAGAATGGCCGCCGCCGGGAGCAGGAACGACGGTCGCCCCCCGGCGCTCACCAAAATCGGCTCGGCCACGCGTACCGGCTGCACCGAGGCCACGACCGCGCTGACATTGTCCGACGTACCACGCTCGACCGCGAGCTCGACAAGGCGCTGAGCGGCGACGTCGGCGGGGTTGTCGAGCACGATCCGGAGAAGATCGTCGTCCGGGACCACGTCGAAGAAGCCGTCGGTGAGGATCAGCAGGTGATCTTCCGGGAGCAACGTGATCTCGAAGACGCTCGGCATCTTCGTATCGAGTTTGGGCTTGTGCCCGAGAGCATGCGTGAGGATGTTGCGGTGCGGGCTCTCCCGTGCCTCTGCCTCGGTCATCGAGCCACGTGAGACCTGCTCCGCAACGAGGGAGTGGTCTTTCGTGACCTGGGTCAGCCGGTTGGCACGGGCCAGGTAGGCGCGGCTGTCGCCGATACTGGCGATCGTCGCGTATTTGCCACGGGTCGCGGCGACGACGAGTGTCGTGCCCATCATTGCGGACGGTCCCGACGCCAGTCCGTTCTCGTAAATCTTCTCATTGGCGCGTCGGAAGGCCTGCTTGAGCAGGAGCGCGATGTCGGCCCCCGGATCCTCCACGAACATCGCTCGGACCGTTTCGATCGCGAGACCGCTGGCGACCTCGCCACGTTGGTAGCCACCCATCCCGTCGGCGACGGCGAGGAGAAACCCACCTTCAGAGGCGTCCGGCCCGCTGCCGAGCGGCGGCAACTCGCTAACGTGGACCGCGTCTTCGTTCTCGGGTCGCCCACCGACGTGGGTGGCCGACCCAACCACGATCCGGAGTGGCTCCTCCGGTTTCGTTGGGGTTAGTCGCTCGCTCACAGTCAGGCCAGAATCATCATGAGGCGCCACAAATTGGCGCCCGATCATAGCATGGCGAACACCGCTGTGTCGCCACCGATCGCGACGCATCCACCATGCGCATTCTTGCGTATCGCCTTGGTAGGGGATGCCACTTACCCGGGTGGTACACTCGGGCGAGGATCGATGGCGAGGAGCGTTCTGCTCTTCGGGTGGAGCTCGAAAGGTGACGTCGGTGAGACGGTTTCGTCTGGCGCAGCCGTTAGCTCGACTCCTCACCATAGTGACTCTGGCACTGCTCTTGGTCGTTCCGTCCGTGGCTTACGCGGACAACGACGTGGAAACCCTAACCGCGACAGAGATCCTCACCCTCGCCAGCCAGCAACTCGCGAAGACCCAGACCGCCCGGTTCGAGCTGGCGGTCGAGGGCGACACCTACATCGACTCGCTGCACACGTTGAAGCTTCTCCACGCCAAGGGCGAGTTGGTTCGCCCCGACCGCGTCCGGACCGAGTTCAAGATCGAGGCACTCGGGCGCGCGACTGTCTCCATCCAACTGATCATCATCGCCGACCAGTGGTGGACGACGGACCTCATCACCGGGAAGTGGGGTCCGGCTCCCGTCGACTTCGAATATGACCCGTCCGTGCTCTTCGACAACCAGGGCGGCATCGGACCGGTCATGGGACGCGTGACCGACGCCGAGCGGCTCGACGACGAGAAGGTCAACGGACGCGATACCTTCCACGTCCAGGCCAAGGTCGACGACTCGATCATCGACCTGCTGACGTACCACACGCTCCAGGGCTCGCCGATCTCCGTCGACCTCTGGATCGACAAGGAGACGAACGATCTCCTCCGCGCCCGGTTGGCCGAGCCGCCACAGGACGGTCCGGACAAACCGGCCGTCTGGACCCTCGATCTGTCCGATCACGATGCCACGATCGCGATCGATCCTCCCGACTAACGGCGACGGCCGTTGGCCCCTGGTGGCGGCACTCGCGGCTGTCTTCGTCGGGGCGGTCGACCTGACGGTGATCGCGACCATCCTGCCCCGGATGGTCTTCGACCTGCAGATCAACACCGCGGACGTCGATCGCTACATATGGGTCGTCAACGCCTACCTCCTCGCCTACATCGTCTCCATTCCGCTCATGGGACGCGTCTCCGATCTGCTCGGACGCACCGTGGCGTTCGAGATCGCCCTTGCCGCCTTTCTCGTCGGCTCCCTTTGGAGCGCCGTCGCCGGTAACCTGCACGAGCTCATCGCCGCGCGTGCGGTCCAGGGCGCCGGCGGCGGTGCTCTCCTCCCGGTCACGATGGCACTCGTCGGCGACCTTCTTCCGCCCGGAAAGCGGCTGACGGCGCTCGGTGCGGTCGGCGCCGTCGATACCCTGGGCTGGGTGCTCGGTCCCCTCTGGGGCGCCGCGGTTGTCGGCCTTGCTCCGGGCGACGAGCCGTGGCGATGGGTCTTCTGGATCAACCTGCCACTCTGTATCGTTGTGGCGATCGCGATTGCCATCGCCGGACGCGGCCAGTCCGGTCTCTCCGCCCCCCCTCGGGGCGGGCTCCGTCAACTCGACCTTCCCGGCACCCTGCTCCTCGGCGGCGGACTGCTCCTCGTCAATCTCGGGCTTTCCGCAGGCGGCGAAGTCGGATTGACCCAGGGTTCTGCGATGCGCGCCCTCGGCGGAACCAAGAACCCTCTCGCCGACAACCTCCTGCCGCTCATCGTCGGCGGACTCGCCCTGCTGGCCCTTTTCCTGTTCTGGGAGCGCCGCGCCTCAAGCCCGATCCTCTCGCCCCGCCTGTTCGGGTCACGCCCGTTTTTGGCCGGGATCGTGACGAACTTCCTCGTCGGCGCCGCCCTGATCGTCGCGGTCGTCGATGTCCCGGTCGTTGTCGCCCTCCTCGTCGACCAAGACCGCATCAGCACCGTGAGCGCCTACCTGCTCGCCCCGTTCACCCTGGCGATGGCCGCCCTCTCATTTGCCGGGGGAGTCGTCGCGAAGCGCCTCGGACAGCGAGGCACCGCGAGCATCGGTCTGCTGCTCGTCGTCGTAGGCTACGCGGCGCTCTGGATTGGGCTGCGCGAGGATCACTACCTCCGCATGATCCCCGGTCTCTTGATCGCCGGCACCGGCTTCGGGCTCGTCGTCGCCCCGATCGGCGCGCAGGTTATCGACGCTGCCGCGCCTGCCGACCGGGGAACCGCCGCCGCGTTCACAATCTTGTTCCGGTTGCTCGGCATGACGATCGGGATCTCCGCCCTCACCGCCATCGGCGTCCGTCGCTTGCAGACACTCACCGACCGACTCCAACCGGTCGTACAGCAGGCGGGAGAGACGACGGCCGAGTTCTTCGTCCGCCAGAGCCAGTACATCGAGGACTACGCGGTACCCTTGAGCCTGAAAGTCGTCCGGGAGACATTCCTCATCGCGGGAGCACTCGCGCTCCTGGCACTGATCCCGATCGCGCTCGCACGGGGACGAGGACAAGTGGCAGCACCCGTCGCCGAGCCGGGCCAGCTGGTGTTCGGCGAGGGAGAACGTACTGCGTCGTCGCGGCGATAGCGCCGGATCGACGATGTCACACGCCCTCGGCACGCCCCATCAGCATTCCCCCTGATTCATTGATTCAGCCTATGGCAGAGCGAAGACCCGCGACCGAATCGGCAACCGAGGCCTCCCGAGCAAAGATCGCCGATCCCGCGACGATCGTGTCCGCGCCCGCCTCCACGACCTCGCGAACGTTGCTCGACTTCACGCCCCCGTCGACCTCGAGGCGGCAGGTCGGGTTTCGCTCGTCGAGCATCGCGCGCAGCCGGGCGATCTTTTCAAGCGTCGAGGGGATGAACGTCTGGCCGCCGAAACCGGGATTGACACTCATCACAAGAATCTGGCCGACGATCGGAAGAACCTCCTCCAGTGCCACAAGCGGCGTGGCTGGATTCAGCGTCACGCTCGCAGTGGCGCCGGCCACTGATATGTCCTGGAGCGTGCCATGCAGATGCCGGCAAGCCTCCACATGGACGGTCACGTAATTGGCCCCGGCTTCGGCGAACTGCTTTGCGTAGCGCTCGGGTTCGACGATCATCAGGTGGACATCGATGGGAAGCTTCGTCGCTTTGCGGACCGCTTCGACGATTGGCAAGCCAAACGTTATGTTCGGGACGAAGCGGCCGTCCATCACGTCGAGGTGAATGAAATCCACCCCCGCGGCCTCCGCCGCCGCGATCTGATCGCCGAGATGCAAGAAATCGGCTGTCAAGATCGAAGGACCGAGACGGACGATCCGATTACCCACGGTCGTTCTCCCAGACAAACCCGCTCACGAGAGCGGTCCTCCAACCGCAAGCCCGCACTATACTCCCCGGTACGGCGATACGCCGCTGCAGGCTCGATCGACCCACGTAGCAGGACCTATGCTGTCGGCAACCCGCACCGCACCAAGCGACTCCTCTTCGTCCCTCGCTAACGTCCCCCGTCAGCTCCTCGCGGGACTACTGCTCGTCGGCATCGCCTGGCCGACCGCCTGGTTTGGTCCGCCCGCGCTCGCCGAGTTCACCTTCTTTCCACTCTGGCTGGGATACGTCTTGACGGTCGACGGCCTCGTCGAGCGGCGAACGGGGACATCCTTGCTGAGACGGAGCCGCCGCCACTTCCTGGCGCTGTTCCTCGTCTCGATTCCCCTCTGGTGGCTCTACGAAGCGATCAACGACCGCCTCGGGAACTGGGAGTATCTCTACCCGAGAGACATCGGCTTCCTTCATCGGCACGCCCATGCCTCGGTCGCGTTCTCGACCGTCGTCCCTGCCCTCTTCGAGACCGCCGAGCTCTACCGATCGACGCGTCTGCTGCGACGACTCGGACGCTGGATTCGGATTGCGCCCTCGCGCCGGGGACTGCTCGGGTTTTCGGCGTTTGGCCTCGTCCTGATCGCGCTGACCGTGGCCTTTCCCCGGCAAGCGTTTCCGCTCGTCTGGCTCGGTCTCTTCTTCATCTTCGATCCGATCGTCAACCTGCTCGGCGGGCGCAGCATCAGCGCCCAGGTCGCCCGCGGCCGTTGGGACACGGTGGTCGCGCTCTTCCTTGCCGGGATTACCTGCGGTCTCTTCTGGGAGACTTGGAACTACTGGTCGATGCCGAAGTGGGTCTACCACATCCCATACGTCAGCCAACCGAAGCTGTTCGAGATGCCCATCCTCGGCTACGGCGGCTATCTCCCGTTCGCGCTCGAGGTCTACGCGGCGGTCCAAGCGGTGAATCTCTTGGTCCACATCATTCCGACCTCGTATCTGCAATTCGATGATTTGGAACCGTAAATCCGGTCTATCCGGGATTTACTTCCCCACCGACGGGCCGCGCGACAAGACTAACCCCCTCCCATCGCCGCGACGGTCACATACCGGTCAGGGGTGAAGCCAGACCCACAAACATGACCGCCGGTTCGTTGCCCCCCATTTCGGCGCCGCCTATAATCGAGGTCGGGTTATCGGATGGTGATGATCGGACAACATGGGTGAACATCCTCGATCGGTTCGAGCAATCGTTCGAGCGCCTGATGGAAGGGTCCGTCGGGCGCTTGTTTCGTAGTCCCGTCCAACCGGCGGAGATCGGCCGCAAGCTGGAGCGGGCGATGGTCTCCAACCAGGTCGTCTCCGTCGATTCCACCCTCGTTCCGAACGACTATCGCGTCGCCATGCATCCCCAGGACATGGTCCTCTTCGTCGATTTCGTTCCCGCGCTCTGCCGGCAGATGGAAGCCTGGCTCAACGATCTCGCCGCGGATCGCGGCTTCTCGATCATCGACCGGATGCGCGTACAGATCGTCGGCGACGAAACCGTGCCGCGCCGCGCGATCCAGGTCACGGCTGCCATCGCAGATCGTCCAGAGTTCGGTCGCGACGAGCAGGAGGCAATCCAGCGGACCGAGCTCTACCGGGTCATTCGCGAAACGAGTGGGATGACCCCAGTGCGGCTGAAGTTCGTTGGCGGGACGCAAGACGGGCAGGAATTCGTGATCCGGAAGTCGGTCACCACCGTTGGCCGCGCCCTCGACAACGACATCGTCCTCGAGTCCGGCGACGTCTCGCGGCACCACGCCCGCTTCGAATACATCGACGAGGCCCTCCGGCTCGTCGATCTCAACAGCACGAACGGTACCCGCATCAATGGCAAGAGTGTTCGCGCCCAGTCGACGGTTCGGACGGGTGACGAGGTGACCTTTGGTACCCTCAGCGCGACCGTAGCGGCGTTCGGCCCCGACCGTCGCTGAAGATCGGATCGGAGATCGGGCTCTTTGCTGGCTTCATGATGCCGATATCGACCGACTGGATCCTTCTCTTCCTGCGGCTCGTCTTTGTCGTCATCCTGTACTTCTTTCTGTACCAGATTGTCCGCCTGACCACGCGGGAATTGACCCTCCTCGCGCAGGACGACGTCCAACCGCAGCCGGGTCGCCGCGCCGTTGGACGCCTTGTCCTGGTCGATCCGGCGGAGACGCAACTTCCTCCAGGGACGGGATTCCCTTTGATGCCCGTCTCGCTCGTCGGCCGCCATCCGGACTGCACCGTCGTCCTCGACGACTCCTTCGTGTCCGGCGAGCACGCGCGACTGGAGTCAGAAAGCGAATACTGGCTGCTGCGAGATCTGGGCAGTACGAATGGCACGTTTGTCAACGAACAAGAGGTGATCGTCGCGACCCGCGTGGAGGATGGCGACATCGTACAATTTGGACGCGTCAAGCTGAGGCTGGTGTGTTAGCATCCGCGCCGGCAAGGTAGAGGGGGACCGGTTCTCCGTCCGCACCGCGGGGCGAGACCGTCTACTGCTGTGAAGGGGAGTCCGCGTGCAGCACGATCCTGCGCTGTCGTCGCTGGACGGGTTCGGGATGGGGAGAAAGATCGGTGCGCTTGGCGTCCCGCTGACGCCGACGCTCGGTCTGGGACCTCGACTTTCGCGCTTCGTCTCGCGCGCCGTCCTTGGTTTGGCTCTTCTCCTCCTGGCGGCGGCGGCGACCATGTACTGGTTCCGCAGTAGCTATCAGGATCGGATCTATCCCGCGATCCATGTCGCCGGCATCAATGTCGGCGGGCAGAGCATCGACTCCGCCCAGCAGGAGATCGAACAGCAAGCCGCCGCCTTCGAAGCCTCGCAGGCGTTCTTCACCTATCAGGACAAGCAGTGGAAACCGACCCTCCGCGAACTTGGCGTGACGGTCAACGCTGACGCGTCGCTCGATGCAGCGGCGGCGATCGGACGCGAGGACGACGCCCAAACCCGAATGCGCTCGGCATGGCGGCTCTTGCGAGACGACCGCACGGTGCCGCTTACCGTCTCTCTGGACGAGGCGACGCTGAACCGTTGGTTCAATCGGGTCGACGGCGACCTCGGCATCGCGCCCCACGACGCCCAGTTGCAGATCAAGGATGGCAAAGTCACGGTCTTGCCCGAGGTCGCGGGCACGGTCGTTGATCGCGAGCAGGTCAAGAAGGCGTTAGTCTCAGCATTGGCCGGATTGAAAGCACCATCGGGACCGTTGACGACGGTCTCCAGGGCTCCGCGCGTCCACGCCTCCGATCTTCAGATCGCAAAACAGCAGTTAGAGCGAGCACTGTCCCAACCCGTAAAGGTGACGTTCAACCGGAAATCCTGGGATCTCAGCCCGACCGATCTCGGGAATTTCGTCGTCCAGCAGATCGACGACACGAAATCCGGTGCCGCTGCCGTCACCGTGACCCTTGACCGCAAAGAGTTAGGGAAGTGGTTGGCGACGCTCGTCACGAATGACGTGAACCGAGAGCCAGTCAATGCCTTCGTCGGCTGGAACGGCGAACGCGTGGTGGCGGTCGAGCCCAGCGTCGACGGCGTGAAACTCAAGCCGATGATGTTCGCCGACAACGTGGCGGCAAGTTTCCTCGGCGATCATCGGCCGGTCGAAATCCCGGTCGCGGTGATCAAGCCCGAGGTCGACAGCGCCCATCTGGACAAGCTCGGGATCACGACACGGCTTGCCGTTGGCAGCTCCAACTTCGACGGGTCGGACGATGGCCGTGCCACCAATATCCAGGTCGGCGCGAGCATACTCAACGGATTCCTGATCCCACCGCGCTCACTCTTCTCATTCAACCGCGCCGTCGGGGTGATTACTGAAGAGGCGGGCTTCGTCGAGTCGAACGTCGTCGACGGCGAGCGGATCGGACGCGACGTCGGCGGTGGGATCTGTCAGGTCTCGACGACGGTCTTCCGCGCCGCCTTCAGGGCCGGCCTGCCGATCGAGGAGTGGCATCCGCACCGGTATCGAATGCGTTTCTACGAGCAGGACGATTGGCCGGCCGGATTGGACGCCTCGATCCTTCAGCCCGAAGGCGACCCCTTCGGCGGCGGCGACTTCTCGTTTTGGAATCCGACCGATTCCTGGATGCTCATGGAGTCGTACACCGACGGTCCGCGCGTCGTCATCGTCCTCTACGGGCCCGATCTTGGCTACAAGGTCGACGTAACCGGACCGCTTCTTGGCGAGACGTATCCCGCCGAACCGGACCTGGAGGTCACTGACAATAACGCGGAACCGGGCACGATGGAGATCAGTGAGTATGCCTTGGAGGGCATCGACGTGACGTTCAATCGAGACGTCTTCAACCGACAGGGCAACCTGGTCGAATCGCGCCAGTTCTATACCCACTTCTACCCACGCGGCAACGTCTGGAAAGTCAGTCCCGACATGCAGGGCCTCTCCCCCGCGGCCAACGGCGGTTCGTAGCGACCGATGGGAAGACTCAAAACTGCGGCACCTATCGTTTCTATACCCGGCAGCCTCTCACTCGTGTTGCCGGTCCACAACGAAGAAGAAAATATCCGCATCGTTGTCGAGCGCGCGCTCGAAGTCTTGCCCCAGTACGCTGCGGACTTCGAGATTGTGCCGGTCAACGACGGCAGCCGCGACGATTCCCCGCGGATTCTCGCCGAGCTCGCAAAAGCACATCCGCAGGTCAAGCCGGTCCACCATAAGGTGAACCGGGGTTACGGCGCGGCGCTCACCACCGGGTTTCGTGCCGCGACCGGCGACTTCGTCATGTTCATGGACTCCGATCGCCAATTCGACATCGCGGACCTGGCGCTCCTCGCCCCGTTTGTCGGGCGATTCGACATCGTCGCCGGGTTCCGTATGGAGCGCAACGATCCGCTCCACCGCCGGGTCTTCGCGGAGATCTTCAACGTCACCGTGCGGATTCTCTTCGGCGTCCACCTCCGCGACATCGACTGCGCCTTCAAGGTCTTCCGCGGTGATTTACTCCGCTCGATCGAGTTGACCGCTCCGGGCGCGTTGATCAACACCGAGATCCAGGCAAAGCTGCGCCGCCAGGGCGCGACAATCGAGCAAGTCGGGGTTCACCATTACCCACGCGTGGCCGGCACCGCGACCGGCGGCAACCCACGGGTGATCGCCCGGGCGATGAAAGAGACCTTGCTGCTCTGGTGGCGAATGCGCAGCTACCAACCACCCGCGTCTGCGCCGAATCCGCAGAATCCGCACGGCGTCGGCGACACGCTAATCGGCGCGGCCGGTGTGCTCGGCATACCACAGGTCGTCTGTGCCGTGCGTCGCCGCCTCAACGGCAAGTAGCCTCGCCGCCTATTCGGAGACGCTTGACCAACTCTTCAGCAGTGAGCCCTGCGAAAAGCACCCGCTTTCGTCGCGCGCATTGACCGGCGATTACTCGTACCCGCGTTCGCGCCACGCCGACGGTATCGGCAAGCAGTTCGATGATCGCGGCGTTCGCTGCCCCGTCCACAGCGGCGGCGCTGACCCGGACGCGAACCGCGTCCGTCTCAACCGGTCCGACCGCGTTCATGCCGGCCTTGGGAGTCGCCGCGACGACGAGCACGGCACCGTCAGGGCGATCCGAGACGAATCTGTTGGCTGACGATCTGACAGAAGGGCTCGCGACGGCAGTCCGGGCCGGCGCATCGGACGTTGCGCTCCTCCGATCGGCGCGACCGTGTTTGGCTTTCGCCGTCACGCCGCCTTCAAATCCCTCGCACGCTGTCGTAAGTCACGCGCGACGTCGCTCATGGTCAGGCAGGGCACGACCGGCGCACTCAGTTCCCGGCTGACGTCGGCAACGGTCAGATCGTCGAGCAGCGTGTGGGTGCGGTCGGACACCATCCGGCTCGAGATATAAAGCGGTGCGCCGTCGAGCCGCCCTGCGAGACAGGCAATCAGATCCTGCGCCGTCAACAGCCCGGAGACGTTGATCTCGGCACCGAAAAACTGGTTCTCGACCACTGCAACGTCGAGTTCAGCACCTGTATGCGCGTTGAATCGATCGACTGCCTCTCGCATCGTCGGTCCGATCAACGTCGCGCAGGCCACAACTCCCCGCATCCCCGCCAGCGTACCGGGCCGCGAGCGCCGTACCACCGAGTCGAGGTTGTCGAGGAAATGCCGCGTGATACCGATCCCGTCTTCGATCTGCGGGAAGCCATCGTACGCG
>JAXDKI010000342.1:0-3438 GCA_034667245.1 Thermomicrobiales bacterium | reverse complement strand
TCTGGCTGACCCCGAACAAGGCGCAGATCCAGGGCCAAGGACTACAACCGGACATCGCAGTTCCCTCACCTGCGCAGGGAGTAACCGGCGATCCCCAGCTCGATCGCGCTGTGACCGAGTTGAGCCGATAGCCGGAATACGCGCCGGACAGCCCTTAGCATTCCTCGCTGACAGCGAAACCTGACTCTGCAGTTGGTTACCGAGATTTAACGAGCAGCTTACCGTCCGTTAACGCTGGGCCGGTATTGTTCTGCTCGTGGAGATCAACACAGACAACAACGTCATTTGGGACCCGATGGCGGAGTGGAGGTCGGCTGGCATCGGAGATGCGGCAGGTCGAGAGGAGACGACCGTTCTGGTCGTCGAAGACGATCCGACGCTGCTCAGCACTTTGTCCTACAGCCTCGCACGCTCGGGATACCGCGTTCTGCTCGCGGCGGATGGCGAGACGGCGTTGGCGACTGCCCGACGCGAGGGGATGCGCCTCGACTTGGTGCTCCTTGACGTGATGCTTCCCGGCATCAACGGGTTTCAGGTGCTCCGCCAGCTTCGCGTCGATTCTGACGTGCCCGTGCTGATGCTCTCCGCGCGTGGGGAGGTACAAGACGAGATAGACGGGCTGGAGCTCGGCGCCGACGACTACGTCGTCAAGCCATTCGCCTTGCGCGAGCTCCTCGCACGGGTGCGGGCGGCGGTCAGACGGGGGGCGGTTCCGGCTGCCCGCCCGCCCGCGGTGCTGTTTCGTGGACCTCTCCGGATCGAGCCGGATCGCCGGCGGGCACTGGTGGGCGACCGCGCGTTGCAGCTCCGTCCAAAAGAGTTCGGACTGCTCCTGACCCTCGCCATGGAACCGGGGCGAGTGTTCGGCCGACAGGAACTGCTGGACGAGGTCTGGGGCGAAGAGATCATCGTCGACGAACGAACCGTCGACGTCCACATCTCGTGGTTACGCGGCAAGCTCCACGACGCCGGTATCCGCGAGGAGATGATCAAGACCGTGTACGGCTCCGGTTACCGCCTCGTGGTTCCCCCAGAGGCGGCAGAAGGAGCCGTCGGATCGTTTGTGGTAGGGGGCGAGGCCGGCTGACGACGTGCTGGCTGGGATTTCCCAATCGGATGGCGGACATTCGGAAGGTTGGACGAGGAGGAAACGGAGGATCATGAACATGGTGATGCGACGTACCGGGAGAAACTGGGTGGCGGCGTTTGCCGCGGCGCTCATTTTCTCGATGTCATTCTTGTCGGTGGTGCGCGCTCAGGAGGCCACGCCAGAGGCGACCCCGTTGCCGTACACGCCGGGTACAGATCTGGGCTCGCTTTCGGGCAAAATCGTTGCCGATGGCTCCTCGACGGTGGGGCCGATTACCATCGCGGTCGCCGAGGAGTTCGGCAACCAGGCCGGCGGTGTCGAGGTGTCGGTCGACATTTCTGGTACTGGGGGTGGCTTTAAACGCTTCTGCGCTGGCGAGACCGATATCCAGAATGCGTCCCGAGCGATCAAGGATGAAGAGATCACACTTTGTCGGGACGGGCACGTCGAATACTTCACCTTCGAAGTTGCTTATGACGGCATCACGGTCGTCGTGAATCCGGAGAACGACTTCGTCGAATGTCTGACGGTCGATCAGCTCAAGCAGCTGTGGCAGCCCAATTCGACCGTGAAGACCTGGCAGGACTTGAATCCGGAATGGCCGGCGGACACGATCAACCTGTACGGGCCGGGCACGGACTCGGGAACGTTCGACTACTTTACAGAGCAGATCAACGGCGAAGAAGGCGCCTCGCGGACCGATTACACCCCGAGTGAGGACGACAATGTCCTGGTGCTGGGTGTGGCCGGCGATGCGAACGGTCTCGCCTACTTCGGCTATGCCTACTACGTGGAGAACCAGGAGTCGCTGAAAGTGGTCGCGGTCGACGGTGGCAACGGCTGTGTGATGCCGTCGAAGGATACCATTCGCGATGGCACCTACGCGCCGCTGTCCCGGCCGCTCTCTGTGTACGTGACGAAGGAGAGCCTGGCGCGCCCTGAGGTCCAAGAGTTCATGCGATTCTACCTCGCCAACGCCCGGGAGTTGGTCGACGATGTCGGGTTCGTCGATTCGCCGGGCTCGGTGTACGTCAGCGATCAGGCGAAGCTGGAGGGCGCGATCGCCGGAACGGCTCAGCCGGACGGTCCGGGTGCCCCTAGCTAAGCGAAGAGGCATCGATTCGAATCGTCGTGACAGCGGCTTCCCGATGCGCATCCCCGCCGGGAAGCCGCCACACAGTTTGCATACTTGCCGCGGTGTGATGCACCAGCGACGAGGGGTACGTCTGGATGGGTGAAGGATTGGCCGGCGAGGCGACAGGACAGGTGAGTTCGGTGCCGGCGCGTGCTCGCCCTCCAGCGCAACCGTTCGATCTGAGCGGAGCGGGACGGCGAGACCTCGGCGAGCGTCTCGTCGGCATCGTCTTGTTTGCTTGCGCGGCCGTTTCAGTGCTGACGACGGTCGGTATCGTGTTCATTCTGCTTGAGCGGGCGATCGAGTTCTTTGCCGAAGTTTCGATCATCGACTTCTTGACCGGTACGCAATGGACGCCGCTCTTCAAGGGCCAGGAGTCGTTCGGGGTGCTGGCGCTGGTCTCGGCGACCCTGATGATCGGTGCGCTCTCGATGTTGGTGGCGATTCCGCTCGGACTAATGAGCGCGATTTACCTTAGTGAGTATGCGCGTTCGGGGGTTCGGACCGTCCTCAAGCCGTTCCTCGAACTCCTGGCAGGAATCCCGACGATTGTTTACGGGTACTTTGCGCTGACGTTTATTACGCCGGAGGTCCTCAAGCCTCTATTCCCTGAGACCAAGCCCTTCAATGTCTTGTCTGCCTCGGTCGCCGTCGGGATCATGGTCTTGCCGATGGTGGCGTCGCTCTCGGAGGATGCGCTGAGGGCGGTGCCAAGGTCGTTACGCGAGGGTGCGTATGCCGTCGGGGCGACGAAGTTTGAAGTCTCGACGCGGGTAATCGTGCCGGCGGCGCTGTCGGGGATCGTGGCCTCGATCATTTTGGCGGTGTCTCGTGCGATTGGGGAAACGATGATCGTCGCTATCGCGTCGGGATCGCGCGCGCAAGTGGCGAAGGATCCGCTCAACGGTGCACAGGCGATGACCGGCTACATCGTGCAGGTGTTCTCAGGGGACGTCGTGAGCGGAAGCGTCGTTTACAAGTCACTGTTCGCGGTTGGACTGCTGCTCTTTGCCATGACCCTCCTGATGAACATCTTCAGTCAGTGGGTGGTGACTCGGTTCCGCGAGGTGTATCAGTGAGCGCGTCTGTCCCCGGTGCCGCGGCGAGCGTCGAGAAGACCCAGCTGGCGCAGACGAGACGTCTCGCTGCACGCCAGACGGTTGCGCGAGTGTTCAATGTGGTCTTTCTTCTCGCGACGTGCTTTGCGATTTTT
>JAXDKI010000341.1:0-5128 GCA_034667245.1 Thermomicrobiales bacterium | reverse complement strand
CAAGGGCAAGCGAACGCTCTGTCGCTCTCGGCTGGGCCGTTGTATGGCACTGCGCAGCCGAGGTGCGGGCACTTTTGGTAGAGCGCCATGACCCCGTCCTGATTGTGGACCAGGTAGAACTTGCCCGGAGTGTACCGAAACGGGGTGCCATTCACTTCCGGGACATCGGTCGCCGGAATATCGAGCGCCTGCCCGAACGCCGTGGTCTTATTCGGCCAGAAGAACCGGACGAAGCCGGCACCGATCTCGGCCACGATAATCAGCACGGCGCCCAATGCCGCATTGCGGACGAACCCGCGTCGAGTGACGGTCCGCGAGCGCGGCGCCGGGCCGACATGGAATCGTCCAAGGAGGCCGAGCAGCCGGCCGACCAGCCCGCCGACGAAGAGACCGAATACTGTCCGAAAGAGGGATCGCATGCTGTCCTGCCCTTTAGCCTGTGCTCAGCGCCCGTCCTTTGTTAGCGCTCGAGTTTTCTAGTGATGCGTGAGCGGAAGATCCCAAGGCCAGGTTAGGTTCTGGCTCGGGCCGCGGAACGATGTCCCGAAGACGGTCAGGACCCAGTAGGTCACAAAGAATCCGGTGAAGAGCGCGATGATCATCTCGCGTCGTGTCGGGCGGAATAGAACCTGGACCATCGCCATCAGCGCGCCGATCATCCCAAGCATGACGATACTCGGGAAGATGGTGCCGTAGACGAGCTCCGGCGCTCCCTGATCCTGGAGCCACTTTTTGATGCCCCAGCCCTGGAAGTGTTCGCTGCCCATGAACTCATCGGCGACGATCATGACGATAATGACGACCGTCGTGAAGACCGTCGTGAAACCGATGATCTTGCGTCCCTTCGCCGACGTGCCGAGGATTCCCACGCCGAGCGGGCTGCGGTCCACGTAGGGAATCGCTGCAATCGCGCCAAGTGCGACGGTCGGCACGATGACGCCAGCCAGTCCAGGGTTCATGTGGAGGAGCAGTTCCTGGAGATTGAGGAAGTACCAGGGTGCTTTCGAGGGGTTCGGTGTCTGGTTGGTGTTGGCGTGCTCGGTCAGCGGAGCGCTGACAAAGATCGAGAGGAAGGTCAAGATTCCCAGAAAGACAGTCGCGCAGACGGCTTCGACGACCACGAGCGACGGCCAAACCATCACCTCGTCTTCGGCAAGGTCGGTCGGCCGCGCCAGGGCACGACCACGCACCAACTCAAGTAGCTTCTGGCGTTTGGCCTCGTCGATCTGCGACGGGACCCCGCCCGGTGCGCCGGGCCGCTGAACCAACTCTGCCATGACGTTTCCCTCACACGCCCGTAGCGCGCTCAGCCAACAATCGAATCCGGCGACCTAGAGTGGGCCGGAGATGCCGCCGTCCTTGCGGATCCGCCAGAAGTGGACCGCCATCAGGAAGGCCGCGATCAACGGTAGGAAGATCACGTGCAGGGTATAGAACCGGATCAGAGTTGGTTGCGCGATCTCGTTGCCACCGCGAAGGAGGAAGTTGATCTTCGGGCCGAGGATCGGCGCCGCGCCACCAATGTTCGTGCCGACCGTAATGGCCCAGATCGAGAGCTGGTCCCACGGCAACAGGTAGCCGCTGAAGGAGAGGAGAAAGGTGGTCACGAGAAGGAGAACGCCGATCACCCAGTTGAACTCGCGGGGCGGTTTGTACGAGCCGGTGTAGAAGACGCGACCCATGTGCAGAAAGACCGCGACGACCATGCCCTGGGCGGACCATCGATGCATATTGCGCATGAGTGAGCCGAAGGTGACGCTGGCCTCGATGTCCTTCATGTTCTGATAGGCTTGGTCAGTCGCCGGAACGTAGTAGAACATCAGCAAGACGCCGGTCATCACCAGCACCAGGAACATGAAGAAGGAGAGACCGCCGAGGCAGAAGGTATAGGTCACCTTCGTCGCGTAGCGCTTGATCTTAACGGGGTGGATGTGGAGGAAGACGTTGCTCGCGATGATCAGCGCCTGGTTGCGCTGGGTATCGGGATAGCCATGGCGGACGATCGATCGCCAAAGCGCTGAGCCGGTGATTCGATCGGCCAGCGTTTGCTCGCGCCTCATTCCGTCCCCTCCTCAGGACCCGCTCGTCGCAGTTGTCTCATTTGTGCGGTCGCCCGCCCCATTCGCCCGTGCCGAAGTCTTCGACCATGTCTCGTTCGGCACGCATCCGGCGAACGGCCGTCGGCGCCGCAGTATTGTCGGCCTGACGGATGAGTCGGTCAAGCCAATTGTATCGGAATGCACGTCCGTGGCCCGAACCGGCAGCGCCAAGTGGCGTGCGAAAAGTGACAGGTGTCGACCCGGCCGTCGCGATGGCGCGGCCGCGTTCGTCACTTGCCACTTAAAGCCTGGAACGTGCCACTCGGGGTGGGCGCGACAGGACTCGAACCTGTGACCTCGCGGATGTGAACCGCGCGCTCTAACCAACTGAGCTACGCGCCCCGACTGGTCCAGAATCATAGCACAGTGCCTGCCACAAAACGCACCTGGACGGCAGTGGCGAAGGAACGCTAGGCGTCCGCGACGGCGATACAATCGACCTCGACCAAGACGCCGAGCGGAAGCTTCACCGCCTGGATCGTACTACGGCTTGGACGACACTCGCCGAACCATCGGCCATAGACGGCGTTGAAGGCGGCGAAGTCATCCATGTTCGCCAGATAGCAGGTGGTCTTCACAACACTCTGCAGCGAGGATCCGGCAGCTTCGAGGATCGCGGCGAGGTTCTGCATCACCCGCTCGCTCTGCTCTTCGATGCCGCCCGCGACGATCGTCTTCGTGGCAGGGTCAAGCGGAATCTGACCGGCCGTGAACACGAAGCCGTTCGCCTTGATCGCTTGCGAATAGGGACCGATCGCGGCTGGCGCATTCTCGGTCGCGATGACCTCGTTCGACATGGTGCTTTGCCTCGTCGCCGACAGTCCTCGGCGGTTTCCCATCTTGTCCAATTGCTTGGTGCCCGCGCGGGCGCGGCAGTGTAGCAATGGGAAGGGCGAACGGCAATGGCGGGTCGTTTCGTGGTTATTCGTGGTTAACTGAGAGGTTGACCGATGGGTTATTGACGGCTGCCGGCCATAAGATGGAGACTGGTAGTCAACACCGGTACACATGGTGGCGCGTTCGTGTTTGAAGGTGCACGTACACCCCGGACGGACCGAAACGTGGCCGGGGATGATCGACTCGACGTGTAGGTGACCCGATGAGTAGCGCCCCGCATCCACTCTCAGGGGCCTTTGGCGCCCGGCAGGTCCGCGGAGGCCAGCGCTGGATTTCCGCCGGCTTGGTGGCACGGGCCGCGTCCCGTGCACTCATGATCTCCCTGCTCTTTCTCGTCGCCGGGACGGCCGGGTTAGGACTCTACGCATCTGCCCACGCCGACCGCTACTACGAAGGCGTCACGGTTGCCGGAGTGCCGCTCGGCGGGCTGACGCGAACCGAGGCGCGGGCCAGGTTACAGAACGAGTTCGCGGCCTACCTCGACTCGCCGATGACGCTCGTGGCCGGCGATCAGCGGTTCACCCTTGATTGGCGCGTCTCGGGTGCCTCCCTCAACCTTGACGAGACGCTGCGATCGTCGTTTGCGTTCGGACGCGACGGCTCGCTGTGGTCCCGCACGCGTGCGTGGGCGCGTGCGGTCGTGCATGGGCGGAATCTGCTATTGACCGTCAACCTCGATCAGGCGCGGCTCGATGCGCTGCTGGCGGAGATCGCTCCCGTGGTGACGCGTCCGGCGAGCAATGCGTCGATCGACATGGCGGGAGCGTCTGGTCCAACGATCGTGACCGAGTCGCCGGGTGTCGCTCTGGATCTGACCACGACGCGTGGCTTGATCGTCGATCGCCTGCGTCGGCTGTCCCACGAGCCGGTTGCTCTGGTCACGCCGGAGGTTGCGCCCACCGTCACTGCAGCCGATCTGCAAAGTGAACTCGGACAGGCGCAGACGGCGGTGGCGAGCTCGCTCCTGGTGACGGGGCTCGGGACCTCCTGGGACATTTCGCAGGAGGACCTGAAGCGGATCGTCTCGATCCGATCAGGGGGAGCGATCGACGTCGATCGTCAGGCCGTTAAGACGCTCGTCAAGAACATTGCGGAGGAGATCGAGCGGCCAAGCATCGACGCCTCCCTTGACGTGTCGAGCGACGGCACGATCACCGCCGTGCCCGGGGGCGCGTCGGTGGAGGTCGAGACGAAACCCTCCATCGAGGCGATCGTCAGTGCGCTGCAAGGAGGCCAGCACCTGGCCGAGTTGGCGATCGACCAACGTGCGCCGGCCATCAGCGACGAGCAGTCCGCCACCGCGGCGGAACGGGCGAATGCGCTGGTTGGCAGCGGCTTTCATCTGACGTGGAACGGGGGGAGCGCGGAGTTGGGCCGCGCAGACCTGTTGTTCGCCTTGACGATAGACGTCGATCCCGGCTCGCCGTCCCCGTTTACCCTCGGGTTCGATCGGGACGCCCTCGCACTCGCGCTGGCACCACTGGCAGACCAGATCGACCAACCCGCCAAGGATGCGACGTTTCGCCTGGTCCGCTCAAGGGTGACGGTGGTCGAGAAGGCGGCGACCGGCCGCGAACTCGATGTTGAGGCAGCGGTCGAGGCAATCGTGAACGCCGCGATGTCGGGTGGGCCACGCGAGCTGCCCCTCGTGGTACGTGCAGTCAAGCCAACCTACGCAGATGCGTATGCGAAGAAGATCAAAGTCGCGGATGTCATCGGCGCGAGTTCGACGTCCTACGCGGAATCGAGCGACGCGCGGCGCCACAACGTCGAGCAGGCGGCGAAACTCGAGACGGGCTGGCTTGTGCCACCGGGCGGCCAGTTCTCCTACGCGCAGCACGTGGGCATGGTGACGAAGAAGGAGGGGTTCGTCACCGGGTTCGGCATCGTCGCGAGCGCGGAAAACGACGGGAGCGTCACGACTGCACCGGTTGTCGGCGGTGGCATTTGCCAGGTATCGACGACGATCTTCCAGGCAGCGTTCTGGGCCGGTCTGCAGATCGACGAGCGACACACGCATCCGTACTGGCTACAGGCCTATGGTGAGCCGCCTCACGGCATGAAGGGGCTCGATGCGATGGTCAACATCGAAGAGGACTGGACCATCGACATGCGGTTCACCAATACGACCG
>JAXDKI010000340.1:0-2860 GCA_034667245.1 Thermomicrobiales bacterium | reverse complement strand
CGCTCGTACGTCCGCATCCGCAGCCGATGGCGATCTAATACGGAGACCGCGTTGACGTTCGTCCCGGCCGGCGCGAACGCGGGGTGATGACGTACCGCCCGCCCCACGGTCACGAGCTCCACGCCGGGTGCGAACGTATCCGCATCCTCGGTAAGGATCACGGCATGCGGCACGCCGACCTCGACGGCGTGTAGGCGAAGCATGCGACCGGCCGCCTCCAACTCGAGGTCGGTACGGACGGGTCCGGGTTCGACCATCTTCAGCCGGACGCGGGGACATCGCCCGGAGGGCACCCGGTCGGGTTCGACCTCGGCGTAGACGAGCCCACTTGCGGTCTGGAAGACGCATTGCGCCGGCGCGATCCCCTGAAGATAAGCGAAGCGCGCTCCGCACATCGCCCCGTTGCCGCACATCTCGCCGTCCGAGCCGTCGGCGTTGACGTAGCGCCACCGGAAGTGTGCCGTTGGCTCCCCCGGATGAGGCGGTGTGGCAGGTGACTCGATCAGCACCACCCCGTCCGCCCCGATTGAAACCCGGCGGCGACAGACGAGGCGGGTGAATTCACGCACCGATTGGGGAGGAATCAACCCGGCTCGATTGTCGATCACGACGAAGTCGTTGCCGCTCCCGCTCATCTTCGTGAATGGGATGCGGCCACTCGCCAGACTCACGCACTCTCCCTCCAGCAGCCACAGATGCCCTCAGCGAAGGCGTCCCGCATCCGATCGCCCGATCAGCATCCGCGAGCCATCGGGCCAGGGATCGCATCGTCAATCAAATGCACGGGCCTGTCGCCATGCTGTTCCGGGAATACGTATGCCAGATACGTCGTTTGTCGGGTGTACCGATGAGTGTCCTCGTTCAGCATGGGATCGTGCCGGGAAATGGAACCGGCCGGATGTAATCGAAGCGGATAGTTGCTCGGCGTAGCGTCTGAATCGTTGGCGTCTTGCGAATCCGATAATGGAAGGGACATCGTCATGACCGTCTCGTTTCGCGCTCACCCGTTGGTCCGTTTGTTCGTCGCACCGCGGCCGAAGATCGACCCGCTCGAGGCCGCGACGCTGGGCGCGAGCGACGCCGAACTGGCTCACCTCGCCGAAGGCGATCTGCACCGCATCGATCACCTCCGCCACGACGCGATGATGCTGCTCTACGGCGGCACGCCCGAAACCAGGCTGCCACTCTGATCGGCGCGTGTCTCTGCAATTCGGCGGCATCCTCACGACGCTCAGACTGAGGAGAGAGCCAGAGGGACGAGGATGAGGGGCGGGGCCGCTCGTTGGCCCTGCCCCTTTGCAGATCCGCGGATCGCTCAGGCGGACCCTGCTCGCTCCAACCAATCGATCGCCGCCCGCGTCTGCGCGAGCCGGAGCTCCAGCACGAGCCGTGAGAAGGTTTGCTCGTCCGCCGGCTCCGGCGTGTCCAGCGTCGCCAACTGCGACGCCAGCGACTGCTCCAATCTTTCGCAGGTTTCCCGCTGCTCGGCGATCAACCGCGTCGCCAGCTCCGGATCGAACCTCCGCGCGAAGTAGAGCTTGACCAGGAACTCCAGCCGGATCTCCCGCGTGTGCGCGACCGGCTCGCGCAACCAGCGCTGCAACTCGCCCCGTCCAGCCTCGGTGATCCGATAGACCTGCCGCGGCGGCCGTGATCCCTGCGGCTCGACCGTCGAGGTCAGCCAACCCGCCCGCTCCAGCTTCTTCAAATGGTGGTAGAGCATTCCCGCTTCGAGCCGCAACACCCGACCCAGCGGCTGCCCCTCCCCGAAATGCCGCGCCAGGTCGTACCCATGCCCCGCCCCGTCGTCGAGCGACAGCAGCCCCAGGATCGCGTGCTCAGCAGGCATTTCGGGTGTCGTCATCTTTCGCCATCGGGCAAGCCGGAGAGACCGACTCTTGAGAATCGCAGCCGGTCAAGACGTGGAGACCGGTTCAATACGGGTCATGCCGGGAATCCGGTCGAAATCATGGTCGAATGAGTAGACCGTCGTCGCACCCTCGTGCTCCATCGCAGCCACAACCAACGCATCGCCGAAGTGCAATCGGGTGGTGGCAAACAGATGGAGTGCCCGGAGCACGCTTCGCCGATTTCTCAGGTGAAAGTGAGGCATCCGAACGATCGGCGTCAGCATTGCGACAACCTGGGCGCGCGGCAGTTGGTAGAGGCGTGGCGACCTCAAGACAAACACGGCCTCGGCGATCACTGCTTCCGGTGCCGACACACGCACGATGCCTTCGCTGATTTGGCTGAACAGGGCCTTCGCCGCGGCATGCTTGACCGGGTCATCCCCAGTCAGGAAGCGAATGAGGATGTTGGTATCGATGAAAGGATCGATCACTGGCGATCGCCGTACTTTTCCGCGATGTAATCTTCAACGGCGATCCGTCGCATCTCCTCCCACGACATGGGGGTCTCCAGCTTGCCCGCGGCACCCGCGAGTGATTCGATCGTCGGATACGTCGGCGGCCTCAGCGACACATTGCCCCCGTCGTCCACAACGAAAGCGATCTTTGTTCCCGTCGCGAGACCGAGTTGCCTGCGGATTTCGACGGGGATCGTCACCTGGCCCTTACTTGTAATCGTCGAGACGATCTCTTTCATCGACCATCGCCATCTCTGACTCGATGAGGTAAGAGAGTCTATCATGCTCCCTCCCTCCTGAGCTCGCACAATCTCCTTGCGGACGAGGCAGGCGGTACACTGCCAATGGCAAGACGACGCTGTCACCAACTTTGCCGATCAGCGTCACAGGGAGATCTCTGATGCACCCAGCGACCACCGACCAGACCGTCCTCCAGGTCAGCGAGATCATGTCTCGGGATGTCGTGACCACCAGCCCGGACCGCACCGTCGAGGA
>JAXDKI010000339.1:0-2752 GCA_034667245.1 Thermomicrobiales bacterium | reverse complement strand
TCCTCGAATCGCCGGTCATACGCGTGTTCGCTCCATCACTCTCCTAGACGGCCAGACGACCCGCGGCCGCGCCGATCGAGGCGGGCAGGCCGAGAAGGACGACCTGTGCGTAGGCGACGTACGGATCGGTGCCGGCGTCGAGTTGCCCAAAGAGCCAGAGGACACCCGCACACGTCGCCAGGGCAGTCACGTAGGCGAGGACGGTCTCGGTGAGGGGTCGTTGAAAGGCGCCCGGGGTTCGCAATCGGCGCTCTTCGCCGCCAAACCCCGCCGCGAAGACGATGGCGTAGCTGACCAGCAACGAGAGGATGATCACGGCGGGCAGGAGCAGGGTCGGAACCTCGGTCGCCAGCTTCGGGATCTCTTCGGTCGGCGCGATGTTGAGACTCAGGAAGAGGGCGCCCGCAAACGCTGCCCCCACGTCGAGGACCACCGAGTTCGCGTGGCCCCTGGCTTCACCGCCGTCGTCGGATGCGCTCGTTCGCGTCTCGCGGGGAGCGAGGATGTGGTTGGCGATCGAGACGCCCAGACTGACAGGAAGCGCATCGACGGCGATTCTCCCCACCAGGACGTCGAGCGGCTGTCGGGGATCGAGCTGATGCAGCAGCGCCAGCGTGACGGCGGTGGCCACGATCGCCAGCGCGGTCGCCTCCAGGGCGTCGCCGAACGGCCGGCTTGCCCCCGGCTCGTCACGACGAAACCCGGCGAAGGCGACGAAGGTGAGATTGAGGGCATAGGCGAAGAGGAGAAAGAGGAGCGCCCGGGGCATCGAGAGGCTCTCCCCGAGCCACCACGTCTCCATGGTGTAGATGAGGGGGATGCCGACCAGGAATCCGCCCGTCAGCCCGCGCACAAGACCGTCGAGCTCGTCGTGCCAGTCGGCCGCGTGTGGGCGTGCTCCCATGCGGTTCACCTCGTCGCCATCATACCGGATACCCGGTAGGAATTGCTCAGTCCGCTTGACGTTCATGCTGGAGCTGCGGCATTTGCGGCCCGACGATGTCCAGCTGCTGCGAGGAAGGAGGGACCACAGCGGATGTCGACGGCCAAGACTGGCTCAGCAGCCGGATGAACTTCGGCCGAATCAGGCTGCGCCGGACGGTCGCGCGGACACGGCAGCCAAGAGCCGAAGTCGGCATCGATGATGGGGAGCCCTGTGGACAACGGTACGGTGAAGACTCGGACGGCAGTTACTGACCGGAAGGCTCGGGGAGGAGCCGGTGCGCTTCGGCGAGGGCGATGCCGAAGACGGCGTGCGCGGCGACCATGACGGCAGTCCGCGAGGGGCGATCCCGCCACGGACTCGGGTAGAGACCGAGTGCCGGCATCAGGCCGACGTAGCTCGCTCCCCAGACCGCCAGTCCATAGGCGATTCCGGCGGCCGGAATCGACGAGGGGAGGAGCGCCCGCAGGGACGGATAGATCGCACCGCAGAGACCGCCGTACGCAAGGTGCGCGGCGACCCAGGTGGCGTCGAACACCGGCGGCGGGAGGTCGTCGTCCACTTCAGCCAGGGCAGCCGCCGCGGCGGTGATCTGCTCCGGCGGCGGAGTGCCGAGCCACCCGACGGCGCGGCCGACGGCGATCACACCGGTCATTGGAACGGTCGCCGCGACGCCGGCGAGGAGACCACGCAACTGTTTCGTCATTGTCGATCTGTCTCCACCAAAGCGCGACCCGTCGAAGTCCTCATCGCCAAGGGACACGGCACAAAGCGTGCCGAGCAATGGGGCATGGATCACCGGGCGCCAGAGCGCGGCTGGTCGGGCACGAAAATCTGGCCGAGGACCGGACTGGTGAACTCGCTGGCCAGGCATTCCATATGGATGACGTCCCAGAGCCGGCCGCCCATCCAGACCGCCTCCCGCCGCCGGCCGAACTGGCGGAAGCCCGCCTTCTGGTAGGCGCGGAGGCCGGCGAGGTTGTAGGCGTGGACGCGCAGCATCAGGTTGTGGAGACCGAGCGCGGTGAAGGCGTAGTCGAGCATGAGACGGGTGGCCTCGGTGCCGAAACCGCGACCACGGGCGTCGGCCTCGCCGATCAGGATGCCAAACTCGGCGGTGCGGTTGCGATGGTCCACGGCGTGGAGGCCGGTGTTGCCGATCGGTCGCCAGCTCGCGCGCTCGTAGATGGTGAACGAGGCGTCGCCGACACCGGACGCCGCGCCGTCGCACCACGCGGTTTCCGCTTCCATAGAAACCGGCCCCGGCGGGAGGGCGAGGTTGCGCACGGAAGTGAAGTCGTTGATCCAACGCTGGTAGGTCGGCAAGAGATCGCGGCGGAGCGGACCGAGGGCAACCAGTTCGCCGGCGATGTTGATGACGGGGGATTCGCCACCTGTGAGCTCGGGCGAAGATGATGGGGAAGAGGACACCCGCGCCTCCTGGTGGCTACGCGACATCACTCCACGATCCTTCGGTCCGGATCCCTCACAATTTAGATGTCTTCGGACCGGTGCGCCCGCCGCGACGGCTGGGGAGCTCCGCCTTCAAGGGCGGCGATCCGGCGCTCGAGCTCATCGATCCGGGCCATCAGGGGACCGGTCGCGCGGGCGACCTGCGAATCGATCAGTTTCTGCACCTGCACGCCCAGGACCCCCTTGACGGCCTGGGTCGCGACCCGATCGGCGATCGGCGGCAACGGAGTTCGTGGCATGGAACCTCCCTGACTTCTGTTCTCGCCGCGCCGATTGCCGGCGCCGGCATCCAGAAGGATACCGCTCTTGCCGCAGGAGAGGGGAGTTGAGAGCGGA
>JAXDKI010000338.1:0-3509 GCA_034667245.1 Thermomicrobiales bacterium | reverse complement strand
CGAAATCCTGAATACTGCTCGGATCATCTATGCCGAGAATTGAGGAACTCTATCTCCGCGACGTCATCGAATCCGCCGATCTCATCTCGGATTACGTGGACGGACTCACGCTGGCGACGTTCCGGGAGGATCAACAACTTCAGGACTCGGTGCTCTATCGACTCATGATTATTGGTGAAGCGGCCGCGCATGTCTCGCAGGCGACTCGACTTCGCTACCCACACATCGAGTGGCAGGACATCGTCGCCTTTCGCAACTTCGCCGTTCACGTCCACTTCGCCCTCGATCTCGCGATCGCCTGGAACGCGGCAACCCGCAACGTGCCCCTGTTCAGGCGGGAAATCAAAAGCATCCTGGACCGGGATTACTCCTCCCCATCGACGGTCGGATGGCACGGTGTTGGGACACCCGGCCAGGTATCGACACTCCCTCTCCCCGATCTCGTCGTTCATGCCGACTGGAGCACGAGCTCGAAGAAGCGTTGGATGGCGCGGGCAGTTCTGGGTGTCGACGGACGCTATCGCCTGCTACCGCCGGAACCTGTCGGCGACACTACCTCGTTGCTGCGTGGCCTCCAAGAGGGAGCACGCGCGTCTGGGAGTGCGATGATCGGGTTCGATTTCCCGATTGGGCTGCCGGCTGCATACGCCCGCCGGGCCGGGATCGACGACTTTATTGCCTTCCTCCACGGACTCGGCAATGGCGAGTGGCCGGAATTCTTCGAGGTAGCCGAGCGATTGGACGAGGTGCGCCTTCAGCGGCCGTTCTTCCCACGTGGAGTTGCCACTGGATTGAAGCAACTGGACTTTCTCATCGCGCTTGGCTTCACAAAGGAGGAGCTCTATCGGCGGTGCGAGCGTGCCCGACCCGGCCGGGCGGCGGCGGCACCGCTCTTCTGGACGGTGGGTGGGAACCAGGTCGGCAAGGCAGCGCTTGCCGGCTGGCGCGAAGTGCTCTGTCCTGCGATCTCGGATCCGGCTCTCGAGATCGCGATCTGGCCGTTCGGAGGTTCCCTCAACTCACTCCTCCAATCCGGTCGGATCATTGTCGCGGAGACGTATCCGGCCGAGTGCTACGTGCAGCTTGGGCTCGATCTGCGTCGCGCGCCGACCGCTGGCAGTTCTGGCAAGCGAATTCAGTCGAGTCGTGCGGCGAACGCGCCCACACTTCTGGCTTGGGCCGAAGCGAATGGCGCTGACCTGGATCCACGTCTCAACGAGGCGCTGGGCAATGGATTTGGCCCGAGTGAAGCCGGGGAGGACCTGTTTGACGCCGTAGTGGGTCTCTTCGGGATGCTCAACGTCATATTGGGTAGACAATCAAGCGGCGAACCGGCGGATGAGCAGGTTCACCGCATTGAAGGGTGGATTCTCGGTCAGCCGGAATAGACCGAGGGCAGACGGCAGGAAGCAGAGGGGAATGAACCGTTCTGCCCTCGGCCTTCTACCCCCTACCGCATCACACCCACCCCCGGTTCGCCGCGCTCGTAGTAGGCTTCGATCGACTCGCCGGCGCTTTGCGGATGTTCGATCCGGGGCTCGGTCTCGACGCCGCGGTCCTGCTCGACGAGGCGGTTCCAGAGCTCGTAGTCGACGTCGCGTTTGGCGATGTAGCGGTCCCCGGTACCGGCAACCTGGCCGGCGAGCGCCTTGAAGGGGCCGCGATCGGGATGATTCAGGTCGAGATAGACGCCACCCTGCTCGAGATGTGTTCCCGGTTTGAGGATCGGTAGGCGCGCCAATTCATCCCGAGTGAGTTGGGTAAGGCGTTCGTGGAGCGTCTTGTCCTCGATCGCGGGGAATGTCTCGTCAACGTGGCTTAGATGGCTGCGCGCCTCGACCATCGCCTGATGACCGAGCTCTTCCGGCGAAGCATCGATGTCCTCGTGCGTCGGCCCTTGAGTGCGCTCGTCGGGATCGGGGGGTCGTACCGGCAGACGTGTCCGATTCGGGTCTCTCTGCTCGCGAGCCTCTCGCTCGTCCATGATTCCCCTCCGTGGTCGTCACAGCGCCCGTTCAACCACGTCTGGGGACGAGCGAGCTCCGTGACAGCTTCGATGCCTGGCCCATCACGCAAGAGTCTTGCCAGCGACGGTAACTCCGATTGCGGACGTCGCCCAGGGCAGCAGGGCCGCGTGGCATACTGACCGCGCCGGATTCCGCTTCGCAGGAGTGAACAAGTGGATCTGAAGCAGCGTCTCCTTCGCTGGGACATCGTCGCCGGTGGGGCCGCGCTCCTTGTCGTGGTCCTCGCGCTCGGGTTGGAAGCGCCGACTCTCCTCGCATTCGTGCTGGCGATCGCCGCCTACCTCGTCGTGGTGCTCGTGCGCGCTCCACGGGATGCCGACGGTGGTACATCCTCCGGGGACTCGGAGGAGCGGTCCGCGCTCGCCTACGAGACCTCGCTGCAGAAAGTCGCGGCGATGCGAGGACTGGCGGAGCGGATCGAGCGGGAAGGCACGCGCGAGGTCGTCCTCCGAATGGCCGATCACTCGGACCAGGCCCTGGAGGTGATGGCGGAGCGCAACGCGCGCGCAGCCGCGCCGCTCTACCTCGAACAACTCCTGGAGCCGGCCGAGGCGCTCATCGAGACCTACGTGCGACTGTCAAGCCGCGGGCTGAAGGCGACCGACGAGATCCTGGCGCGAAACGAATCCCAGGACTTCCCGATGCTCGAGCGAGCCTCCCGGCTGTTCCTTGAGCGGATCCGTCAAGAAGACGCCGTTGACCTCCCGGCATTGACCCAGGTGCTGACGTTCAGTCTGGAATCGACTACCCCCATTGTGCAGCCCAACCGCAAACGCTGAGCCACCCGGTACAGACTCTACCCAACCGACGGCTTGAGCTGGCAGCCATCGACGTGAATGTCCGCGCCCGTGATCAGTGAGGCGCGGTCGGAACAGAGAAACACCGCCACGTCGGCGATCTCCTCGGGTGTGCCGAAACGACCGCGCGGCATGTCGCGGGCGACGAAGTCGGCGATCTCCTCAGGATGCGACTCTTGCCGGCGCGCCCAGCCGCCCCCTTCGAACATGATGCTCCCCGGCGAAACCGTGTTGGCGCGGATCCCGAACGGCGCCAGATCGCGTGCCAGCGTCCGCGCGTACATGATCTCCGCCGCCTTCGCGACGTTGTAGGAAGGCATCGACCCCCCAACCATCCACCCCGAGATCGAAGAGACGATTACGATCGCCCCGGCTCGCCGCTCCTTCATCCCGGGGATCGCCGCCCGGCAGCAGCGCATCGCCGCCAACAGATTCACGTTCAGCGTGAAGTCCCACGCCTCGTCGTCGTCCCCCGCTTTGCCCCCGCCGAGGTTGTTGACCAGGACATCCAGACTGCCGAACGCAGCTTCGGCCTCACCAACCACGCGCGCCGCCGCATCGGTCTCGGTCAGATCCGCCACGATTGGCACGACCTCCGCCCCGCTCGCGCGCAGTCGCTTCGCCTGGCTCTGCAGTCCCTCCTCACCCCGCGCCACGATCGCGACCCGGCACCCCTCCGCCGCGA
>JAXDKI010000337.1:0-12224 GCA_034667245.1 Thermomicrobiales bacterium | reverse complement strand
CTGGCGTTTGACCGCCGCCCGCGATCACTTGGACCTGGTTATCGCCAGGGTTGATGTCGATCGGCTGGTCCTCGGCCTCTGGCTGCCCCTCGGGAGCCCGGGTCTCGGCGAGTGAGAGCCGACCGCTCGGGATGCCGTTCAGGAAGGAGATGGTGGTGCTGCCGTCGTCGCCGTCGCTGGTGTCGCACTCCTGGCCGGCGACATCGTTGCGGGAGTAGACGGTGAAGCAGGATCCGGGAAGCGGATCGCCGTTTTCGTCGCTCTTGAAGACGGTCAGCGTCGCTGTTTGGACAGCCTCGATCGTCTGCACGTTGCCGCCGGCGTCGATCACGACGTGGACGCGGCCGGTTTGACCGCCGTCGAGCTCGATGGGCTCGCCGAGCGCCTGACCGTCGACGAAGAATTGGGCGCTGTGACTTCCGGGTCCGGCGTCGACGTACCCGTCCCACCCGCCGTCCGGCGCCGGCGGGAGCGTGACGAGCTGCGCGCCGTCGATCTGGATCTCGACGAGATTCGTGTACGGAGCGGCGATGACTTCGCCGGTAAAGCGGTTATATGAGAAGAAGACGCCGACCGCGTCGTCGGGCACGTTGACGCTGTTGTCGGGCGCGTCCGGCTTGGCGAGCCCGTCCTCGCCCAGGGCGATGTCCCCGTCGTCGGTGCGAACGATGACGTTGAACGAATAGCGGCCGGGTGGGATTGGAAACGACCCGGTCCAGGTGCCGTCGTCGTTCGGCTGCAACGCGGTGATGTCGCAGGTCTTGTCGAAGTCCTCCGGGCAGCCGAGGGCCGTCTGGAAGTCGCCGCCGACGACGACCGCATTCGGTCGCGGCACAGGCGGAGGGGTATTGGGTTTTTGGGCCGCGCCGAGCGTGAGTTGCGAGTCGGGGGTCGTAACCGGCGCGGCGACGGCCGTCGTCGTCGAGACGAACGGCGCCAGCATCCCCGCGAACAGCACGAACGCGGTCAGGGCATGAACCATACGAAGCGCGCCGCCGACCCGAAGGGACGACGACGGGCGAGCCGGACCAGACCGACCGAACGTGGGAGAACCGAACCGGCGATGACGGGCGCGCATTTGCGTCCTCCGCGGAAAGACCGGACCAGGCGGGAGGGCTTACGTGGGCGCCTCCAACCGGGCGACCCCGGCGACAACACCGACGAACCGAGACGAATTGACAGTTGCTCGTTGTCAGTAGTGCGTCCGCGGTCGCTGGGCCGCGAAGTGGAACCTACTCCTCGGTGGTCCCATCCGTCTGATCACTGACAACCGTCAACTGATACCTTCGCATGTGGCGACCGGTAGCTGAAGTCCGGCGGGATCCGCGGACAGATCCGCTTCTCACCTCCGGCGTTTGCCCCCACCCCTGGCTCGCGGTCGATTCACCGCGTCAGGGAGCGCCATCGAACCGTCCCGATGTATTCGAGACGACCTCCGGAGATCGCACATCATACCCGAGGATTGCCCCAGGGGGGCCGCACGCCACCACCGGGGAGGTTTCCCCTCGCACCATGAGAACGTGCAATTGGGCAGGTTCGTTTCGCGGGCGATTTGGAGGGGTTTTGGCGCTCGGGGCGTGTCACGCCCCGAGCCCGTGGAATGGACCCGGCGGTCCTAGGCTGAGGCCGCACGTGGCAGGCGCGCTTTCCCGGTTGCCGCCTTGAGTAGCCCCGCTTCGCGCGCTTCCGCTAGGGCGAGCGCCATCGCACCGTGGCTGGCGAGACCGCGAGCGAAGCGGAGCTCTTCGGCGGAGAGCGTGAATCCCACCCCGTTCCGATCGGCCAGCAGGTAGCCGAATGCTCGCTCGCCGTAGCGCAACGGAACGACCAACAATGAGGGGAGGTGCCGAAATGGCGCCGGGATGCGTAGGCGGTGCGCCTTGACGTCGACAACGACAGCCCCGTCGGCCTTGCGAATGATCCCGGCAAACTGAGGATGTTCCTTGAGCCTGATCAGCTCGGGGAGTTCGGCAAGCGGCGTACCGTAACCGGCGAGAAGGGTGGCAACACCCTGATCGCGGTCCGTGCCCCAGATCGCCACTCGACGCAACTCGAGCGCGGTGGCGAGTCGTTCGCAGATCAGGCCGAGCGTCGTGTCGATGGGAAGCTCGCGGCCTGTGACCTCGGCGATCTCGAGCAGCGCAGCGAGGTGTCCGGCGAGTTGCACCCGATCGCTGGAGGCAAGGTCGATCATCGCCGGTTTGGCATCGGGTACGGGTGTGCGATGACGGTACTGCATCGGGGCGCGGTCGTACTTCGGATGCCAGGCCTGGAGATCGGTCTTCGTGATGAAGACCATCTTCCCGATCCGCTGGGCCGGGAGAACGCCCCGGCGAACTGCTCGAGACACGGTGTGATACGAAACGCCCTTGAGCCGCGCGGCCTCGCCCATGGTGTAGACATTATCGTCAGCACCTCGCGCAGGGGCGAGCATCCCGGTCGCGTCGGACAACACACACCACCTTCCTAAATGACACTCCCCAAACGTAGGCGCATCTTACCACCCATTGGTCCCATTCGCATAGCAATACCCAAGTTTTCTTCGATTTCGGAAGGGGGCCCGCGGTGGGACTGCAATTCCGCCGCATGCCGAATGGAGGATCACCCGTGCGACTACGGCTCGCGGCGGAGTTGGCCGACCAAGGCTTGGACCGCGGCGATGTCCGATGGCAGACCCCGGCGATCGAGAAAGACGTGGGTTGCACCGATCTCGGCGAGGGTCCGCAGCCGGTTCCGGATGACCGAGATCGGGCCGACGGCGGCGAGGTGCGCGATGAGCTCCGTCGGAATGGCACGGCGAGCCGCGGCGAGATCGCCCTCCCGGCGGAGTTCCGGGAACCCCCCGCCGCGAGCGAGGACCTCGTCTGTTTTCATCGCGCGGCGGACGCGGTCGACGATCGCGGGTACGTCGAACGCCGGCGTCGACAGGAGGCGCTCCATGCCGGGCAGAGTATGGACGGTCGCGACGAATCCTTTCTTGCGCTCGAGCACCGGCTCCGGATCGTCGGTGACGTAGACCGCCGGGTTGACAAAGAAGGCTAGCGCAGCTGGGTCGCGACCGGCATTCCGAGCGGCGTCGCGAACCCGTGTGATCGCCTCCGTGAGGTACTCATGAGATGCCAGCTCGTTGAACAGCACGCCGTCCGCCCGACGACCCGCCAGTTCCAACGCTTTCGGTCCGACGGCGGCGAGATAGACCGGCGGGCGCGCGATCGGCACGATCGACCGTTCCCACTCATGGATCGGCAGCGGACCGTCAGCCGAGGCACGGTGGGGCGGGGTCCACCACTGATCGAGGAGATCGAGTGTTTCCTCGAGCAGTGCAAGCGGGCTATGAGGCGCGATCCCCAGCGCGTGTGCGTACCACTCGGGCTGCCCGCGGCCGAGACCGAGGAAAGCACGCCCGTCGCTGAGCCGGTCGATCGTTGCGACGGACGCGGCGATCAGGTTCGGGTGGCGATGAAACGGGTTTGTCACGCCCGTGCCGAGGCGCACATGCGCTGTCTCCCGTGCGAGGGCACCGAGGACGGCAAAGGCGTCCCACCCCTCCGGGTCCTCGTTCAACCAGAGCGAATCCAACCCCGCCTCGTCGGCCAGGCGCGCGAACGCGACGGATTCGGCGACCGCGGCGGCGGGATCGCCGCGCGTCCAGGCGAGGTGGTCGAGGGAGAGGGCGAACTTGAGAGGACTGAGGACTGAGGCCTGAGGACTGAGCGGCTGGGTCGGTGGGGTGATCTCCAACTTGACACTCCGCTCGCGAACGAGGCAACGCTGTCTTCGTCCTGAGTCATGAAGTCCTCACCCGCGTTTCGGATGGTAGTACACAATGACGCCGCCTGGTCGCTCATCACCGGTGCGACTGGCAACGCCCGAAGTGCCGTCGTGCATCGGGAAGGAGTCGCCGCGTTCGATCTCGTCGGCCTGCTCCTTCGGAACAACCGTGGCATAGAGATCGTGCTTGGTGCAGGCCCAGACGCCGAGGTAGCCGTCGACGGGGCGCATGCGGTGACGATCGCGGGGATGGGTGCGCCCGACCTCGCAAAGTGGGTTGGGACCGGCCGACTGTTGCGATTCCATGGGCTGACTTGGTGCTCCTTCCGGCGAACAACGACACCTGCTAACGCGGTAGTATGCCATCGTGGCCCGCTTGAACCGACGCAGACAGTCGCAGTGCCCAGGGCGTAGCGGTGCGCCTGCCGAGGCTCACTCATGATCTCGTACACGCGGCTCCGTCTCGCCACGGGTCGCGCCTAGTCGTCGGGCGCAGATGGCTAGGAGTCGCGGCATCCCGGCCGGCCATTGACGATCCGCGCTGCCGACACCTACAGTTGATCGTTACCGGCCCAGTAGGGCTGCCGGATGCGGGTGGCGCATTCGGCGAGCATCGAGATCGTGTGCGGGATCCGTCGCACCGTGGCGCCCCGGTCGGCCTCGCGGCGGTTCCGCCCTGGAGCGAGGTGGACGATGAACCGATTCTCCCGGTTTGGTCGACGTCGAGAATCCGTCCGGCGGAGTGCCCATTCGATCGCCGCGGCGGTGCTGTCCGTGCTCTTGGTCGCGATGCTCGCGAGCGCCGCCGTGATGGGGCACGCGCCGGGTGTCGCGCGGGCACAGGCGGCGACACCGGTTACCGCCTCGGTGACGCCGGAATCGGCGCTGATCTATATCGCCATCGACCTCGACACCCAGTCTCCACAGTACCAGAAGGCCACCGAGTTGTTGCAGCGCGTCGGCGTTGACACGTCCGTCGAGGACCTCGCGGGTGACATTAGCTCGTCGATGACCGGTGGGAACACGACCGAGGCAAGTGAACTTGAAGCCTTCCTTGGAGGCGAAGTCGGCGTCGCCGTCTTCGACTTCGGTGACATGTCGTCGTTGTCCGGCGATCTGGGCAGTGAGGGCGACGAGACCGGAGAGGACACGCCCGCCGCGGTCCCAGCGCCGAGCACGGCGATCATCGTTTCGGCCCCAGATCCCGACGCGGCGTTTGCGGCGGCTGAGAATGCCTTCCAGCAGGATGCGACAGATCAGGGCGCGACCGTCTCCGAGGACTCCTATGAAGGCGTCCTCATCAAGTCGGTGCCGGGCGACGTGACGAGCGACACCACCGGATCGTCGCTCGCGCGGGTCGGCGATTTCGTGGTCATCGGGACGACGCCGGCCGACATCGAGCCGATCGTCGACACCCAGTCCGGCAAGACGCCCGCGCTGGCCGACGGAGCGGAATTCAAGTCTGTTTCGGCCGAGCTCAATGCCGACTGGATCGTCTTTGGGCACATCAACGGGACCGAACTCGCCGATCAGTTGTCCTCCGCTACCGAGGCGAGTGGTGTCAATGTGTCGACGATCGAGCTTGCCCAACTCCAGGCCGATTCCGGGTTCGTCGTCTGGGCGGATGATCCCGGTTTCCGCATCGACTCGATCACGATGCCAGCCGCCGGCGGCAACGTGACGCAGGCGGCCAACTTCGACGCGCAGCTGCCAACGAAGATCCCCGGCGACGCGCTCTTCTTCACCGACGGGGCCGAGCTTGGCAAGTCGGGATTCCTTGACACAATTTTCCTCGCGCTCCTGACGAGCATGACGGGGTCGGTTGGGACCGACATCGCCACGCCGGACCCCTCCAAGTCAGCGGAGCAGATTGCTCAGGAACAGTTCGCCCAGCTCGAGCTCCTCCTCGGCTTCAACCTGAAGACCGACTTCATCGATCAGATGATCGGCGAGTGGGGAATGGCCGCCTGGGGTATCGATTCCAGCCTGATGAGCAGTCAGGATACGAGCGGCGTTCGGTTCCTGCTCGTTTCAGATGTGCAGACGCCGGAGACGGTGAGCAACGCCGCCACAAAGCTCTCCACACTCATCCAAACCAGTCTTGCCGGGCAGGGAACCCTGAGCACCAAGGCGGTCGGTCAGGATCAGGTGAACGTCTTGACGATGGAGTCGACCACCGGCGGGGCGCCGACGACAATCGAATACGGCATCGTCGGCGGTCAGTTCATCATTAGCGTCAATGACGCGGTCTCCGACTACGTTTCCGGGGTGGACTCGGCTCTCGCTGACAATCCGAACTACCAGGCCGCTCTGGCCGAGCTGCCGGCCGAACACAACGGGATCTTCTACCTCGACGTGGCAACGGTGGTCCAGCTTGTTCAGGAGGCCATTGCTGCATTCTCGGCCGGCATGGAGACCACGGACGCCAGCGAGAAGTGCGCCGAGTACTCGACGCAGGAGGCTGCGCAGGAGGCGTTCGACGCCGACCAGGCGACGAACTGGGAGCTCGATCAGGACTTCGACGGCGAGGCCTGCGAGGACTATTTCAACCCCAGCTCTGCCGAACCCACTCCTTCGCCGGCGTCCGATCAGTACGCCGCGCTCAAGACGTTCGCGTCGGTCACATTTGAGCGCGACGGCATGAGCGGTGTGAGTGCCTTGTTGCTGATTCAGGAGTAAGTCGGTTCACTTCTCGGTATATTCGAACTTGACGACGACAGGGCGGCCAGCGACGCCGCCCTGTTCGTTTCCGATTGACCACGGGCAGGCAACCGTTCAACGTCCGCTGTGATAGCATCCCGGACCGGATCATCGGTCGAGCGGCACGCCCGGTTCGGCGCGTCCGCATCCTCGGGTAGGAGTCGCCCCATTGGCCGGCATCAACGTGGAGCTGTTGAAACGGTTGTGTGAAGCGCCCGGTATCGCAAGTCGCGAAGACGCGGTCCGCGGCGTCGTCGTCGACGCTCTGCGGCCAGTCGTCGACGAACTTCGTGTCGACGTCATGGGTAACGTCATCGGCGTGAAGAAGGGGAGCGGCGGTCCTCGGGTGATGATCGCGGCCCACATGGATGAGATCGGTTTCCTCGTCAGCCACATCGACGACAACGGTTTCATCCGTCTCCAACCCGTCGGCGGCTTCGACCCGAGGGTCCTTGTCGCGCAGCGCGTACTCGTCCACGGGTTCAAGAGCGGCACCTTCCGCGGTGCTGTGCAACTCGCCGCCAAGCCGATCCACCTCCTCGACCCCTCCGAGATCAAGCCGCCGAAGATGGAGGAGCTGTTCGTCGACATTGGATTGCCGGTCGACGAAGTGCGGGCCAACGTCGAAGTCGGCGACATGGTCACGATGGACCGGACGCTTGAAGAGGTGGGCCGGTGCGTGATGAGCAAGTCGCTCGATGACCGCGTCAGCATCTTCGTCATGATCGAAGCAATCCGGGCGATGCAGGGCGGCACGGCAGAGATCGTCGCCGTCGCCACGACGCAGGAGGAGGTCGGCCTCCGTGGCGCGAAGACGGCCGCCTTCGATGTCGCTCCGGAGATCGCGGTCGCGCTCGACGTCACGTTGGCGATGGATATTCCGGAGGGCAAACCGCAGAACGCGGTCACGCGAGCCGGCCAGGGTGCGGCGATTAAGATCATGGATTCGTCGCATCTCAGTCACCCGAAGCTGGTGCGGCACTTTCGCGACGTCGCCGAGCGCCACAACATTCCCCACCAACTGGAAATTCTCCCGCGCGGAGGCACCGACGCTGGCGCGATGCAACTGGCGCGTGGCGGCGTGGCAGCGATAACCCTTTCGATCCCCACTCGCTATATCCATACGGTCAATGAGATGGCGGTCGTCTCCGACGTCGAGGCCTGCATTCAGCTCCTCGCCCGCTATCTCGAAGATGCGGGCAGTCGACGCTACGACTACGAGCTCAGCTAACGACACCCGCTCGGGTCCCCTTGGGTAACCATCTGGGGTGGACGGTCGTTATGGATGGAGGAGACCAGGAAGCTGGTGCCGTGCCGAATTGAGGGCCGACTCTTTGCGGCGCTGCCGAGTCGCGTGGTAGCGTTGAGACTGCCTCATTGCGTTCGAGGTTTGCCGAGATTCCCCGCCCGAGGTTGCGACGCCGAGCGACAACCGGCCGCGACGTGACCGCCAGAAGGAGCATGTGATGTCCGATGCCGATCTCTCCCGGACCGACCAACCGAGCAATCCGACGGAGCGGGAACGCCGAGAGCTCGACCAACTCGTCGAGACGTTCCGTCGAACGAGTCCTAGGGGAAGTCGGCGTGATCTCCTCAGGTGGTCGGCCGTCGCCGCCGGTGCGTTGGCGACTGCTCGGTACGGGGTTGCGAGCGCCGCGCCGGGGGGCTCGACGCCTGCCGTGTCGCGTTACCAAGATGTGGAGATCGAGGAGAACGCGACGGTCACGATCCCTCTTGACCCCTTTGGGCAGGAGGTAACGCTCGATCCGCACCGCTCCGTCAATTGGGGCGCGTTCTGGGTCATGTTTCCAAACGTCTGGGGCGGATTGGTTCGCTACGACGAGAACGCGAAGGTTCAGCTCGATCTGGCCGAGAGTTACACGGTCAGCGAAGACGGCAAGGTCTACCAGTTCAAGATCCGCTCGGATGCCAAGTATGCGAGTGGCAACCAGGTCAAGGCTGAAGACTTTGTCGCCTCGTGGAAACGGGCGCTAGATCCCAGCCGACTCTCGCCGATGGCCCAATACATGGAGCACATCAACGGCTTCACCAGCTACGTCAGCCGGAAGAGCAAGACCCTCTCCGTCAAGGCCGTCGACGAGGCGACCGTCGAGATCACGCTGAGCAGACCCTACTCCTACTTCCTGTCGTATCTGGCGTCATTTGTCTGGTCGGTCGTCGATCCCGCCGTCCTTGCCGAGCATCCAGATGACTTTTACCTCTATGACGCCGGGACGGGTCCTTGGCGAGTCACCGAGTTCGACCCGGCCAAGCAATTGGTCATGGAGCCGAATCCGAATCACTACGGAGGGAACTCGCCCTCGATCACGAAGCTTGTCTGGAGCTTCGTCACCGGGCCGAGCGCGGCCAACGAAGCGCTCAACCTCTACAAGCAGGACCAGGCGATCTCGGCGGACGTGCCGATCTCGCTGAAGTCTTCCGTCGAGGGTGATCCCGACTTGTCGAAGGAGTTGAAGCGGATCGAACCGCAGGGGACGACCCGCTCCGTGGCGATGGATTTCAATCAGCAGCCGTTCAACGACGTCCGAGTGCGCCGCGCCTTGGCTCAGGCTATCGACCGCGAGCGCTGGGCGAATGAGATCTGGGAGGGAACCTGGACGCCAGCGCAGTCGTTCACCCCACCGGTCGTCGCGGCTAACAGCGGCTACAAGCCGCCCGAGCTGCTCGGATTCGACGCCGACGCCGCAAAGCAGCTCCTCGAAGACGCCGGCTTCCCGAATGGCGAGGGATTGCCGACCATTACCTACTACGAGCCGTCCGAGGACACCGACGACGAGAAGGCGCGCTGGAAGGCGTTCTTCACCATGGTCCAGGAGAATCTCGGCGTCACGGTGCAGCACGACACATCGAAGACGGCGGATCAGATTCAAGACCTTCAAGGCGACAATGGCGGTCGTCAGTTCGACATCGTCTGGTGGTGGAACATCACCGAGACACCGCACCTCGTGACTGAGGTTTTCGCGTCGAACTCCCCATATATGCAGGGCGTCTTCAACTGGAACCCCGCCCTGGAGCCGGTCGGCGGCTTCGACCCCGGTGCGGACTCCAAGACGTTCGACGATCTGGTGGCCAAGGCTGACGTCGAGCTGGACGTCGACACCCGGAACGATCAGTATCGCCAAGCCGAGGAGCTCGCGATCAAGAACGCCGTCTACATTCCTCTCGGTCACTGGGTCCAAATGTTCGTCCAGAAACCGTGGCTTCAGGGCACGAAGCAGGGTTCATGGACCGGCCGACTTCCGGTCTGGTTCGACAAGGATGTCGTCGTCCTCAAGCATTAGTCGCCGCACCAGTTGCTGCCAGCGTCGGCCGGGGAACAGGTAGAGATATCGTCGTAGGGGCGCAGCAAGCAGCGCCCTTGCGCGTCGCCTTGGCAAGTAGCTTGAGGAGACCGAATGGCGACGCAGAGTTTGACCCATCAACTCTCGACGGCACTGGCCGCGGTTGATCCGGCGGACCTGTCGTCCGAAGACATCCAGTTCGCCAAGCTCTTCGTCCTTGACTGGCTCGGGTCGGCCGTCGCCGGCACTGCGACCATTCCCGGTGCGATGCTGATCGACGAGGGACGCGACCGCGGTTGCGGTCCTTGTCGCGTGCTCGGGATCGCGGACGGTCGGGACGCCGAGGTTGCCGCCCTCGTCAACGGTGGCTTGTCTCACATCGTCGAGATGGACGACCTTGACCGGGGATCGGTCGTCCATCCCGGCACGGTCGTGATTCCCGCCGCTCTGGCCGCTGCCGAGACGGTTGGGGCCTCAGGACAACGATTCCTGCTCGCGGTGATCGCGGGCTATGAAGCGGCAATCCGCGTCGGCGAAGCGGTTGGCCGGTCCCACTACAGATACTGGCAAAACACCGCGACCTGCGGCACCTACGGCGCTGCCGCGGCGGCGGGGATCGTCTTCGGGTTGGATGCCGAGCAGATGACCTGGGCGCTCGGGAATGCCGGGAGTGTTGCGGGAGGACTCTGGCAGTTCAACCACGATGGGGCGATGACGAAGCACCTACACGCCGGTCGGGCCGCCTCGAACGGTCTCCTCGCCGCTCGTCTGGCAGCGCGGGGATTTACCGGCGCCGCCGAGATCCTGGAAGGACCGCAAGGATTCTTCGCTGCCATGTCGACCGACGCCCAACCCGGCCGAGTCACCGCGGGACTGGACCGTGGATTGGGTTCCCACGAATGCGGCTGGAAGATCCGTGGCGTCTCGATCAAACCCCACGCATCGTGCCGGCACACGCACCCGGCGGTCGATGCCGCACGTACTCTGCGAGAGCGGATTGGGGCTGGCCTCGACAATGTCTCACGGTTCCGCGTCGAGACGTACGGGACAGCGCTGCAGGTCACCAACACACCGAACCCGACGAATACCTACCAGGCAAAGTTCAGTCTTCAGTACTGTACGGCACAGGCACTGCTTCACGGACGCGTCGGCCTCCACGACTTCGCACCCGACCGCTTATCCGATCCGGCGATCCGCGACCTGATGGCGCGCATCGACGTGGCGGTCGATCCAGACATCGACGCGGCCTATCCCGTCGTCTGGTCGGCGCGTGTCTCCGCCAGTCTGCCCGATGGCAGCACGACCGCGGTACACGTGGACGCACCCAAGGGTGATCCCGAGAACGCCGTGACCTGGGACGAAGTGGTCGCCAAATCTCGCGATCTCGCGACGGCAACCGCCTTCGAGGGCGACATCGGGCGTCTCGTCGACGATGTCCTCGGTCTCGAAAGCCGACCTACTCTGCGCGGATTTCTGCCGGCAATCTGAGAGCGGGCGGCGAGGAGCGGATGTCGCTACACCTCGGCAGTCTGCCGATGGGGGAGGACCGCTCGCCACTCGGCATCCATGCCCTCGATCGTCACACCGTAGAAAATGCGCAACTGTCCGTCGCCGCGGTAGGCCAGGTTGTAGCGCGGTTCGCCGCCCGATGCCCGGTAGGTCTTCCAGAAGCCACGGTCGCCCTTCCAGCGAATGTGACCCTCCTCGACCGACTTTTCCTCGCGTTGCTCGATGGCGTAGCGCCAGAGACCGCGCGCTGCCTCCCGAGTCACCCCGTCGGTGTCTTCCGAGGTGCGTAGGTCACGCATTGTGTAGGAGACCGTTCCGTCCTCCTTGCGGACGCTCACGATTTCCACACCAGTTTGCGGGGCCGCGTCTGTTGGGTCGCGACGTGGCGCCGGGGCATTCTCCGTCGCACCGTTCGGGCCAAGTCGCGGAGTTGCACCAGCAGTCGTCGTCAGGAGTGGCGCCGTCGTAGATGCATCCGTCCCACCGCTTGGTGCAGAGATGGCCGTCGTCGTCGCCGCCGAAGCGGTGGAACGGCCCCCACGATGGCGGGGAGACCGCCGCTGGCGGTGACCGTCCACGTCGTCGGGCATCTCTCGGACTGGTTCCGGTTCCTTAAGTGGTGACGCTGCGACGGCTCCTCGTTCGACCGACGAGTGGACCATCGCGACGATCTGGTCGCGGCTGGCGAGGACCGATTCGCCCTCGGCGCGCACGAAGATTGCGCCCGGCGCCAGCGCGTAAGGTTTTTCGGCTCCTTCCGACACCCGGACAGCCAGGACCGGCTTGCCGTCCGAGTAGAGTGTCTCGATCTCAAACGGCGGTTGGGGCGCAATCTGTTTGACGACCTCGTCGAGCAACTGCTGCTGTACGGCGGCAGGGTCACCGACCCCCGCGATCGTTCGTCGCTCCGCCGCGCTGGCGCCGACGAAGATGGTGCCGCCC
>JAXDKI010000336.1:0-2685 GCA_034667245.1 Thermomicrobiales bacterium | reverse complement strand
GTGCCGTCTACGTCAACGATCTCGGTGACGACGACGGGAGCGAGCGGGTCAAGCGGGCCTACGGCGCGAACTATCCACGTCTGGCCGAGCTCAAGCGCCGGTACGATCCGACCAATGTCTTCCGCTCGAATCAGAACATCCCGCCGGCAGTCTGAGCGTCTGAACTTCGCAGTTCCTGCCTGGGAGTTCGTGAAGGGGAGGAGCAACAGGATGAACGCGGCAGATCCCGAAACGCTGCACCGCCTTTGGGTCGATGGAGTCAACCGAGGCGACCTCGACGGTCTCATGGCCCTCTACGAGCCTGACGCGGCCTTCGTGGTTCGGCCCGGTCAGGTCGTCACCGGACTCGCCGCCGTCCGGCAGGCGACCGCCGATCTGCTCACCCTGCAGCCCCGCGCGACGTTGGAGGTGAGCGCGGTGGTGCGTGCGGGAGACCTCGCGCTGTTGATTTCGCGCTGGCACCTGACCGGTACCGGCGTAGATGGGACGGCCGTGGATACCGGCGGTCAGACCTCGGACGTTGCCAGATGGCAGGAGGACGGCACCTGGAGATTCGCGATCGACAACCCTTGGGGAGATGCAGCCGCTCAGGTCTGAGCAAGGGTGCCTCCGTGCGGAGGGGGCGGGGCAACTGGCTCGCCCCTTCACAGGGTATCGTCGCCGGCATAGTGGCGAACGAGACCGATCGATCCTGGAACGAATCCTGCGGCCCCTCTACTCGGGACCTGCAGCGATGTCCCTCGCACCGTCACAACGCAGGAGCGCAGGACGAGCCATGGCACGCTACACCGGACCGAAACACAAGGTCGCGCGTCGGCTGGGCGTCGACGTCTTCGAGAAGGATTCGCCGTCGCTGCGACGGCGGTTGCGCACCCGACCCGGCTTGCATGGCCGGCGACCCCGCCGCCGGACGTCGGAGTATGGGCTGCAGTTGCTCGAAAAGCAGAAGGCGCGGGCAACCTACGGGGTACTCGAACGGCAGTTCCGGCGGCTGATCGAGCGGGCGCAACGCCGGCCAGGTGAAACCGGCGAGGAATTGGTGGCCCTGTTGGAGTCACGCCTCGACAACGTCGTCTATCGGCTCGGCTTCGCGAAGTCGCGCGCGATGGCACGCCAACTCGTCAACCACGGCCACGTCCGCGTCGACAGCAGGCGCGTCACGATCCCGTCCTTCCAGGTCAAGCCGGGGGAGACGATCGAGATCTCGGAAACCGCGCAGGAGATTCCGGACGTCGTCCAGCGGGTTGCCGAAGAGCGGGATGTCCCGCCCTTCCTCCGTCGCGACGGCACGAGTGGCGCCGTCCTCCGCCGGCCCGAGCCGGGCGACGTCAACGTGTTGTTCGACGTCCGGCAGGTGATCGAGTTCTACGCGCGGTGACCCCTCCAGGACATGAATAGCAGCGTGCGCAACGCCGACCGAGTCGGGTGATCCTTGCGTCGGATCCGTGCGCTTCGGATGGTACCGGCGTCGGAGGAGGACGCCGAATGCCAGACCACGCGACGGGCGGGGAACTGGGAACAGGGTCGATAGAGTGCTCCTGTTCCCTGTTGCCTGTTCCCCGCTCCCTCGTTAGGACGTGTGAGAAGCGACGGGCGTGCCTTCGGCCGGCGGGAAGATGACACCGCAGGCGATCCGGCCGCCGCTGTTGCCCGAGGGATCGGTCATCAGGTCGTCGGCGTTGGCGTGGATGACCAGGGCGCTACCGTCCGCGTCCTGGAGCGTGGTGGGGCCGATACTCAAGGTAAAGCGGTCGGTTTGGATGGTCAGCGTGCCAGTGCCGTCGTCCCCGACACTGATGTTGCCGAGGTCACCGGCATGCCCAGTACCCGCTTCGGGCGATCCGGACGCCGCAGCCATGTCGTGATCGGCAGCCGCGGGGGGACCGCCATGGGTTGTTCCGGCCGGGTTGTAATGTCCGCCCGCCGAGGAGAACGGCTGGTCGCCCGATGGATCGCAGACGCCGGTCTCGTGGACGTGAATGCCGTGTTCGCCGGCCGGCAGACCCTGCACCTCGACCTCGACGGTGACGACACCGTCGCCGCCCTCCGTGAAGGTGGCGTTACCGACGTCGTTGCCGTCGACGTCCTGGATGACGACAGCAACCTGACTGGCGCCGACGATTGGAGTCGCGGCGGGTGTGCCCTCTTGGGCGATTGTCTGTGAGACCCCGCCGAGTCCCAAGACGATGGCGCCGAGCGCCGCGATCGTGGGCACCAGGAGTTTCGATTTCATCGTGATACCCCCTCGGAGCTGGGCAGCTCCTCTTCAACCGAGCCAAGTGCGCGGTCCTCCGGAGGAAGTTGCACGGGGCGTGCCATCTACTACGAGCGCCTTTCAAAACCGGCACGGGCTGTACGGAGAGGTGGAAGGGAGGTGACCGATGGCCAAGCCTTTGCTCCCCAACGACCTCTGGGCGATCATCGAGCCGCTGCTGCCGCCCGAACCGCCCGAACCGCCCGAGCCGAAGGGCGGGCGTCCCCGCGTCTCCGACCGCGCCTGCCTGACCGGCATCCTCTTCGTGCTGCGCAGCGGCATCCCCTGGGAGATGCTGCCACGCGAGCTCGGGTGTGGCAGCGGGGTGACGTGTTGGCGCCGCCTGCGCGATTGGCAAACGGACGGGGTCTGGGACCGAATCCACCGGGCGCTACTCGACCGTCTCGGCGAGGCCGACAAGATCGATTGGA
>JAXDKI010000335.1:0-17776 GCA_034667245.1 Thermomicrobiales bacterium | reverse complement strand
CGGCGTACCACGGTCGCACGTCGGGGACGTACCCGACGAGATCGACCCCGGGCAGCGTGCGGAGACCGGTGACGAGCGGCGAGGCGCCGGGGCCGACGATCCGCAATGCGATCCTCCGCCGGATCCGCGACCGGATCGCCGGCAGCACCTCCGTCGCGAACCAGGCAACCCCTTCGGCGTTGGGGAAGTATCCGAGCGTTCCGACGAAGAGGATCTCGGCCGGCTCCGTTGTCGGCGCGGGTGGCAGCGGCAGCGGCATCGGTAACGCGTTGGGCAACACGTTCACACGCTGCTGGACCGATTGCGGCAGACGCTGGACGTCGCCGGTGGAGCAGACGTAGATGCGATCGAACCGGGGCAGGGTATCCGTCTCCGCGGCTTGGGCCGCGGACGCGGCGTCTTCCTCGGCTTGAGCTTGCGCCTCGTCGCCGTGTTGCCGGTAGAGCGCCGCGATGCGACGGAGCGACGACGACTCGACGTCGTCCAGATCGAGCTGCCGCTCGGGTGCCGGTGCGGCATCGAGGTAGGGCTCGGCGTAGGGGATCGTCCCGAGCCGGAAGACGTGGACCACGTCGAAGGGTGCATCTCGGAGGGCGACCGTCGACTGGAGCGCCGTCGCTCCAGGAACGACGACGGCCTCGCGACAGAGCTGGGCGATCTCCGGGGGGAGGGTCCAGCCTGCCGGTGACCCGTAGCGGGCCGTGACCAGCAGGGAGACACGGTAGACCCGTGAGAGCACCGTGAGCGTGTGCGCGGCGCGCATCGCGAGTCCATTGCCTGTCGGTGAGGGGACGACGGGGCTCACGTAGAGGAGTGACGGTTGAGCGAACGCTCCCGCGCTCGTGACGCTACTCATTTCGGTGGATGACTTCCAGATTCGGCATCCCCCAGCAACGATAGCCGAGATCGTCCGCCATGATGCCGAAGCCTTCGGTCTCGATCTCCGGAGTATCGTCGCGGATTTTTGGGTTGGCGTGGCCGTACGGGAAGGCGGGGAAGACGAGGCCGTCGCGGTGCGCGTCCGCACGCACCAACAGCACGGTACCGCCGACCGTGTCGAGGCGGACAAGGTCGCCTTCGCCGCGGAGATCGTCGAGATGGAGTCGACCATGGTCGCGCCAGCCGTTCTGGTCGAAGGTCGGCCCGCCGGGCGTGAGGACGCAGTGAGGCTGGACGATGTCGCGTCCGGTCGCGAGGAGGCGCTCGATGAGGTCGGGGGGATAGTCAATCAGGTCGACGTCGAGCCAGAGCACCCAATCTTCGTCGTCCAGGGCGTGAAAAAGGAGGTGGTTGCGGCTCATCGCGAGGACCGTCCGTCGCTCCAGCTGGATCTCCGGCAGGGCGCGGTGGACGCCCGGCGGGAGGGAGAGGCCGAAGTCGCGTTTCCAGAGACCAGCCCGGCGGAACTCCTTGCGAAGGACCGGCAGTCCTCGCGTGAGTGCAGCAAAGGTGTCGTCTCCGCTGTCGCTCTCCAGCATGCCGAGCGAGAGAAGCCGATGAGGGTAGGTCAGCGCGAAGAGGAGTCGGAAATACTCCTCCAGGCTGTCCGCGGCGTCCTTGACGGGTGTGAGGATGAGGACGCGGGGGGCGTCTCCGACCGTCTGATCGGAGCGGAGGTGCGACCGACGCAACAGGCTGCGGAGGTTCGGGCGGCGGATGTGTTTCACCGCTGCACGGGCGCCTGATCGCGCGCCTCGCTCGCCGAGAGCAGATCGGCCCGCAATTCCCGGTAGAAGGAGAGCGCCCACGACGGCAACATCTGCTCCGGGGATCGGATGTGGAGCGGTCGCTCCAGCAGATAGTCTTCGAGAGGCCGGTTGTCCCATTGGTTGACCCAGGTGTGGCCGCGCTCCCGCTGGGAGCCGCGGTGCCGGACGGCGAGGAAGAGTTCCGGCTGGTCGATCACGAGCGGGATCGCACCGGCGCCTGTCTGGTCGAGGAAAAACCAGAGATCCTCGTCGCCGGGTAGTGCCCGGAAGGGATGCAGCGCCCAGTCGGCGCGGCGGAAGAAGATGGTTGCGCCGGGGACGTTACGGTCGAGCGAACGTCGGATCTCCAAGCGCGCGACCTCGAAGAAGAGGAACGGGGTGACGAAGGCGACGGTCGGCCGGCAGGCCTCACGCCACCTCTCCAGCAGTTTCGTCACCATGGTCTCGATGTAGGCGGGCGCATACCAATCGTCGTCGTCCATCTTCTGGCAGAGGACTCCCCGCGCCGCCTCCAACCCGAGGTTCAATTTGGCACCGATCGGCGTGCCGGGCGTCGCGCGCACCAACCGCCCACCGGCAGCGGCGACGAGTTGTGGGTCGGCAGGGGAGCGGTCGCCGTCGTCGACGACGATCAACTCCCGGTTGGGGTAGGTCTGCCGCTCGTAGCAGGTCAGCGCGAACCGGAGGAAACCCGGCCGGTCGCGCGTCGTCAAGATGACGGAGACGAGGGGTAGGTCGTCGGCAGGCGTGGACGCAGTATCCATGTTCGCGCCGGTCGCCCGGCGAATGCGCCCCTTGCTCCTCCTGAGGAGACGTTCTCCACCGCCGCTTTCACCGTAATCGGCGCCGATGAGCGACAGAATCGCCGCCACTCCGACCGCGATTGGTGCCGCGACCACCCCGCCCCGATCGAGCAAGACAGCAGCAGGCGTGTCCAACGTGCCCACCCTGAGCGCGGCAGCACGCCCGTGGTCGAGCGCGATCGGAAACGGCAATGCGAACTCGTCGGCAAAGGCGCGGGACGCCTCGGCAGACGCCGCGCTGACCAAGACGACGCCGGCGCTACCCACCTGGGACGAGGGGCCGATCACCAGCTGAGCCGCAAGCTGGCGGCAGGCAGGGCAGTCAGGCTCGACGAAAACGAGCGCTGTGCGCCGCTCCGACGCGGCATCGAGGACGATGCGCTGTCCATCCAGATCGGTCAACTCGACGTCGCGGGCGAGGACACCGGGCGGGAGCGGCCGCAGCTGATTCGGACAAGCGGTCGGCAATGGGGTGGTGTCCGAGGCGGCCTCGGCGGGATCGGATGGATCCTCGGCGCACGGCGGGGCGAGGCCGAGAGCGGAAAGGATCGCGTCCGCGCCGAAGAGCAATGGTCCCTCGGTGACGCCGTGTCGATCGACGAGGTAGGCGGCCGGTGTCTCGGGTACCCGCAGCAAGCGAGCGACCTCAACGTCGTCCTGGAGCGCCACCGTCATGCCATCACGGACGTCGCCGAACAGTTCCTGGTTTATCTCCCGCTTCCCAGAGGAGACGAAGACGGGGAGCGGAGCGTCGTCGTTGACCATGAGCGGACCAGGGGCGAGCAGCCGCATCAGCCGGCGGGAGAAGGGGCATTCGGGATGGACGAAGACGAGGGCGAGACGCCGTCCGCGCCACCGGGAGAGGGTCGTGGTGCCGCCGGCGAGGGTTGGGAGCGCGAAGTCGTTGAGGACGGACGGTGCCGGCAGACCGGAACGGGCGAATGCGGTTGCCGGTGCCTTGTCGCTCACAGGGTCGAGGTCAGGTTCTTCGAGGACGGCAAGGCGGTGACCGATCTCGCTGCCCTGATGCTTGAGCTGCGCGATAAGCCAGCCGCCGACCGCGAGGGTGACGAGGGCGCAGACAAGCACGACGAAGACGACGACCAGCATGTGCTCTCCGAACGACCGAACGGTTGTCGGGACAGGGCGACCGATTGCCAAACGATTGTGCCGGCGGGAACGGCGCGGCGCAATGGGAGTGTGGCACGATGCGCTCGCAGAACGCCGCGGGCCGGCGAGCGGACAGGACAAGGAGGGCGCGATGCGACTGTTCACGGGGAAAGGCGACCAGGGGATGACCGATCTGCTCGGCGAGCGGGTCGGCAAGGATGACCCGCGGATCGCGTTGATCGGGAGCCTGGACGAGGTGACGTCTCAGCTCGGGTTTGGCCGGGCGGTGGCGGCGTCGCCTAGGTCCGGGGAGTGGCTGATCGAGGTGCAGCGCGATCTCTACAAGATCATGGCGGAACTGGCGTTCACCGACGAACTCCGGCCAGCCGGGTATGTCCTGGGCGAGGATCGCGTCGATCGCTTGGAAGAGCTGACCGACGGGCTCTCGACTGAGGTGGAGCTGCCGCGGCAATTCATTCTTCCGGGAGACAGCGTGGCGGGCGCGGCGCTCGACGTCGCGCGGGCGGTTTCACGGCGCGCGGAGCGAACGGCGGTGGAGCTGGCGCGGGAGGGGCAGATGAACAATCCCCAGGTGCTGCGGTACCTGAACCGGCTCTCGTCGTTCCTCTTCATGCTCGCGCGCCTCGAGGATCGTGAGGCAGGGGTGACGCCGCTCAGGGCGAAAGTGCGACCGTCGGCGTCGGCGTCGGCGTCGGCGTCGGCGTCGGACGGAAGCTAAGCGACGGATCCTCGACGAGTTGGGATAAGGCTGCTCACGTCCAGCGAGGATGACGAGGGATGGATCATTTATGCGGGCACAGGATTTGCGAGGCCAAGTGGGTTAGGAAGGTGGACTCCGGCCCGCGATCTGACAGGGGCCGGAGGTGCAGAGGTGAGGAGGCGCTCATGCTTTGGACGATCATCGCGATTCTGCTGATTCTCTGGCTTCTCGGCTTTACTGTCGTCAACATCGGGTCCTTGATTCACCTACTCCTCGTGATCGCCCTTGCCGTTCTCATCTATCAGCTCATCACCGGTCGCCGGGCGGTATGATAGCCGGGGCGAGGGACTCGTAAGACGGATGTGGGGCCGGCGCGACATCGCGCTGGCCCCACGATCGTTCAGCGGTGACGATGGTTGGATCAGGGGGCCGCGACCGCACCCGCGCGGGTCTGGTCGCCCGACGTGGTCGGGCGAAGACCGGGGACGGTGTCGGGGAATAGGCGCTTCCCGGCAAGAATGAAGCGGGTGAGCGACTCGGCATTGGCGGGAGAGCCGGGCGCACGCCAGGTCGAGATGATCAGGTCCTCGCCTCGGGCCCAGCCGGTCAGGATCGGTTCCCACTGTCTGTCCTGGGCTTCCCAGATACTGAAGCTGACGTCGCGGATGCGGCCGACACCGGGCATGACCCGGAGCCGGTAGCTCCCCTGCGCGTACTCCACGGGATCACCACTTGCGGCGACCAACTGCCGCAACTCCGTTGCGAGATTCATGAATTCCTCCGAGTCAGGCTCGGTCTGCTATCGCGCGACACAAAGAAAGCGCCGCCAAAGAGGGCGGCAAACTCGTCACGGCCGTTCGTGCGGGAGCACTGCGGTCATATCCCTATGGGGCAAGTTCTGTGCCATTCAAGTCATCATCGGTTTACCCTCTTGACGGTTCTCCTAACTGCCTGTACGTATGCACCCGCGTGGGCAACCGGCGGGAGCGGAGAGGGTGGCATGGAGATTCTGGGGTACGGCGATCGGTTCAGCGTTCGCGCCGGAGAGACGATCCGGTTCATGGTCAGCACGACGGAGCCGGAGTACCGGGCGGAGATCGTCCGATTCGATCGCGCTTTTTCGACACCTGAACCGGCCGCCGATACGCTCGTCGCCAGTGCAATCGCCGGTGACTATCCCGGACGGCAGCAGCAGATTCATCCCGGATCGTACGTGCTGATTCCCGATGCTCCCGCGCTTCGGTTCGAGCGCGGGTTGACGGTTCATGCCTGGATCTCGCCCGGCGTTCTCGATCGCCCGTGGACACAGGGATGCCTGGCCAAATGGGATGAGGAGAACGGCGCGGGTTTCGGGCTCGGGCTCAGTCCAAAGGGACGCCTTGTTTTCTGGCTTGGCGACGGCGCGGGGAGACGTTGGGAGCTGACGAGCGAGGAGCCGCTCGTCGCCCACTGCTGGTACTTCGTGGCCGGCAGCGTCGATACGGCATCCGGTCGGGCTCGGCTCGACTGGACGAAGCTGCGCCGGAGCTGGTTGCCGGAGGAAAGCGGGCGCGTGATCGGTGGCACCGGGCCGCTTGCTTCGGGCGAGGGGCCGCTCTTGATCGGGGCGGCGAATCTGGAGTGGGATGACCGGGGCAAACCGGCGGCGCGGGGGTGCTTCAACGGGAAGGTCGACCGCCCGCGCATCTGGAATCGCGCCCTGACCGAGGGAGAGATCGACGCGCTCAGGAGTGGGGCCGACCCGCTGACGGTAGCGGACGGTTTGGTCGGCGCGTGGGATCTGGCACGGGACGTCGCGACGCGGGAGGTGAGCGACGGCGGACCGAACGGATTGAACGGCCGGACGGTGAACGCGCCGATGCGGGCGGTGGTCGGCGCGAATTGGGACGGGAGTCAGGCCGCGTTTCGTCTGGCGCCGGAGCAGTATGGGGCGATCGCATTCCATGAAGACGATTTGGAAGATGCCGGCTGGGACGTCGATTTTGGGTTCGAGGTGCCGGGCGATCTTCGGTCGGGGCTCTATGCCGCGCGACTGACCGCTGGCGAGACGATCGACTACGTGCCGTTCTACGTGCGACCGGGGGCGGGCGCACCGACGGCGCGGGTGCTCTTTCTGGCGCCGACCAACACCTACCTGGCGTACGCCAACGAACGGCTCTTCCTCGGGTTGGAGTCCGATCCGGAGTTTCTGGAGAAGTCGACCGACCACAAAGTCGTCTGGACGGAGCGCGAGTACTTCATGCTGGCCCATCCGGAGCTTGGGTCGTCGGTGTACGACAAGCATCCCGATGGGACGGGGATTTGTTATTCGTCGCGGTTGCGGCCGATCTATTCGATGCGATCGCAGTTTCTCAACTGGCTCAATGGGTGCCCCCGGCACTTCTCGGCCGATCTCTTTCTGATCGAGTGGTTGGAGAAGAAGGGGATCCCGTACGACGTGGCGACCGATGAGGATCTGCACGTCGAGGGTGCGGCCGCCTTGGCACCGTACAAGGTGGTGCTGACGGGCGGGCATCCAGAGTACTGGACGACCCCGATGCTGGACGGGCTCGAGTCGTATCTCGGCGACGGCGGAAACCTGATGTACCTCGGCGGCAATGGGTTCTACTGGGTGACCGGGATCGACTCGGAGCGGCCGCACCTGATCGAGGTCCGGCGCGGTCTGAACGGGACGCGCGTCTGGACGTCGCATCCGGGCGAGGTTCACCTCAGTCTGACGGGCGAACCGGGTGGGCTGTGGCGATACCGGGGACGGACGCCAAATGCGCTGACCGGTGTCGGATTCGCGGCGGAGGGCTGGGGCGGGGCGGCGGGCTACCGGCGCCTGCCCGACAGCCACGACCCGCGGGCGGCGTTCGTCTTCGAAGGGATCGGGGACGAGGAGATCATCGGCGACTTCGGCGTAGTCATGGATGGGGCGGCCGGCGACGAGATCGATCGCTATGACCCGGAGTTCGGGACACCGCCGGAGACGCTGCGGCTGGCGACGTCGCAAGGGTGGCACACGGACTACTACCAACTGGTGGTGGAGGACGTCACGATGATCCTCCCCGGTCGCGGTGGCACCGAAGACCCGCGGGTGCGCGCGGATATGACGTTGACGGAGGGTTCGAACGGCGGCGCGGTCTTCTCGGTCGGCTCGATCAACTGGATCGGGAGTCTGCCGACGAATGGCTTCGAGAACAACGTGTCGCGGGTGACGGAGAATGTGTTGCGGCGGTTTGCGGGGATGGAGCCGCTAGCCGCTAGGAAGGGTTTCGTGCCTGGTCTCACGCGAGTGGTCGGGTGAGGGGTGACGAACGGAACCCCCGCGCTCCCACTGAGAGCCCTCACCCCCTACCGCCACCCAGAGGGTACGCGGCCCGACCGCGGGAGAGGGGAGACGCACGCCTTCTTGGTGCGCCACGGGCCCGCGGCGGCGGGGACGGCGAGTCTCTCCGTGTCCAGATGACCGATCCGCGCTCACTTGACTGGTTCGCGCCGGTCGGACAGAGATTCCTTCGACAGGCTCAGGACAGGCCCTTCGGCAAGCTCAGGATGGCGGGGTGATTTGGCATGGGTTGTGCAGCGGGTTGGCGTTGCGCTTTTGAGACGATGCGATGGGTGCCGTGACGAGGTTGCACGAGGCGCTCGGCAATACTCTCATTTGGTAGCCATCCCTGGTCGGCCGCTCCTTGTCCCGTCTGGAGGGTGCGACGATGTTTGGCACGGTGCTGTGTCCCCTGGATGGTTCTCGTGACGCAGAAGTTGCGGTTCCCTATGCGTTAGACGAGGCGAAGCGGCGTGAGTGCGGGCTCGTGCTGATTCGGGTGGTGCCACGGCCGGAGTTTGCCGATGGGCGGATATCGCACGGTGGGCCGGCACTGACCGGTCAGCCGTGGGCACTCGCCGAGGTGCGGGGGGCGGAGGAAGCGGCTCTGGTCTATCTCCGCGATGTTGTTCGCCGCTACGGTTTACCAATCGAGGCGGAATTGGTCGCACCGGTCGGTGATCCGTACACGCGGCTGCGAGTCGAAGTCGGGCGGCGGCCACGGCCGCTGGTCGTGTTGGCGGCGGAGGTCGGCGGTGGCGAAACGGCGCGGCGGCTCTTCCTGTCGGGCGCGGCGACGGTTCTCCACGTCCAGGGGGAGCGACAATCTGCCCCGAGCGATCCGTGGTCCGCGATGGGCTTCCGACCGTTGGGCACCGAGGAGGCGTCGGCTTCGAGCGCGTCTATGAGTTAGTCGCGAGGTGCAGTGAGGGGCGGCCCCACCATGACAGCGGGTCCGCCCCTATGACGCGGGGCGGACCCGGCATCGGAAGTGCTGGCCTCATCAACATGTGCCGGCTGAAGCCGGCTGTAGTTGGAGGACTCCGGCGCCGAAACAATGGCTCCTATGATCAGCCGTCGCGGTTGCCACCGTTGCCGCGGCTTTCGCCGCCCTTGCGGCCGATGTTGGCCATGTGTTCGCGGTCACGGCTGACGGCTTGCCCGCCTTTGCGGCCGGCTTCGCGTGCCTCCTGCGAATCGAACTCGTGGGCGGTGCCCTTCTGGTGGGCGGCACGGCCGCCCTGGCTGGCGATCTGTCGTTGCCTTTCGTCGTCCATGGCGGCGAAGCCGCGTTTGCTGTTGTCCGACACGACGCGATCTCCTTTCGACCCTCCGCAGTGGTGCGAGCCGGGCTCCGAATAATGACCACGGCCCAGTCCGGCCTTCGCGACGTTCGGCCTCGGTGCCGGGCGCGTTCCGATCACGCAGCCACTGATCTAGCACATTGCGTGCCGATTCATCAAGATGGACACGGTCCCTTGGCCAAATACCTGCTTTCGTGCAACCGCGTTATGCTACAGATCTCATTCAAACAAAGCATATTCACGTTGAGCATGTAAATGAGGCGGTATGAGGAGCCGTTTGCACCAGGCGTCAAGCGGGCAAGTTCGTCAGGGTCGAATTCGATACACCGCGGACAGCGGTAACGACCGCATCCAGGTCGAATGGCTTCCTCAAAAGGTGCACCGCCGGCCGGAGGTCCGCGAGCGCCGAGGCGACAGACGGGTCGATCAAGGCGGTGCAGACGACGATGGGGATGACGGCAGTCGGCGGGTGCCCACGCAGGGCATTGAGCAAGCCGAGACCAACATTGCGACCACCGAAGACCAGATCGAGGACGACCACGTCGGGAGCGAGTCGCCCGATTTCGTCGGGGGTCGGCGGCGCGGTGTGGCTGGTGACTTGGTACCCCTCGTCCGAGAGGACCTCGCGCAGGACCTCGACGATGGCGGGTTCGTCGTCCACGATTAGGACGTGGCCGCTGCGCGCTCCGTCGGCCGCAGCCGGTGCCTTGCGCTTGGTACCGGCGGGTGCGGGCAGCCGGGACAACGAAGGTCTGTCGCCGAGCAGGTACTCGTTGGAGGTTACGGCGGTCATTGCATGGCCCCCGAGAGGCGACTTTGCGGGGGTGGGCAGTCGAGGATCGCGGGCGGCTGCGGGGGCTCCTCGCTACGACGAACGATGTAGCAGCCGCGCGGGCGACCAGCGACGTAGCCGACAATCGTCTCGCCCAGGGCGTACCACCGGATACCAGCGCCGGCACCGCCCAAGACGCTGACCGCATCCGGCGGTGCGGGCGGCTCAACGAGTCCACTGGCGGACCAGCGCGCCTCGAGCCAATTGCCCAATATGCTCGCAGGTTCATGTCCGCGCCAGACCGCGGCCAGGTGGAGGTCATAGAGCGAGGCAAGCGTACGAGGCGACAGCATTATTGACCTCCACGGTCGGGAATTGCGTGCCGTGAGGAGAGGCAGCGCCGAAGAGCAGACAACATCGTTGACGTTGCACAAGCAACACTATTTTGTCGGATTGACTCTGTCCATCGTGTTTCGTGCATAGGCACCGAGGATGAATGGGCATTAGACTTGCGTTTGCGGTCTCAATAAAGGCGGTGTCTTCATGACCTATGGTCGAGGAGCAATCGTCATGGACAAGTCACCCACATTAGGACAGGTTATTCGTACCCGCCGACTCTCCTTGGGACTTACCCAGGAGGAACTGGCCGCACGAATCGGCGATGGGGTCAGGCAGGCCGAAGTGTCGCGCTTGGAATGCGACCGCGTCACCTTACCCCGCCGGCGACGGCTGGAACGCATCGCTGCGGCATTGGAGATTCCACTGGGCCAACTCCTCGCCAGTGCCGGTTGGTCTGGAGCCGACGGTGCCTTTGGCGCTATTGCGTCGACCGACGAAGATGAGGAGGCGCCCGTCAGTACGGTGGCGAGCGAGCCGGTGGTTGTGACAGCACCGGCTGACGATTGGTCGCACCGGCCGCGTCAGTCACTCGGTACCGATCAATTGCGTGAGGCACTGGAGCAGGCGCAGGCAATTCTCGGGCGGACGGAGCAACTCCTGCAGTCGTCAAGCGCTCTGGTTGCGGCGTCGGGCACCGGAGCAATGCGACCGCAGCACCAGGAACGGTAGGCGGCGGGACGTTTGGAACCGCCGCAGGCCGCTCAGCCGGGAGTAATGCCATCGACCGGTCCCGCATCAGATACCCATCAACGCCCAGTCCCAGGCGGTCCAGGTCCCGGCGCACAACGGGCGCAGGGCGCGAGCTTCCGCGAATGAGGCGCGATAATTTGGTGGATCGGCAGTTGGGGTGGGGAAATTCGGCGGTCAGAGGCATTGTTGGGCGAGTCTAAGGCTTGATGGCGGTTTGCCCAGCGTGATCTCACTGATAGGCTCGGGTCGGAGAGAGCTTGGACACGCGCAGAATGAAGCTCTGAGCGAATGGCACAACCGATGCACCAGGGGAGTCGTTGCCGGTGGGGTCGCCGACCAGGGAGGTGACGAGTCCACGGCTAGCGGAGGAGTCCGTGGGCCAGGGACGAGACGTCGTCGTCGTTGGCGCGTCGGCAGGTGGGATTCAGGCCCTGCTGGCGATGGTGCAGGGACTGCCGGCGGATTTTCCGGCGGCTGTCTTCGTGGTCGTTCATACAACGCCCCACACACCGAGTGTCTTGCCACGGTTGCTGGAGCGGGCCGGTCAACTGCCGGCCGGCCACGCGCGGCACGGCGAAGCGATCGTCGGCGGGCGCATCTACGTCGCGCCGCCGGATCAGCACGTGCTGGTTCGCCAGGGTTACGTCGAGCTGTCGCACGGGCCGCGGGAGAACCACTCGCGGCCCGCGGTTGATCCCCTCTTTCGTTCCGCGTCGCGTGCCTATGGTTCACGGGTGACCGCGGTAGTCCTCTCCGGTGCGCTCGGCGACGGCACGGCGGGGCTAATGTCGGTGAAGTCACGCGGTGGCGCGGCGATCGTGCAGGATCCGAACGAGGCGATCGTCGACGGGATGCCTCGGAGCGCGCTCCGGCTCGTTGAGGCCGATTGGGTGCTGCCGGCGGCGGAGATCGCGCCCGTCCTGGTGCAGTTGGCGAGCGAGCCGAGCACGGCGAGAGGAGGCCCCGCAATGAGCGCCGACGGTGAGCGAGCAAGCCAGACGATCAGTGAGGACATCGCCGAGCAGGGGAGGGACGAACGCCGCAACGAATTGACGCTGTTTACCTGCCCCGACTGCGGCGGCAGCCTCTGGCAGGTGGACGAGGGACCATTGCAGCGCTTTCGCTGCCACGTTGGACATGCCTTTGGTCCGGAAGCGCTCCTCAGCCTGAAATCCGAAGAACTCGAAGCGGCGCTCTGGACCTGCGTCCGCCTCCTGACGGAGAAGGCGACGCTGACTCGTCAACTCGCCACCCACACCGTCACGACCGGTAACGGCAGCCGGGCGAGACGGATCGACGAGCAAGCGCAGCTCGACGAGCGCCACGCCGCGGTGGTGCGGGAACTCCTCGAAGCGATGCCCAACCCGATCGCGCAAGCAGCGGTCGTGACCGCGGCACTGGAGGAGTCGAATGGGAACGTCTATTCCCCGTGAGCGGCGATACCGCCCGCTTGTCGATGACCCTGCGCCCGCACGAGGGCGACGGGTAACCCCACATCATTGTGTGATCTCGTTGTGCAGCTCGCGCCCACACCGGTCCTCATGGCGATGCCCTCCCCAGCGGTAGAATGTTCCCATCGCGATATTCGGAGTGCGGACGGGTTTCGAAACTCGGGTAAGGTGTGACATTGATGGAGAACGACGGGAACGGCGGCAAACGGGCCAGGCAGTTGATCGTCGTTGGCGCGTCGGCGGGCGGCATCGAGGCGCTCTCGGCCCTGGTTGCCACCCTGCCCGTCGAGTTTCCGGCGCCGGTCGTCATCGCCCAACACCTGAGTCCCCATCGCGCCAGCTCGCTGGCCGAGATCCTGGACCGCCGAAGCCGGTTGCCGGTGCGGACAGTGAATGGGCACGAGCCGCTCGAACCGGGCGTGATTTATGTGGTCCCACCCAACCGCGACGTGTTGATCACCGATCATGCGGTCGAGGTACGCGAGGAGGATGGCGTCGGTCCCCGGCCCTCGGTCGATCTCCTCTTCCGGAGCGCGGCCGAGGTCTTCGGCGAGGAGTTGATCGCGGTCATCCTGTCCGGTTCGGGTTCCGATGGGGCGGCCGGGGCGCGGGAAGTCAAGCAGGCGGGAGGAACGGTCATCGTCCAGAACCCGGAGACCGCCTCCTTTCCGGGGATGCCGCTCTCGCTCGCCCCGTCGATCGTCGACATCGTCGCCAATCCAGACACCATTGGTCAATTGCTGCACGACCTCCTGACCGGGGTCTTTTCCGTTCCGGCGCCGACCGAGGACGGAGTGTTCCGACGTTTCCTCGAACAACTGCGCGACGAGAGCGGAATCGACTTCACGACCTACAAGCAACCGACGATCATGCGCCGTCTGCAGCGAAGAATGGCGGCGACCGGGCAGCCGACGCTCGGCGAGTATGTCCGCTTCGTGCGGCGTCACCCCGAGGAACGACAGCGGCTGATCGCCAGCTTCCTGATCAAGGTGACCGAGTTCTTCCGCGACCCGGAGCTTTTTGCCTACCTGCGGGAGCAGGTGCTTCCCGAGTTGATGGCCGCGGCGCGGCAGCGAGGAGGGGAGTTGCGGCTCTGGTCGGCGGGCTGCGCCACCGGTGAGGAGGCGTACTCGTTGGCGATGATCGTCGCCGAGTTCCTGGGGGATGCGGGCGACGGGCTCAGCGTCCGCATCTTCGCCACCGACCTCGACAGTGAAGCCGTCGGTTTCGCACGCCACGGTGTCTATCCCGGGCGGGCGCTGGCGGCCGTACCGCCGGCGATGGTGGAGCGGTATTTCACCGAGCACAACGGCGACTTCGAGGTCAAGAAGGTGCTCCGCAGTCTCGTCGTCTTCGGTGAACACGATCTCGGACAACGCGCGCCTTTCCCGAGGATCGACCTCATCCTCTGCCGGAACGTCTTGATCTACTTCACCGCGGCGCTCCAGCGGCGGGCGCTGCAACTCTTTGCGTTCTCCTTGCGACCGGGCGGGTATCTGGCCCTCGGCAAGTCGGAGACGGTCAATCCTTTGGCCGATTTCTTTGCCGTCGACCAATCCCGGTTGAAGGTGTTCCGCCGGGTGGGAGAGCGAATGCTGATCCCTCCGGGTCGCAACCATGAGTCGATCGCAATGACCTCTCGACAGCCCATACCGCCACGGATCGCAATGCCGACGCCAAGCATGCGCGCTGCTCGGGCGCCCAACGAACCGGTTCGGGTGCGCGTGGGTGTGCGCAACGATGAGGTTATCCTCGGGCTGCCGATCGGTGTCGTCGTTGTCGATCGCAGGTACGACATCCAATCGATCAATGCCACGGCGCGCCGGATCTTCGGTATCCATAGCGGCGCCCTCGATCAGGATTTGATTCATCTGATCCAGCGCTTCCCCGCGGCCGAGTTCCGGCGGGCGATCGACCGCGCGTTTGCCGGGGAGACGACGACCGGCACCGTCGTCTTCGAGGGATCGCCGCCCGAAACGCCGCTCGCCCTCGTGATTTCGACATACCCGCTGGTCCCGGACGGCGAGGAAGGGGGGGAGATCACGTTCGTCACCCTCGTTGCGAGCGACGTGACCGAGCGCGAGCGACTTCGCCGTGCCTACGAGGTGGCTGAGGCAACCGCCCGCCGCGTCTCGGCGGGCAACGAGGAGGTCCTCGCAGCCAACCTGCAACTCACAAACACGATCGCCAAGCTCCGCGCTGAGAATGAGGAGTTGCTGGTCTCGACGGAGGAGGTCCAGGCGGCGACGGAGGAGGTGGAGACACTCAACGAGGAGCTTCAGGCAAGCAACGAGGAACTGGAGACGCTCAACGAGGAGCTTCAGGCAACGGTCGAGGAGCTCAATACGACCAACGACGACCTGCAGGCGCGGACGGTTGAGATGCAGGAGTTGGCCGTTGTCGGCGATGCGACACGGGTACGGCTGGAGGCGATCCTGACCAGCATCAGCGACGCGGTGGCCGCCATGGACGAGAGCGGTAGCGTGGTTCTGACGAATGCTGCCTATGACCGGATGTTCGGGATGCCACCGGGACCAGTCCTTGAGGACGAAGAAGGGCGGCCGCTGCCGACCGACGCCACCCCGCTCCGCCGTGCGTCGCGGGGCGAGACCTTCAGCTTGTCCTTCACGATCACCGAGGATGACGGCTCCCGCCGCTGGTTCGAGGCGGATGGTCGAGCGGTCCACGGCGAAGCGGGCCGCCTCGGCGTGGTGACGATTCGGGACATTACGGAGCGCAGTCTTCGCTATCTGCAGGACCAGTGGCTTGGCATTGCCAGCCACGAGTTACGGACGCCGCTGACGGCCCTGCAGGCGTATCTCCAGTTGGCGACACGGACGATGCCGCCGACCGAGACAACACGTGCCCGTGCCCACCTGGATCGCGCGCTCGCCCAGGCGCGGCGGATCGATATCCTGGTCTCTCAGCTCCTGGAGGCGACTCGGTTCCAACAGGGGCGGCTGAGGCTCGACCGGCAGCCGGTAGATCTGCGGGCGGTGGTGCGGCGGGCGGTCGAGACGGCGGAGGTGCTTGCGGCCGGTCGGACGATCGAGCTTGACGACCAGACGACGGGCGCGAACGTGATCGGCGACGAGACGCGGCTGGAGCAGGTTGTCCTCAATCTGCTGACGAACGCGATTACGCACGCGCCAGGGAGCGAACGGATCGAGGTCCGACTGCGGCCGGTGGGCGACGAGGTCGAGTTGCAGGTACGCGACGAGGGTCCCGGGATCCCAGCGGCAGAACTGCCGGGGATCTTCGATCGGTTCAGTCAGGCGGCAGGAATCCAGAGTGGCGGGCTTGGGCTCGGATTGTTCATCGCCCGGGAGATCGTAATGGGCCACGGCGGGACGATCGAGGTGGAGTCGACCGAGGGACAGGGGACGACGTTTACGCTGCAGTTGCCGGTGGCGGGGCGAGGGGCGGAGTAAGGGTTGGGTGGCGTTGCCTCCACGCTCGCCGCGTACGGCGCGGCCTGGGCGGCGGCGACCGGGGTGAGCCTCAACGCGGCGACGATGCGCTGCGCCCTGCGCCGGCTGGGCCGGCCGCTCAACAACAGACGCTGACCGCCGGCGAGCGGGACGAGACGGCGCGCACCTTGGCGGGAGGAAACGGCCGCGCTCGCGCCGGAGACGCGGCTTCCCCCTGCCGATGCAACGTCCACGAAAGACGCTCCTTAGACAAGGATCAGTTCGTGCTCCGCGTAACTTTATAGTCTGACCAATCCCGACAGAGATCGCCTGCCGCGTCCGTACGCGGTCTTTCTCCGGTACGGCCCTTGGCAAACTGTAAAGTGCCGCCGATCCTTGTCTTACCTGACTGAGCGCGGGACTTCGAGTCCCTGCGTCCACGTGCGCATCATTTTCCTCCCCGACGAACGGGGCGCGACGATGCCGGGCAGACTGCGATAATAGCGGTCTGATACCGGCGGACCCATGGGCATTCACGCGCGGACGGAATGCTCCCGCTAACTCCCCTTTGCTCTGCAGGAGGCCAGTTATGACCGCGACCTTCGCCCCCCCGATCCACACGATCGTTGCCCCGACCGAAGTCATCGACACCCCGACCATGGTCGTCGACGAGGCAATCCTCCACCGCAACATCGCCGAGATGGCAGCGCTGGCGAAAAGCCTCGGCGTCGCTTTGCGGCCGCACATCAAGACGCACAAGACGCCGCAGATCGCGCGGCTGCAGCTCGCGGCCGGGGCCGTCGGCGTCACCTGCGCCAAGCTCGGCGAGGCCGAGGTGATGGCCGACGCGGGGGCGGACGACATCCTGATGGCCTATCCCGTCGTCGGCGACCTGAAGATCCGCCGTCTCCTCGCGCTCATGGAGCGCGTGCGGATGATCGTCGCGCTCGACTCACGCGAAGCGGCCGAGGCCCTCTCCGACGCGATGGCCGCCGAGGATCGGACTCTCGACGTCTACGTCGAGGTCAACACCGGGCAACACCGGGCCGGCGTCTTGGCCGGGGATGAGGCGGTTGCGCTCGCACTCGACTTCGCCCGGCTCCCGGGTCTCCGCGTCATCGGTGTGATGAGCCACGAGGGTCACGCCAACGTGCAGCCACGCGAGACGATCGAGTCGGTGGCCGTCGATGCCGGCCAGAAGTTGGTCGCGACCGCGGAGAAGATCCGCTCTCATGGCCTGGATCTGCCGGTCGTGAGCGTCGGCTCAACCCCGGCCGCGAGCTACACGCCCACTGTCCCCGGTGTGACCGAGATGCGTCCCGGCACCTACGTCTTTAAAGACACGTCGGCCTTCCGCTATGGCATCTTCGGCCCCGACCGTTGCGCCGCCCGCATTCTCGCCACGGTCGTCAGCCACCCCGCGCCCGACCGCTGCATCCTCGACGGCGGCTCGAAGACCCTCTCGCTCGACAAGACGCCGAGTCATCCCGGTCACGGCTACATCCTGGGCCACGAGCACGCCATCATCGACCGCCTCAGCGAAGAGCACGGCGTCGTCGTGCTCGGCCCGGACGACCCTGGTCTCCAGATCGGCGAACGGGTCGAGATCATTCCCAACCACATCTGCCCGACGGTCAACCTGATGGACCAACTCACCATCGTCCGCGATGGACACGTCGCCGACGTCTGGCCCGTTGCGGCACGGGGCAAGATCCGGTAGCGACCGCCCCGGCTGCATCAGTGGTCGTCTCGATCAATGCACCCACGAGGCGACCGTGTGCTGCCAGGGCGCCGAGGTTCCGCCGGCCGCCGGCGGAACCTCGCGCGGAATAGCCGGAATGACAGAGCCTCGCACATCACGTTGTGCCGCTTGTCCATTGCCGCGCTGCACGGAGACGAGGAACATGCGTTAATCCAGATATCGATCTGAGCGGCAGGACGGCTCGGAGGGACAGGCGTGATCGACCGCCGCGAGCTGTATGCGCCGACGCAACCAGGTGGCACCCTGATCGCCGGTTACGACACCGGACCGTTCTACGACGAGGTGTTCGTTCCGCAGCCGGACGGCAGCGTGCAGCCGCGTGAGCACTACCGTGC
>JAXDKI010000334.1:0-3250 GCA_034667245.1 Thermomicrobiales bacterium | reverse complement strand
CCGGCGACGGCAGTTTAATGAAGCTGCGGCGCTCTTAGCGGAGCTGCCCCCCGGCAGGCCCACAAACCCGGGAACCGAGGCGGCTCGGTTGATCACGGCGGCCTACTTGGCCGTCGCACAATCCGATCCGGCGGCGACCGAAAGGGTGCGCGAAGCCGAATTTCATGCTCAGCTTCAAGCTGCCCATCGTTGGCGGAGGATTGCCGGAGTTCTGTCCGCGCTGACCGGCTCTTCGACCGAGCTGTCACCTCGTCTCATCGCGATTGGTCGAGAGTCGCCTCAGTCCCTTACCTTCCTAGCCGACCTGATCGCGATGGTCCTGCATGAACTCGACGAGTCGGCTATCGATGTCGTCAACGCTGCCAGCAGCCTTCATCCAGGACGGTGGCGTACGGCACTTCGCAGTGCCATGGAGCTCGGGGACTCGCGGGTGCGTGTGTCATGCGCTCGGTTGCTGGAGCCAATCGGTGAACGGCAGGACGTTGCCCGCCTCCGCGCTGTAGCAAAGGACCTTCGGCGTCGCCCCGAAGCCGCCTCGCTCGGTCGCGGCCTGGCTCGGAGGCTCGCCTATCGAGTCGCGGTCGAGGACTTGGGGCGCGTCGCGATACAGATCGGCCCAGATCTACTCCCAGGGTCGGAGGTCCGACGCAAGGTCCTTGCGACGCTCTGCTATCTGATCTCGCGCCCAGGGATGTCAGCCACTCGCGATCAAGTGCTGGATGCAATGTGGCCGGAGCTCGATCCCGAGGTGGCCACCAACTCCCTCAACCAGACCCTCTACTTCTTGAGGCGCGTCTTCGAGGAGGACTACTCCGAGGATCTGTCACCTGGGTATGTCCACCATGCCTCGGACGTCATCTGGCTGGATCCTGACCTGATCTCCAGCCGCAGCGTCGATTGTCGACGAATGATCCGTGGGCTCCCGGACCGTCCATCTCCGGACGACGTTGAACGACTCGTCGCGACGTATCGGGGTCGATTCGCCCTGGATTTCGAATATGAAGAATGGGCTGCGGCCTACCGAGATTCACTCCACGCCGCCTACCTGGAGATCGTCGAGCGATCCGTTCTCGACGACTTGACCACCGGTCACTACGACCGCGGCATCGGCGTCGCGCGTCGTGCCTTGGAGGTAGACCCAAGCGCCGAACAGGTGGAGGTCTCGCTACTTCGGCTGTACCGAGCCACGGGCGCCCACGCGGCAGCAGCCGAGCAGTACGCCCACTACGCGGCGGTGATGCGAGACGAGCTGGGAATCGACCCACCACCACTGGAAACGTTGTAGCGGATAGGTAAGGTGCCGTATTGACCGTGCCAGTGCGGCATCCGTAAAGTCCTGTTTACTTGCTAGTACCCCAGTACTAGGAAGCAATGCAAACACTCGGACGCGCCGATGTCTCACCTGAAATGGGCACTTAGGGTGAGGCGGAGCGATTAGTGCAACCGACCGACTTTCAAAGTCAGGTCGGTTTTCGTGTTCCCCAGAGCACGAGACCGCACAAAGGAGGAACGAGCATGGCTCCGACCGAGATCACCAAGGGCTGGTAGGCAAACTCATGAAAGCCCGATTCATGCGCATCGCACTGACGCTCTCCAGCGTTGGCTTGATCGCGCTTGCTGGAGGGGCATCGCTCAGGGGCTTCTAGTACCGTTGGGCCATCACCTCGCAGCTGGCGGATTAGTACAGTCGCCGGAGTGATGCTCTACGTGGGGCAGTGATGCCTAGGTCCCTGAAGATTTATATCGCCGGAGTCGTGGCCGGAAGCGCATTGGCGCTTGTGGTCACGACTCTTGTGTTTCCCGTTGAACCCGAGATCGCGATCGGCGATTTCCTGCCGCACGATGTCTCGATCGCTGCCGGGTTCGTCTTCTGGACGATCCTGGCGCTCGTGTCATCCGCCTTGCCGGTGAAGATGCCGCGCGGAACCCTCGTCTCAGTCGCGATTGCACCCATTCTCGCGGCGGTCGCTCTGGGCGGCCCGGCTGTCGGCGTTTGGGTGGCAGCGATCGGCAGCACCGAATTGCGCGAGGTTCGCGGGCGAATCCCCTGGTATGGAACGCTGGCAAACCATGCCGGGGTTGTTCTTCCCGCGGCCATCGCCGGCGTGATCGTTCACTTGATTACGACCAGGGATGATGGTCTGCTAACCAGCTTCCTCGGGTTCATCGTCGGCGCCATCGTCTTCTTCGCCGCGAACGTAACATTGTCCGCCACCGTCGTTGCGCTCCGATCCGGGCAAACGTTCCGCATCGTCCTGGTCGGCGACCTTCGAGGATTTGGCACCAGTGTCATCGCCCTAGCGCCGCTCGCCTGGCTGATGGCCAGGGTCTACCAGATGCAGGACGGCGGTTGGTGGGCAACCCTCCTGTTCGCGGTCCCGCTGTACTCGACCCGCGTCGCGTTCGACCGCTTCATCGAACTGCGCGAGATGTTCACGCAGACCATCGGCGCGCTGGCCGAGGCCGTCGACAAGCGCGATCCGTATACCGCGAAGCACAGCCAGCGGGTCAAGGACATCGCCGTCGACATCGGGCGGGTCATGCACGTCAACGACTCGGAGCTGGAAGCCCTCGAGTGGGGCGGCCTGCTCCACGACGTCGGCAAGATCGGCGTTCCCGACCGGGTGCTCCTGAAGCAGGACCGGCTGAACAAGGACGAGCGGATGATCATGAATGCCCACCCGGTCCTGGGCGCGGAGATCATCGCGCCGGTCACCAAGCTGGCGCCCGAGCTGCCGATCATCCGGCACCACCACGAGTGGTACAACGGCTCCGGCTACCCGGACCGGCTGATCGGCGACGAGATCCCGAAGCTCGCCCGCGTCCTCCACGTCGCCGACGCCTTCGAGGCCATGACGGCCGCTCGCCCGTACCGCATGACCCCGCTGACCAACGAGCAGGCGCTCGGCGAGCTCCGCAAGTTCGCCGGCATCCAGTTCGATCCGGTCGTTGTCGATGCATTCGTCCGGACGGTCCACGTCGAGGGCGTGCCGGACGCCGGGCGCACGGTCCAGCCGAAGCCGATCCCACTCATCGGGCAGGCGGCCAGTCGGCTCACGGGGTCGCCCAGCGAGTCGCCGACCGCGCCCGATCCCGGCTGACGCCCTCCGCCGCCTGGTACCGCCGACCGCATTCGGCTGACATCGTGACCGCTCGGTCGAGCATCATGACGCGGTGCTGATCGGCGGCATCGTCATCGGGTTGCTCCTCGGTCTGCTCGTCGGCGGCCGCCTGAGCAACCTCGCGAACA
>JAXDKI010000333.1:0-7641 GCA_034667245.1 Thermomicrobiales bacterium | reverse complement strand
TCGGGATGCCCTCGGCACCACGGCGCTCCCGGTTCTCGAGCTCGGGTTCGCCCGGTAGTCGCACCCGGTCGAAGCCCTCGGCTGGTGCCGAGTCGGAGATCTCCTCGCACTGTGCCTCGACTTCGCCGAGGAATTGCTCGAACGGCGCGAACGACTCCACGTTGATGGCGAGGACGAACGGCCCGTTCGCACCGCGGAGGGCCGTCGGCGAAGGCGGTTGCAGACCGGCCAGGCCCCGCCCGATCACCTGGGCGAGGATGCTCAAGCCGGAGCCCTTGTGCCCACCGAACGGCAGCAGCGCGCCGCCGTCGTAGAAGTCGTCGGGAATCTGCGACGGCAACCCGTCGACGGTGACGATCACGCCGGGTGGCACGGGTTCGCCCTTGCTCTTGGCGACGCGCACCTTCCCTTCGGCAATCGCGGCGGTCGCGACGTCGAGACAGAGGGGCGGTTTGCCGTCACCCCGCGGTGCCGCCCAGGCGATCGGATTCGTCCCCATCACGCGGGCCCGGCCGCCGTACGGCGCGACCGCCCGGCCGGCGTTCGCCATCGCGATCCCGATCATGCCTGCCTGGGCGATCCGCTCGACGTATGGCGCGACGCGGCCGACGTGGTACGAGCGATTGACCACCGCCGCACCGAGCCCGAACTGTTGCGCCAGCTCGATCGCGGTTTCGGTCGCCAGCCACATCGCCGGCTGACCCCACCCGAAGGCGCCGTCCACGATCGCCGTCGCCCCGGAGCGCTTGGTCACGCACGCCCGGGCCGATGAATCCACCTGACCGGAACGGGCAGTCTCCGCGTAGAGGAGCAGCCGCATCACCCCGTGCGAATCGTGTCCGGCCAGGTTCGCGTCGATCAGCGAATCGCCGACGAAGCCCGCGATATCCGCCGGCGTGCCGACGCCCTCGAGGACGCCGCGTACGAGGTCACGCAAGGTTTCGGGAGAGAGGATAGGCATCAGGCAACCCTCACCCTGCCACCCCGGCGGGAACGCGTTCGATCTCGTTGATCGGGTACTTCGGTCGCTCGCCGCGGAGAACGCGGACGACGTCTTCGGAGCCGCGCACCTTGGAATCGTGCCCAGCCTCCACCGAAGCCCACCCAATGTGCGGGGTAACGATGATCCGGTCATCGTGCAGGATTGGGTGGTCGGCCGCCGGCGGTTCCTCCGGCAGGACGTCGATCCCCGCACCGGCGATCGTCCCGGCGCGGACGGCCTCGACCAGCGCGTCGACGTCGATCACCTCACCGCGGGCGGTATTGACGAGGTAGGCGGTCGGCTTCATCAGCGAGAGGGCGCGCGCGTCGACGATCCGGCGCGTCTCGTCGGTCAGCGGGACGTGGAGGGTCAGGAAGTCGGACTCCCGCATCAGCGTGTCGAAGTCGACACGGCGCACGCCGAGCTCCTCGAACCGCTCGTCCGGCAGATACGGGTCGTGGGCGATCACCTCCAGCCCGAGACCGCGTCCCTTCCGCGCCGAGGCGCTGCCAATCCGCCCCATGCCGAGGACGCCGAGTGTCTGACCCGCGAACCGCCGGATCGGCGTCTCCGCCCGGTAGCGCCAGCGCCCGTCGCGCCCCGCGACCCGGTGCGGGAAGAGCATCCGGGCCTGGGCGAGGACGAGGGAGATGGCGTGCGTCGAGACCTCGTCGATCGAGTAGTCCGGGACGTTGGTGACCCAGATTCCGCGCGTCGTCGCCGCCGGGATGTCGATCGCATCGACTCCGGTGCCGACCCGCGTCACGATCTTGAGCCGCGTCAGCTCGTCCATCAGATCGGCGCTGATTCGGTTCAACCCGACCATCAGCGCCTCGGCCTCCCGCGCCGCCGTCCTGGCCGACTCGCTCTCCAACTCGCCGGTCAGAACGACTTCGATCCCCGCCGCCCTGAGGATCTCCTCTTCAACCGGCGCCTCTCCCGGTTTCGCATATGCAATCACCACCCTGGGTCTCATCCGCTCCCTTTCCCCCGTCTCCGTCTTTCCGTCCGTCCGCCTCTCCGTCTCTCCGTCTCTCCGTCTCTCCGCCCGTTCGCCTACCCCTTGACCGCCCCCGCCGAGATACCGGCGACGATGTACCGCTGCATGACCAGGTAGAAGATCACCGGCGGGATCGAGAAGAGCATGCCCGCCGCGAGGAGTTGTTCGATCGGCGTGTCGAGCATCGTTCGCATCGTGCCAAGACCGACGGACGCCGGGAAGAGCGATTTGTCGGTAATCAGCAACTGGGCGAAGAGGTATTCGTTCCAGGCGTAGAAGAAGGCGATGACCCCGACGGCCACCAAACCTGGAAGCACCAGCGGGATCACGATCTGGAAGAGCACGCGCATCGGTCCCGCGCCGTCGACCAGCCCCGCCTCCCGGACCTCGCGCGGGACCGTATCGAACATGTTCTTCAACACCCAGACACAGATCGGCAGGATGAACGCCGCGTGGATCAACGCCAGTGCGGGAATGCTGTTCCGGAGATCGCGGTGGATGATCGGGAAGTCGGTGAAGATGCGGAAGATCGGCACGATGATCAGTGCTTCGGGCAGCATCTGGGTCATCAGCAAGAAGATTGCGAAGGCGTTGCGCCCGCGCCAGCGCATCGACGACAGGGCATACGCCCCGAGGATCGAGAGCGAGATGCAGATCACCGTCGCGATCCCGGCCAGGTAGACCGAGCGGATCAGCCAGTCGACGATCGGTTGCTTGTCGAAGAGCGTGCGGAAGGCCTGAAAGTCGATCCCCTTCGGGATGAACGGCGGCGGATAGCGGGTGCTGTACTTGGTCGGTTGGATCGCGCTCAGGACCATCCAGTAAATCGGAAAGAAGGTCACGACGACGACGAAGAGGACCAGTAGGTAATAGCCGCCCCGGCGCACCTGACGCCAGCGATGTCGAGCGCCGCCACGACCAGCCGGAGCAGATGTGGGACGGGGGAGAACGGTTGCCATCAGGCGGTCTCCAGTTCCTGACGCCGCTGGATGGCGAGGAAGATCAGGGCGATGGAGAGCGCGAAGATGAACCCCGCGACGCCGAACGCGCTCGCGTAGCTGAAGTCGTGGAAGCGGAATGCCTCCTGGTAGATGCGCACGACGATCGTCTCGGTCGCCCCGGAAGGACCACCTCCCGTCAACAGCCAGATGATCGTGAACTGCTTGAACGAGAAGATCGACGCCAAAACCGTCAACAGGAGTAGCGTCGGCATGATGCAGGGCAAGGTCACCGCAAAGAAGACCTGGACACGATTGGCGCCGTCCACGCGCGCGGCCTCTTCCAGTTCCTTCGGGACCGTCTGCAACGCCGCTAGGATCACGAGGCTATAAAAGGGGAAACCCTTCCAGGCAGTGACGACGACGACCGCGCCCATCGCCAGTTGAGGATCGAAAAGCCATTTGGGATTCTCCCCGACCCACGGCAACAGCTGAGCGAAGACGTTCATCACCCCGAAGTTCGGATTGAGCATCCAGATGAAGACCAATGCCGCCGGCACGTCCGGGAACGCCCAGGGCAAGGTGACGACCGCGCGGGCGGCCGAGCGGCCGACGAAGGCGTGGTTGAGGACCATCGCGGAGAAGAGCCCGAACCCGATCGCGACGGCGATCACCGCCAGCATATAGATGGTCGTTTTTTGCAGAACGGACCAAAAGGCGTCGTCATGGAAGAGTCGTCGATAGTTGTCGAGACCTGCCCATTTCGGCGGACGGCCGAGTGCCTTCTGCTCGTAAAGACTCGACTTCAACCCCTGATAGATGGGATAGAGGAGAAAGATCGCCTCGTACAACAGGATAGGACCGGCAAGGGCGTACGGAAGCCAGGTGATCCGGCGGCGATTGACTTCGCCGACCCGGGCCCTCGCCTCAGGTATCGCCTCGACGCGCGTCGTCACGAATCTTGTTCCTCGATCTGCCGGCTTAGCATGCGGGACCGTATCACGTTCGGTTGCATTTCGCCCCAGCCCGTCGCCACTCCCCTTCCTTCCGAACGCCGGAAGGAAGGGGGACGGGGACAAGGGTCCTTAGTTCGCCGTGTCGAGGCGGCTGGCCAGCTCTTCCGCCTCCGATTGCGCGTCCGCCATCGCTTCTTCGATGTCGCGGTTGGACGTCAGCACTTCGGTGACGCGGTTGATCACGATCTGGCCGAACTCCTGATTGTTGAAGATGAAGTCGCCCACCATCTGCGGCGGGGTCGTGTAGCTGATGTCCTGGTAGCCTTCGAGCCAGAACAGGTCCTTGAAGTAGTCGTCCAGGCCGCCGACCTCGTAGGACGGAATGACGTCGAGCTGCCCGGTCAGGAGGAGGCGGTAGTTCTCCGGCTTGTAGAGCCAGGTGATCCACTCGACACCGGCTTCCTTCTTGTCGCTCTGGTTGTTGACCGTGATCGGGTGGATGCGGGCGATCGAGGTCTTGTTCGGCCACGGCAGCGACATGCTGCGGATGTTCGGGTAGACGTCCGGCGCGGCCGTCTTGAAGACGTTGACCGCGGCCGAGACGATCAGCTGCTGCGCGATCTGGCCCGCGCCCCAGAGGCGGGTCGAGGTCGAGTTGTCAGTACCCTGCGGGAAGCAGTTGTCGTACATCGACTTGAAGAGCGAGACCGCCTTGATGATCGGTTCGGAGGTCAGGAGTGGCGTCTTGCCCTCCGCCCAGACACCGCCATACGGGCAGGCCCACTCCTGCAGCGTAAACCAGAAGCTCTCCGGTTCGGAGACGAGGTGGTCGGAGAAGATCCCGAATTGGTTCGGCCGGTTGGTCAGTTGCTGGCTGACCGCCGACCACTCCTCGACGTTGGTCGGCAGCGCCGTGATGCCGGCGGCGTCGAAGATCCCCTTGTTATAGAGGAGACCGAAGACGACGGTGACGACGTCGAGCCCCATCGGCTGCCCATCGACCGTGATGTAGTCGTGGGCCTTGCTCAGCGTCGTAATGTTGTTGGCCGTCAAGACGCTGCCGAGCGGTTCCAACACTTCCGCCGCCAGGAGGCGCAGGACGAGGTCGGGGGTCGTCTGGATGACGTCGAAGTCGAGCTTGCCCGCCTGGAGCTGGATGATCACGTCGTTCGTGAACTGGTCGAACGGACCACCCGCCTCCTCGACGCGGATCTCCGTCTGCTCGCTGTGGAACTTCTCGATCAGCGCGCGCCAGGCCGCGGCCCGACCCGGCTCGTTCCAGAACCAGGTCCCGTACTTGAGCGTGATCGGCTCGCCCTGCAGCACGGTCGGCGCCGCAAAGACCTTGCTCGCCTTCGGGTGGGCCAGCGCCAGACCGGCTGCGGCCGCGGTCGCCGCGCCACCCTTGAGCATGCTGCGCCGGCTGAGCGGCGTCGTGGCCACCGATTTCATCATTTCGTCGTGAGCCATCGTTTCTTCCTCCTCGTAATTCGTCTCGGTCGATCGGAACGCGATTCCAGGTCCGTTGCGTCGCCCGCCCGATCTCCACTCGGGCACCATTGCCCCCTTTCGCTCTGCCCGCCCCTGGGCCCGTTCTCCTCTGTTGTCCCCCTCCGGCGCTGCGATTCCGGGGATCGCTCTCGCTTTGGTTATGACAAGTCCCGACGACCACCGAGGGCCGGCTCAGGCCGTCGTCCAGGTGTGGCTCCCACCCGCATTGAGCGCGAGGTTCCCGCCGTCGGCCCCTAGAAGCGTGCCGGTTACCATCGCCGCCGCGTCAGAGGCGAGGAAGACTGCCGGCCCGGCGATGTCCTCCGGCGTTGCCAGCCGGTTCATGGGGATGCCTTGCAAGAACCGGTCGTACAGCGCCGGGTCGAAGGTCGGCGAGTCGAGCCACTTCTGGAAGCCCTCGGTCAGGACCTGGCAGGGGAGAATCGCGTTGACCCGGATGCCGTGCTTGGCCCACTCGACCGCGAGTTCCTTCGTCAGCATGTTGACCGCGCCCTTGTTGACGCTGTGGGCAAGGTTGCCCCGACCCAGGGCGGACGCCCCGGCGATCGAGCTGATGTTGATGATGCTGCCGCCCCGCCGGGCGGCGATCATCCGCCGACCGGCCTCCTGCGCGCAGAGGAGCGAGCCGGTGACACCCGTCTGAATGACCCGCTCGAAGTCGGCCAGCGGCAGATCCTCCGGGTGGTACCGCGCCCCCATTCCGACGTTGTTGACGAGGATGTCGACCCGACCGAAGGCCTCGTCGACCAGGGCGAAGAGTTTGAGTATGTCGTCTTGATCGCCGATGTCGGCGCGCGTCGAGACCGCTTTTCGGCCAAGCCCTTCAATCTCCGCCGTTGTCCCCGCAAGAGCAGTCGTATCGAGGTCGCAGACGACGATGTTCGCGCCTTGCCGCGCCAGGGCGCAGGCAATCGCCTTGCCGATGCCGTGGGCGGCACCGGTGACGACGGCGACGCGACCGGTCAGATCAAAGAGGTCAGTCCGCACCGTCTGTCCCTTCTTGCCGATCGGCCGCGTTTCCGTTCGAGACCGCGAGCCGATGAAGCGGGTCGTGACGCGCCACGATCCGTTCGTAGGAGCCACGCAGATGCTCTTCGGTCAAGCGGACCGCAAGCGCCTCGTCGCGGTCGCGGATCGCGTCGAGAATCTCCTGGTGCGAGGTCACGACGTAATCCCGAAAGTCGGGATTGGCAACGTTTCGATTCAGAAAGACGATGTAGATCTGGGGCCGCAGTGTCAGCCAGCAATCGACCAGCCGGCGGTGGTTCGCGGCCTGGTAGATCAGGTCGTGGAAGCGCAGGTCGAGCTCGGCCGCCTCCAGCTCGCTGATTCCCCGTGCGACCGCCGCCCCGATCTCGTCCACGACCGCCTGCATGTGCGACAGCGCCTCGTCGTCACCGCCGACGACCGCCCGCTGGATCGCCAACCGCTCAATCGCGACGCGCAGGGTATAGACCTCGTCAAGGTCCTCACGCGACAGCTGTGCGACGACGGCGCCCCGGTTCCGCCGGATGACGAGCAAGCCCTCGCGCTCTAATCGGGCCAGCGCTTCACGCACCGGACCGCGGCTGACCCCCATCGAGCGGGCCAGCGCCTCCTCGCGCAATCGCTCGCCGGGTCCAAAATGGCCGTCGAGGATCGCCGAACGGAGACGCTCGGCGATGTCGACGGCCAGGCTTCGGCTTTCGGGCAGCGCCAGAACGGCGCCGAGGTCGTCGCGCGGCATCGTGATCTGTCCCCGGCGCATGCGTTTCGCCTAGCCGGTGTTGATGCGCCTGTTGCACAAGTTCGAGATCGTAGACTGTAGATTGTCTACAATGTGACAGGAACACCGGGGATTGTCAAGTGGCGCCCGAAGCCGAATCTCGCGGCACCCGGCGCGGTCCGGCGGTTGGCAATCTGGGGAATCAGAACCAGAGGTCAGCAGGCAGCAGATCGTCGATGTCGTCCGCTTCGTCGGGATCGCCGATCGTATCCTCTTCAGGCGTGAGGGCGCAGTCGTGAGTGCAAGCAAGGTCAACCGGCGCACGATCGATCATCGTTCGACGATACCACGCAGACGGCGACGCGGCGATGTGTCTAGCGCGCTCTGCGACTTCGGGGATATGTCTCGTGTCGGCCGTTCTGTCGGCCACCCGGTTCAGCACACCGATTCAGCCACCTCGGTCCGTGTTTGGGGATCACGTATCCTTCGTGCCAAGCATCCGTCGAGCGCCGGCCCAACGCCGGTAGTTAGCGTCTTTCAGGGAGACG
>JAXDKI010000332.1:0-9927 GCA_034667245.1 Thermomicrobiales bacterium | reverse complement strand
CCCTCTGGGCCGGTCAAGGCGCCGCCCTTGCCCGCGACGTCTCGGCTGCCGACCTTGTCACGCAGTTAGTGCAGGAAGCGCGAGAGGTTCGGGTACGCATCGCTGCCGGTCATTCCGATTCGCCCTGATGACACATTCATCTGATCATCCTAAAATCAGATCCAGGAGAATCGCTGCCATAGAGAAAACGATCACAGCAACGGAACTTGCACGATCCCTCTCGGACATCCTCAACCGCGTGCACTACCGGAACGAGCGCTTTCTCGTCGAGCGGAATGGTGAACCGATTGCCGAACTGACTCCGCCCGGTCCTCAACGTGGTGTCCATGCTGCACGATGCTCTTGCCGCATTGGGCGAGATCAAGATGCCTGGGGATGGCTTCGCAGATGATCTTGAAGAGATCCAGGCGAATCAGCCGATGGCAGAGTTTCCAGATTGGCCGTCCTGATCGATTCGAGCGTTCTCATTGCCTGGGAGCGACGTGGTCTTGCTCCGGAAGACGTTAAACGTGTCGTGCCGAACGAGCCGATTGGCATTTCCGGGGTAACCGCCTCCGAACTACTGGTCGGCGTGCATCGTGACAACTCGTCGCAGCGCCGTGCGCAGCGCGAAGCCTTTGTCGAGGCCGTCTTCGCGTCGTTCCCAGTCATCCCGTTCGATCTCAGGTCGGCTCGCGTTCATGCCGGCATCGGCGTCGCGATGTCGTCAGCAGGACGACCTATTGGCGTCCATGACCTCATCATCTCCGCCACCGCCCTCGCCCACGGCTACGACGTGCTCACCGATAACCCGCGCAAGTTCGACCGCGTCCCCGGCCTCATCGTCCGCCGTCCTGCCTGGTAACAGCCCCGCCACGCGGTAGCTCGTCCGTCTGAGAAATACCGGGCTCTCAATCCCCGCTTGATCGCTCTTCGAACCGTGGCCCGATCCATGCATTCACGACGCTGCTCCTCCGGCGAGACCATCGCCGGATCGGGATCTCTACAACGGCTCCCTGCCATGCCGCACATCCGAGGAGCGTCGTCGCTCGCCAGGCTTGAGAGTCTGGGCGCGCGTCCAACTCGCATCGAACTCCCGGTGGCACAATCGGAGGACACCATGCTCCCATTGGATCAGCAAGTCATCGTCATCACCGGCACCTCGAGCGGCATCGGTCGCTGCACCGCCGTCGAAGCCGCCAAGCGCGGGGCCAAAGTTGTCCTCGCGGCGCGGGCCGTCGAGGGTTTGGAAGAGACGCGCCGCGAGGTCGAAGCCGCTGGAGGCGAGGCGATAACGGTTCCCACCGACGTCGCCGACTATGCCCAGATGGAAGCACTCGGTCAGCGTGCGCTTGAGCGCTTCGGTCGGATCGACACCTGGGTCAACAACGCCGCCGTCGCCATCTACGCCGAGTTCGGCCAGACGACGCCCGAGGAATTCAAGCGCGTCGTCGACGTCAACCTCATGGGCCAGGTCTACGGCACCATGGTTGCCTTACCTCACCTACGCGAGCGGGGCGGCGCCATCGTCAACGTCGGCTCCGTCGAGTCCTATCGCGCCCTTCCCCTTCACTCCGCCTACGCCGCCTCCAAGCACGGCGTGAAAGGCTTCACCGAGGCGTTGCGGACCGAGCTTGAGCACAACCGCACCCCCGTCCACCTCACCCTCATCAAACCGGCGTCGATCGATACCCCGCTCTTCCAGCACGCGCGCTCGAAGATCGGCGCCGCGCCACGGCCATTCCCACCCGTCTACGACCCAATCCTGGTCGCCGAGGCGATTCTCCACGCCGCAGTCCATCCGACCCGCGAGTTGACCGTCGGCGGCGCCGGTGCGGCGCTCATCGCCGGGGAGACCCTTTCGCCCCGCCTCGTCGACGCCCAGCTTGCCGTTGCCGGTTATCCGCTCCAGCAGACCGACTCCCCGCCCAGCGAGTCCCCGACCGACAACCTCTTCACCCCCTCTCCCCCTCCCTGGAGCATCCGTGGTGGGTGGGACGGCCGCCGCACCAGCCTCTACACCACCCTCCAGCTCAACGACGACCTCCGCCGGGCCGTTCTGGGTGTCGCCGCCCTCGCCGGCTTCGCCTTCGGTCGCTCCCGCCTCCGCACCGCCCATCGGTAGGGCCGTTCAGGTACACGAGCGCCCGCTGAGTTATCCGGCGGGCGCTCGAGATGTCCCGTGACCCTATCGTCGCAGCAGGGTCAGAGAGGACCCGATGCTGCCGCTATGACCCGAATGCGGGCATCTTCATTCCGTGGTTTCCGGCATAGTCGGCCGGTCGCGGCGACGACCATCCCTCCAGCAACCCGGACTCAGGCTGGTACACCTCGACCCCGATCGGCCGGCAGGTCGGCAGCGAATCCCCCGCGTCCGGTCCCCACAACGGAACCGAGAGGTCGCCGCCCGGACAGGTCGAGATAGCGCAGAGCAGATCGATCTCGGCGAAGAACTCGAAGAAGTCGCCCCGCTTGGCCGGACTCGCCTTCATGAAGTACTTGCCGTTCGGCAGCAACCCCGTCACCTGGAAGATGTTCAGCACGTCGTGAACGTCGAGCTCGGTCAGCCGGTACGGGAGAATCGCCCGCGTCAGATTCGAATGGCAGTTGAAGTCGAACTCCTCGCCCGTCAACAGCTTGTTGACGTAGGGATCGCATCGAGAGCCGAGTAGGTCGTGGCACCGCCCCCCGTCTTCATCCTCCCCGTACTGAATCGTCTCATTGGTGATCGTCAGCATCGGTCTCAGGTACGGCAGCGTAGACCAGAGCCGATTGAACGTCGTCAGGTGCGTGCTCTCCAGCTGTCTCGTCCTTGCCGCCCAAAACCGCTCCCGCGGGTTGTGCAGATTCCAGGCGTTGAAATCCGCCACCTGCGGCCCCTCGACCGCGACCACCCGGCAGAGCTGCCCCGCCGGCACCGGCCACGCCTTTCCCGACCGAATCGGGATCACGAACTCCTCGACCAGCTCCCTTCCATCGGTCTCCCGTGCCAGCCGCTCGTAGAACGGCCGATCCACCTCCAGCCCTTGCCCCTCCCCTTCGCTCGGCAGATACGTCCACGGTTTCGACGTCACCGTTCCCTTCCTTCCCTCTCTGTCCATCGGTTCGTCCGATCATTGTAGGGCTAGGCTCCTACCAGAGGTGGAGGTGAGTAACCGCCAAAGCAGAGTAGAATTCCCCAGTCTTTCCTTCGGGGGCAAGAGGTAGCCCAAACAAGAGGCGTAGACCGACGGGCGCATCCGCGCCATCGCGTTCTTGCCCGATGGCAGAGTCGGTGTGGCAGTGTTCTGTCACTCCAATGGCGTTCACGAGGAGCGTCAGATGCGCTTCCCGTTGGGAGTCTCGCAACGATTCACCTGGCTCACCTTGGAAAGCGACCTTATCCGGGGTGGCCTGTGCGCCCTCCTGATGGTCGCGCTCTTCCTGAGAGACCTGCCCCTGTGGTTATCGCTAATCCTCCCGGCCCTGGCATACGTCGGATTGCGATTGACCGCCTCCCCTGTCGCAGAACCGCAAGCGTTGTCCCGTCAGCAATCGACAAAACCGCACGACGAATACAACCACTACGAAGCCTACGAAGCATGTCGCCGCCTCCAAGTGGAGCTCGAAACCTTGAGCGACCGGGTGAGCGACAACGGTGCTTCCAGTCAGCTTCGCGCCATCAATTGCCAGGTTGGGAAGATCGCTGGGGCCATCGCAGAGGACGGAGAGTATCAGATCGCGTTCCCGTTGCTCGATCTCCTTACCCCTACCCGCGACCTGCTCCACGCCTATGAGACGGCTTCTCGACAAGGGCCCGACCATGGCGGCAATCTGGCGCGACTACGGGACCACCTCTCCGGCGTCGAAGTCACGTGCCACCAGATCTACGCGCAGCTGAGGCCCTCCCCGATTGTCATTTCGGAGGCCCCCGGCCAATCCAACCGTCGTGCGCTCGAAGAGTTGTCCGCGCCGCATAATCCATCCGGTCCGCCGGCATTACCAGCCCTTGCTGGAGACGACCCCATCCCGACCGCTGAATCGGCCCTCGACGTCCCGCCCACCGACGACGGCGACTTTCCCCACAAGTCCCTGACAGCGCGTGAACTCGAGGTGCTACGGACCATGGCTACCGGCCGATCCAATCAGGAGATCGCCGACACGCTCTTCATCACTGTCGCGACCACCAAGCGCCACGTCACCAACATCCTCGACAAACTCGGCGTGCCCTCGCGCGCGGCCGCGATCGCCTACGCCCATCGGCACGGTCTGGTTTGAACCGCTTGTTCCCCAATGACACCCCACCCTACTACTACCTCTACTACCTAAGTCGTATGTCGGATTTCCCACTCTCTCCGGCCAGATTGCCACCTTCGTTCGATGCGCGGTCGGGCGGGGCGACGCATCCTGTCCTCAGCAGCAGATCATCAAAGAAGGGTCGCAGACGGAGTTCGTACTCGCTCGTCCGGCCGATAACGAAGGAGCGAACACATGCCGCGTTGGGTGGTGATTGTCATCGTTGCGCCGCTCGCGTTGTGCGTCACCTGCGCCTCCCTCGGCTATTTCGTCCTCTTACCGCGGATGCGAGGCGCGGTGGCCAAGGAGATGGCGAATGCGGTCGCTACCTCGGTCTCGAGCAGCATCGTCCCTGGGGAGTTCCCGACGGGTCGGCTCGTCCTCACTGCCGCCGACTTGAACGTCAACAACGAGTTCGTCCCAGGTGAATGCGGCTTCCAGGTCACCAACGACGGGACGCGGATCTACGGAGTCGTGACCCAGATCAGCCCTTCGGGGATCGCCCTCGTCTGCGGCGTCACCTATTCGGCCGTTCCGGTCGTCGAGAACGGGCGCGTCGAGCTCACCCAGGTCGTCGTTTCGCGCGGCGCGGCGAACTTCGTGCTGCCCAAGGGTAAGTTCGCCGAAGGGATGGAAAACGGCATCAACCGCGCACTCGAGTCGAACGGCTTGACGCCGGCCGCGATCGCGCTCCAACACGACTCAATGACGATCATGACCAATCGCGTCGCGAGCCAACGACCGCAACTCGCGCTCATCGCCCTTACCGGCGATTCCTCGGGAGGACTCGAACGATGAACGACGTGTCGTCGTCACTCACATCCATCCTCGCCGAAGCGCAAGCACTGCTGCACGACCTGAGCAGCGCGACACCCTCCGCCCAATTTGCGCCGGCGACGAGGGCGTTGCGCTTGCTGCTGGCGGCAGAGTGCTGCCACCGGGCGTTGGCAATGACAACTGAGCGCACCGCCGGTGCCGGCAGACGGCCGTCTACCCGCCGGGCTGGGAAACACGGGCTGTCTCCTCGCGAGTTGGAAGTCCTGCGGCTGATGGCAGCCGGCTGTCGAGACCGCGAGATTGCCGAACTGCTCCTCGTGAGTCCGCGGACCGCAAGCACCCACGTCACGGCGATCCTGAACAAACTCGGCGCCGAGTCGCGGACGGCCGCGGCCACCTATGCCATTCGGGTCGGACTTGTTTGACGTCGCCTTTGCGTCTTGGGGGGTAGCGTCAATGGAGGTCTCACGAAACTCGGGGAGGAACGAAATGCGACCACCGACTCGATGGATCGCAGGTACTGTCGCTGTGGTCGTCATTGTCGTGGCGGTGCTTGGCGTGATCGCGTCACGTCTCGATGGCCGAATCTGTTGCGGCCGCGGCGAAACCTTCAGAATCATTTCGGGGTCGGAGAACCAGTCGCTCGAACCGATCATCCAGGACTACGCCAAGAAAGAGGGCGTCGCCATGGAGGTCACCTACGCGGGGTCCGTCGACATCATGCGCGAGCTGGCAAGCGGCTCCGATTCGAAGTACGACGCGGTCTGGCCGGCCAACAGCATGTGGATTCTGCTCGGCGACACGCAGGGCGTGGTCCAGTACCCGGCCAGCATCATGCGCTCGCCGGTGGTCTTCGGCGTCAAGAAATCGGTTGCCGAGCGTCTCGGCTGGGTCAACCGCGACGTCACCGTCGACGACATCCTGGCCGCCGCCGAATCGGGGCAGCTCCGCTTCATGATGACCAGCGCCACGCAGTCGGACTCCGGCGCCTCCGCCTATCTCGGCTTCCTCTATGCCTTCGCCGGGCATCCGGACGTTCTCACCTCCGCCGACCTGCAAAGGCCGGACGTGCGCGACAAGGTCAAGCGCATCGTGGGCGCGCAGAGTCGCACGGCCGGCAGCTCGGGATACCTGAAGGGGCTCTTCGTCGAGCAATACGACGCCTTCGACGCCATGGTGAATTACGAGTCCGTCGTGATCGAGGCGAACCAGCAACTGGTCAGCGGCGGGCGCGAACCCCTCTACGTCATCTACCCGACCGGCGCGACACCGATCGCCGATTCGCCGCTCGGCTACATCAAAAAAACCGCCAAGACAGAAGCAATCTTCCTGGCTCTGCAGGAGTACCTGCTCTCCCCGGAGGTTAAGAAGCAGCTCCTGGGGCAGGGTCGACGCACCGAGTTGGGAATCAATCTCGATCCCAAGGACATCGACCCCAGCGTCTTCAATCCCGACTGGGGGATCGACACCCAGCGCATCCTGACTCCCATCAAGATTCCCGAGGCCGCGGTCGTCCGGGAGGCGCTCAATCTCTACCAGACCACCTTCCGCAAGCCCTCCTTCACCGTCTACGCGCTCGACTTCTCCGGCAGCATGGAGAACGACGGCGAGGAGCAGCTGAAAGACGCCATGCGCCTGCTGCTGGATCAAGAAGCGGCGTCGCAGCATCTCCTTCAGGCCTCACCCGAGGACATCACCGTCGTCATCCCCTTCAGTGACCACGTCCTGGACGTCTGGATGGTCAAGGGCAACGACCCCGCCCAATTGCAGAAGCTCGCCAGCCAGATCGACGAGGCGGACGCGAAAGGTGGCACCGACATCTACAGCCCGGTCATCCGCGGCCTGGAGATGATGAAGTCTCAAGGGACCGATGGGTACTTCCCGGCCGTCGTCCTGATGACCGATGGTGAGAGCAACGAAGGCAAAAACTTCGACGACTTGAAGCGGCACGTTGCCGAAAGCGGTCTGGGAACGGTACCGATCTTCGCCATCACCTTTGGCGACGCCAGTACCGACCAATTGGAAGAGATCACCCGGTTCGCCTCCGGCGCCGTCTTCGATGGCCGGACCGATCTGGTCGGCGCGTTTCGCCAGACCAAGAGCTACAACTAGGAGCGCGTCATGCGCCACACGCCCGGTTTCTATCGACGTCTCGCTCTGATCCTTCTGGCCAAGGACATCGTCCGGGGCGGGCTGGCCGTGCTCCTGATGCTGATCCTCAAGGCGGTGGGCGCGCCTCTCTGGTTGGCGCTGATCTTCTCACTCGTCGCCTATACCGGTCTGCGGTTGATCGCCGGCACCGTCGGCCAGCCGCCGGACGACGCGAAGTGGCGACCCACGCCCCGAAGCGACTTCGAGCTCTATGCCAGGTGTTTGGGCATGCGGCAGGAACTCCGGGACCGCTCCGCCCGGATCGAGGACCCGCACACGTACGACCAACTCGGCAGCATCACCTCCCGGATCGACAGAATCCTGGGAGTCATCGCGGAGGATAAAAAGTACGATGCCTCCGCGGCCTTTCTCGATCTGATGGTCCTCACCGACAACTTCTTGACCGACTACCTCAGGGTCGTTCGGCGGGGATTTGACCCTGCGGACATGCGGGAGCAGGTCGGCGAAAATCTGGCCACCCTTGAAGCCCGGTACGAGCGGTTCTGGGAGCAATTGAACAGGGACGCGGTTGTGAACCTCAAAGCCCTCGGCGAGATCATCAACTTCAACCTCAAGGAATTGGCAGTGTCGAGCCCAAGAGGAGGAACATCATGACCGTTGATGCCAGCACCGGCGAAGCAGACAAAGCAGACGATGAGATGCGGCCGAGATCCGCCCGCGCAAGAGTTGGCACGGACGAAGCGAAGGCACGACGCCGTGAGAACGCCCGGAAATATGGCGGCTTGGCAATTCTGCTCGTGGTTGCTCTCATCGTCGGCGGGTGGGAGTTGGGCCTAGGTCCTGACCCAGACCCCACTCCAGCGCCCGGTCCGCCCAAGCCCGAGCACATCACCGTGAACGGCATCGTCGGCGGCAAAGTGGCCTTCATGCAGGACCCCGACGTAGTCCGGCTCCTCAAGGACAGGTTCGGATTGACGGTCACGTTCACGAGAGTCGGATCGATCGAGATGATCCAAAAGTGCCAGACCGGCCTCGACTATTGCTGGCCCTCGAGCCAAAACGCCGGTCAAACCATCATTCAGAAACTCGGATCATCGACCGTCAAGAACGAGATCATCTTCAATTCGCCGATCGTCGTATATACGTGGGCACCGGTCGTAGACGCGCTGATCGCGCAGGGGATCGTGGAACAGACGGGCGACACCTACTATCTCGTCGACTTCCCGAAGCTGGCGCAAATGATCATCGATGGCGAACAATGGGCAAACATCGGGTTGCCGCAGCTCTACGGCAAGGTCTTCATCCTCACCAGCGATCCGACCCAGAGCAACACCGGCAACTCGTTCTCGGGACTCCTCGCCAATACGCTCAACAATGGGCACGTGGTCGACGATACCTCCGTCCAGACCGTCTTGCCGCAGCTGAAGCCGTTCTTTACCGGCCTCCTCCCCCCGACGACGACGCAGCTCTTTGAACAGTGTCTCTCGTTAGGAATCGGGGCGTGCCCGGCCTTTGTCGCCTACGAGAGCAACCTTATCGAGTTGCTCCACGACCCCAGCATGTCGGCCCAGCACCAAAAGATCCGCCAGGAGGTGCGCACGCTTTATCCCAAGCCGACCGTCTGGTCGTCCCAACCGCTGATCGCGCTGACTCCGGGCGGTGAGCGATTGATGGCGGCGCTCAGAGATCCCGAGATCCAGCGTATCGGTTGGGAACACCACGGTTTTCGTCCTGCCGTGACGTCAGTTTATGCCGATCCGAGTGTCCACAACCTTCCCGGAATCCCGGCCTCAATCGATTCGATCATCCAGATGCCCGGACCGTCGGTCATGGACACCATCATCCAATCGCTCGGACCATCCCCGACCCCGACCGCGGTCAGCTCCAGCAACGCCGAACCGACAACCTCCGCAATGACAGCGATGCTGCCCGCGGCGATCTCACTCCGGCTCAGGAAGCGTTCCTCGCGCATCACCGGAGCACGCTCGAGAGTTCGACCGTCGACCGCGGCTCGCCCCGACAAGGATCGTCGCTGACCAGCATTGGACTTCCTTGAGGCGCGTCAACAATCACACGAGGGAGAGGGCCAGGGTTGTGTCCACTGCTGAACGCGGCAAACAGCCAGTGAACGGGACGCAACCCTGGCATCTGTCCTCGCGAACGGACGTGCGGGTGCGCAGCATAGATCGTTGAAGCCGAGAGACCGGCGAGTCCGCTACTGCATGGAGCAGACGAGACGGATACCGTCCGGGTGTGGCGAGGGACCGTCGTGGAGATCGCCCTCTATCATGCTTTGAGAGTTCTCATCGTGGCCAGCGTTTTATATCTGGCCGTTGTCATGTTCGTCGTCAATTATGACGCCTTGTATCACCCTGTGGAAGAAGGTCACGTCGAGTATTCGGTAATGCTTCTTGTCACCATTTTCATGACGCTTGCCATTGTGAGCCTCATCTTTCTTTTACGATTGGTCAATCGCAAGCTGCGCCTCCCGTCTCCTGGCCGAGAAGACCAACGGATGGCCTCGCGTCAAGAGTTCCTGTATGGTGACACGCCGGCTCAGCAACAGAAAATACGCGAGGAGATGCGCAGACTTTATCCCAAGCCGACCGACTTGTTTCCCCACCCGCTGATCGCGCTCACCGAGGGTGGTGAGCGGTTGATGGTGGCACTCAGGGATGGTGAGATCCAACGCATCGAGTGGGAACGTCACCATTTACTTTCGGCCGCTCCGGGAGGTCAGAATGATCCCCACGGCAACGACCTTCCGAGCAACCCAGCCACGAT
>JAXDKI010000331.1:0-8936 GCA_034667245.1 Thermomicrobiales bacterium | reverse complement strand
GTCGTCGTAGGCTGGCGTCGGTCGTCTTGTGACCGGCATCGACGATGATCCGATCGGGCGTCGGCCGGCTGACGACCTGGGTGAGGAGGATCAGCGCAGGATCGACGGGGACGCCCAGCTCGCGGTACATCGCGTCGCCGAAGAGACCGCCGCCCGCCTGCACCTCAGTGATCCCATTGATCGAGACGGCCGAGCGATAGGTCCCGGTCCCGCTGGCCGAGACGATCTCGACCGGCAACCCGGCCTCGCGGCACGCCTCCGCCGTCTGGACGAGCCCGCGGACCGCGGCACTGATCGTCTCCGCGCGGGCCGTGGGATCCTCCACCTCCATGCCGTGCCCCTCGTAGCCCATCAACCCGACATAACGAATTCCTTCGAGTGCCGCGATCTGCGTCGAAAGCGCAACGGCCGCCTCGCCCGGCAACACGCCGGCGCGGTCCATGCCGACATTGAGCTCGACGATCACGCGCGGGCGGGTCCCGTGGGCGCAGCCGGCGGCCGAGAGCTCTTTCGCGTTTTCGATGTTGTCGACGGCGACGATGACGTCGGCATGGGCGCAGAGTGCCGCCAGCCGCCGCGCCTTGATCGGCCCCACGACCTGATTGGCGACCAGGATGTCGCGCACCCCGCTCGCCGCCATCACCTCCGCTTCGCCGAGCTTGGCGCAGGTTACTCCGATTGCTCCGGCAGCCAGTTCTTTATGGGCGATCGCCGGGCATTTGTGTCCCTTCGCGTGCGGTCGCCAGGCGACACCCGCCGCCGCGATCTCGCCGCTCATCAGCGCCAGGTTGCGCTCGAACGCGTCGAGATCGATCAGTAGGGCAGGCGTATCGAGCTCGCTCAGCGGCCGGCCGACGATTGTCGTTTGCATCAGTTCACCGATCCTCCTCGTTTCCCTTTCCTCCACCGCGGAGGCCAGGCATCACAGAAGGCTCAGTATCTCGCATCACCGTATCGGGCGGAGTGCTCAGGGGAGGAGCGGTATCGGTATTTTTGCCGAGCTACCCGGTCCACCATAGATGCGGTCGAATACGTATATGAGCTGATGGAAACTCGACAAACGAGTGGGAAGATGGATCCAGCGCCCGATGGCGGGCGATGAGCGAACGGTGGTAGGCGGCGCGATACATGACTGCTTGATCGGAACGAAAGGGGGCCACGATGAATCGGACGGACGTACGACTGACGTCGGCAATCGACTTTTCCCAACCAGTCGACCTCGCCTTCTGCAATGGGTTGGGGATTTTGATGCGGGAGCGCCGCCGGATGCACCGTCGCGGCGACCTCACCGGTCGCGATCTCATCCCGACGGCCGTAGACAGCGACCGGATGCGGCTGAGCGCACGTACCCTCCGCCGAGCGGATTCGGACAAGAATGGGGCGCAGTAACGATGAACTCCGACATACAGCCCGGTATCTCTGACCGGCAGTCTGCCTCTGATTCACAGGCCGATCGTTGGGCCGGACTGTCCTTCGTCGCCGATGTCCTTCCTGAGAGAGAACGCGCGTTTGGCACCGCCGGAGAGGGAAGGTTGCTCGACCGCTACGCCCTCGAAGCGCTGATTCACCTGATCAGTGCTCCGCGCGGGTCGGGAGCCTGAACTCCACGGTTCTCAGGCGGACGTGCCGTGAACACCGCGGAACCGAGCCGGGGCACGTCCGTCCCAGCTCGGTTCCGTGTCCACAGGCGAACTTCTGTGCCAGGCTGTCGCCGTTGGGCCACGCCTCTGCTTGACCTCTCAACCTCCCGTCGTGGCACAATCGCGCCGGTTCGTCTCTCGTCGGGTGCGTTCAAACGGGCACCAGGAGCGGCGTCACGACCGACGATGGCTGGCGTCCGCCGTACTCGTGTCCTCCGGTGCCGTCGCGGTTTCTACGAGACGAAGCCGCACCTCGCTCGGGTGCGGCTCAGATGACGGAGTCAGGCAGTGCGACGTTTCGGTTCCTTGCATGCATCGGTCGCGGCGATCCTGGTTTGCACCCTTCTCGTTTCGGGTGGCGCCGTGTCGGCAGCGCCGGCGCCGCCGGCCCCTCGGACGATGGCACCGGCACAAGATGGGGCGGGCATCGCTCCGGGCAACCTGAACATCACGGCCGACGCCGACGGATATCAGCTCCTGGAGACCGTTACCGCCGGTTGGTACATCGTGACGCTGACCAACACCACCGAGGAGGATAAAGTCGCCGATTTCGTCCTGCTTCCCGCGGGTAAAAAGGTCGAGGATCTGCAGAACGCGATGAACACGCCCAACGGCGGCAGCACCATCCCCGATTGGTTCGAGCAGGTGGTCTTTGCCGGTGGCCCGTCTGCCCTGGCGCACGCGGAGGCGCAGACGCTCGTCGAGCTTACGGCGGGGACGTGGACCGTCATGGAAGTCGGTTTGGCGACCGGCAAAACCGCCGAGTTGGTCGTCACCGCGTCGACCGGGCCAGCCACGACACCGGGGCTGGCGGCCGCCGTCGAGATGACGATGGGGTCCACGAAGATGGAGATGCCGAGCCAGGTTCCGACCGGCGAACAGGTTTGGCGCGTCGACAACATCGACACCTTGACGCACGCCTTCGCCCTGATCCAGCTGCCGGCATCGGTCACCTACGACGAGATGCTGGCCCGTTTGACCACGGGCGTGACGCCGGAGGGCCTCGACATGTCCAAGGTGGCGGTCGTTGGCGGCATCGGGCTGCTCTCCGGTGGCCGGACCATCTGGACAGTCTTTGATCTCGTCCCCGGCTACTACGCCGCGATCGACTACGTCCCGCAAAAAGACGGCCGCACCTTTGCCGAGCTCGGACAGATCGCCATGTTCATCGTTCAGTAACGAATCGGCGCCAATGCAGCTCACTGCCGCGACGCGAAACCCGGCCAAAGTGCAGGAACTGGCGCGGCTCGTCGCCGGTTTGGCGGATGTTGTCCCGCTCCCGCCTGACACGCATCTAAACGCTGCGCCTGACACAACCGTCCCCGAGGAAAGTCATTCCTTCGAGGAGAACGCTGTCGCCAAGGCCGTTTTCTGGTCGCGCCGCATCGGCGGCGGCCGGGTCGTTATCGCCACCGACGGCGGGCTCTTGATCCCGGCGCTCGGGGATCGCTGGAACCCGGCGCGGACCCGCCGCTTTGCCGGCGCGGCGACGGACGATGCCGGGAGGGCGGCGGCTCTCATCGCCATAACGCGCGATCTCACCGACGAGCAGCGCCGTATCGCGTGGCAAGAGGCGCTCGCGGTGGCCCGAGATGGTGATGCGCTGGCCTCCTGGTTCGCGACGAGTGAACCGGGCTTGCTTGCGCGGGACGTCGATTCGGCCATGATCGCGGGGGGTAACGGGTTCTGGATCCCGGCCCTCTGGGTCTGTCCCGACTTCGAGGGGCGGCGCCTCGCCGAGCTCTCGGCCGAGGAGCTGGCGACGCGGCGCGACCACTGGTACCGGCTCGGCGAGCATCTCAGGGCGTTTCTTCGCGGCCTCACTCCAACGTCGCCTTCGTCGCGTTGAGGACCAGCCGCTGGCTGACTCACCTCCCGTGGCACCCGTAGAGACTGCTGCCGCGGTGCGGTATCATCACGCCACGGGTTTCCGCGTTCGCCATGATCTGTCGAGTCTCCTGCCGGAAAGGGGAGGCCGCGCCGCACGCCTGACGGCGCCAACGTTTGAGCTTTCCGGTGTACGGCTCGGTTCGCAGACGAGATGCGGCGTGGGCGTCCGAGCGACCCGCCGTTGGTCGTGCTCGGAGCATGGCGATGTCCATCTTTGGCCGACGTCTGCACGGACCGACGACCGTCATCGTCACCGTTCTTCTCGCGACAGCGATCACCGCCGGCACGCCGACGGTTGCATCGTCGGTTGTTTCTGCCGCTGGGAACTTTTCCGTCGAACACCCATTCTTTCTGCCGACGGTCGCAGCGCTCGTCGGTATGTTCGCCCTCGGGGGTGGACGGCTCATGCGTCGACTGCGCGAGGCGTTCTCCACGCTTTGGTTGAGCCCATGGGCGCGCTTCTCGTCGGCCGGTCTCGGCTCGCTGCTCGGCTGTCTGCTCGTCGGACAACGGGTTGAGCCGGGTTTCACCGACTTCTGGGGCTTCCAGATCGCCCAGATTCTCATGGTCCTGCTTGTTGTCCTGGGGCTGTCGATCTGGCTTGCGCGTGACGGCGGTCTATCCGGCTACACGCACGTTGCCGTACTGGCGACGGTCTGGATCGATGCGCTCGGGAATGCGCTGCATCTTTACACGCGTTTGCCGTTCTACGACAAAATTACCCACTTCAGCAGCGGCGTGGTCTTGACCGCGATCGCGGTCGCCGTCCTGGGGGCGCTGACCCTGCGCGGATCGATCTCCCTCTCGTTTGGTGCTCAACTCGTGCTGGCTGCGCTCTTCACGCTGGTCGTCAACGTCGGCTGGGAGACCTATGAGTACGTGGGCGACATCGTCTTCCAGACCGGGCGCCACCAAAGTAGCGTTGACACGTTTTACGATTTCGTCTCCGACATGACCGGGGCGTTGGTCACGTTGATCCTCCTCTGGCGATTCCATCCCGATCGGCAGAGGCATTTTCACCGCGCGGTCGGGACCGCACGTGCCTGGCACGCGTAGGCATCTCAGCCAACGTACGGAATTGCGGACGAGCTCAGGCAGAAGTTCCTTGTCAGGCCGGCGCTACGAGTGTTCGGGTGGGTTCCCACCGGAGATGCGCAGGAGTTCGACGGCCGGCGGCTCGAGCAGGAGCTCGCTCAGTTCGCGTGCCCAGGACCGGGTTCCCGCCTCTCCGCCGACGCCCTGTTCCCGGAACGCCTCGAAGGCGTCCAGATTGGGCACCGTTACCTCGTACTGAAGCGCGGCGCCACCAGACGCTCGGGTGAGCGGAACGAGCAGTCGCGCCTCCAACCCCTGCTTGCGGGCGGCCTCGACCTCCTGGCCGAGGAGGTGCAACGCTCGGTCGCGGTCCACCGGCCGAATCGCGTACGAGAATCGCGCGACGTACATCGGACTACCCCCTCCGCGTACCCACAGATGCATCCGCCCGAATTATAGAAGTGCGAGTAGACGGACGTCTCCTGGGATAGCGTGTCGTCTTGACAGAGACCGTTTATTCTGGCCGAGTGCAGCCGCCGGCAGCGTCGCTACCGGAGTTCGTTTGCACTCGGAGCAGAGGTTCTTGCCTCTGCTCTTTGATTGTGATTACCGACGATGCCCGGAGCGAGCACGAGCCAGCCCGGCAGCAAGAGAGAGGGACACGAGATGCTGGTGGTGATGCAGCCTGGGTCTTCGGGCACGGAGGTCGACGCGGTCCGCCGACGTGCCGCCGAAGCAGGCCTCGAGACCACCGTCTTTGACGACTCCGAAGCGGGCACGATTCTGGTGACGGGCGACAACGCTCAGGAGGCCGCCGAGCGGTTCGCTGCCATGCCCGGCGTCGCGCGGATCGTCTGTTCCCGGTCATCGGAGCGTCCCGTCACCAGTAACCTGCGCATCGCTGGTATCCGACCCTTGGTGTCTCCGGCGATTCTGGTCGAGCAGTTGCCGCTGCCGGGTGATGGGGCGGTCACGGTGCATCGCACGCGCCAGGAGCTGAGTCGCATCCTGCGGGGGGAGGACGATCGCCTGATCGTGGTCGTCGGTCCTTGCTCAATCCACGACGTCGATGCGGCTCTCGCGTATGCCCGGCGCCTCCGGCCGCTCGCCGACGATCTGGCGGGCGAGCTCCGGATCGTCATGCGCGTCTACTTTGAGAAGCCGCGCACAACCGTCGGCTGGAAGGGGCTCATCAACGACCCTCACCTCGACGGCAGCTTCGCGGTCAACGAGGGGTTGCATCTCGCCCGGCGGTTGCTGTTGGACGTGGTCGCCCTCGGTCTGCCCGCCGGCTGCGAGTTCCTCGACCCGATCTCCCCCCAATTCATCGCCGACGCCGTCGCCTGGGCTGCGATCGGCGCCCGCACCACCGAGAGTCAGGTCCACCGCAACCTGGCGTCCGGTCTCTCGATGCCGGTCGGCTTCAAGAACGGCACCGGCGGTGACGTTCAGATGGCGATCGACGCGATGAACGCCGCTTCTTATCCTCATCAGTTCATGAGCGTCACGGAGCAGGGCCTGGCCGCGATCGTGGTGACGCGCGGCAACCGCGATACCCACGTCATCCTGCGCGGCGGCCGTACGGGACCGAATTACGACGCCGAGAGCGTCCAGGGGGTCCTCGCCGCACTCCGTGCCGCCGGTATGCCGCCGCGCGTGATGATCGACGCCAGTCATGGCAACAGCGCCAAGGACTTCCGCCGCCAGCCCCTCGCCGTCCACGCCATCGCCGAGCAGGTGGCGGCGGGCGAACCCGGCATCATCGGCGTCATGCTCGAGGGTTTTCTCGTCGACGGCCGTCAGGAGCTCACCGATCGCAACCTCCTCACCGATGGTCAGAGCATTACCGACGCCTGCATGGGCTGGGAGATGACCGTGCCGGTGCTCCGCGAGCTGGCGTCGGCGGTCCGCGCCCGTCGCGATCTGCTCGTCCATCGGCAACGCCCGCCCGCATCGGGAACCTGAGCGAGGAGCAATTCTGGATCTTCGAGCAGAGCGGGCAGGACTCGGTGATTCGTCACAGCGCACCGGGTAGTCGGCAACACGACCTGGTGTGAGAAGTCCTCTCAGGCCGGGTCGTCGTCTTCGACACGCAGCTGGCGGCGGGCGACCTCTTCGCCGGTGGCCTCCTCGACCAAGACGAGCTCGCCGGTCTCCCCGGCGAGCATCAACCGGCCGGCGAGTTCCGACAGCTCCGCCTGGCTGGCGTCGGCGGCGTCGCTGTGGCCGACGATCACGACCCCTGACGCGGTGCGGTGCTCGATGCGATAGATGCTCATGCGCCAAAGATACCAGCCTTGCCGCCGCCGGTCGCACCGGCGACGGATCGGGGTCGGCGCTCGCTACCCTCCTGGCCGCTCGCGTGGCCGGCGGTTGAGACGTTCGTAGAGGCTGCCAAGCACCGCGCCGTAGACGACATGCCGCGGTACCGATTGCAGATACGCCGCGACCGTCCAGTAGCGGTCGAGTTGCCCGTCGCGGACGGCAGGGTGGAAGCGGTCCAGCGCTGCCAGCGGGTAGAGCAGCGTGTTCTCGACGTTGCCGTAGATCACGCCGCGAAGCCAGGGCGGTCCGGGGAGACGATCGCGCGCGAGTGCCGCGTAGACGACGCCGAGCGCCACCGAGTTGCTGAGGTGGATCAGGGCACCGACCCGCCGGGCGCGCCGGGCGTCGGCGGCAATGGGACGACCGAGCAGCAAGAGATCGTCGATCTTCTGCCCGGTCAATCGGTTGTCGATCTCCATCGTTGCCGCGTACGCGATGCCTGCCACGGCCCCAGCGATCGCCACGGCGCGCACATCCACGTCAAGTAGCATCTGCTTCACCACCACTCCGTTCCATCTGCCACAACGGTGCTCGGCAATCCTTCTACCACTGACCGTCTTCGTCAAGGTCAGCGGTGTGCATAGACAACCGATCGACGGTTCGCCATCCGCCCAACCGGAGTGCCGGTCGGGCATGGCGGGCGTAAGAGTGGGCGCATGAGCGTTATTGTGACGATCGCCAGTCTGCTCCTGATCGCGACCGTGCTGACGGACGTCTTCGAGTCTGTCATTCTGCCGCGCCGGGTCCACCGCCGGTTGCGGTTGTCGCGTCCCTTTGTGCAGGGCGTGTGGCGGGGCTGGATCCGGATCGCGCGGGCGCTCGAGGGCCGCTCTCGTCCGAACTCCGGATTTCGCGTGACCTTTCTCGGCTCGTTCGGCCCGTTGGCGTTGCTGCTCCTCTTCGCCACCTGGACGCTGATGCTGATCGTTGGGTTCGCCGGACTCCATTGGGGGCTCGATACCCTGGGTGGCGGCGCCCAAGACGGTGCCGGGTTCGGACGGGATGTCTACTACAGCGGGACGACTTTCTTTACCCTGGGACTCGGCGACTTTTCACCCGTGACCACCGTCGGTCGGGTGCTGACGGTCGCCGAAGCCGGGACCGGTTTCGGCTTCCTGGCCCTTGTCGTCACCTACTTCCCGGTCTTCTATCAAGCCTTCTCGATGCGGGAAGCGAACATTACCCTCCTCGACGCCCGGGCCGGCTCGCCACCGAGTGCCTCGGAGCTCCTTCGTCGCCTCGACGTCGCTGCGCGGCCAGCCGAATTCGAAGCGTTCCTTGCCGAATGGGAACGCTGGACGGCCCAGGTGCTGGAGAATACCCTCTCGTACCCGATCCTCGCCTACTACCGGTCGCAGCACGAGCGACAATCGTGGGTGGCGGCATTGACGACGATCCTCGATACCTGCGCGCTTACGCTGACCGGTATCGCCGGTGTACCGAGGCACCAGGCCCGGTTCACCTTCGCGATGGCCCGGCATGCCGCGGTCGACCTGACCCAGGCGATCGCTGTCGAACCGCGTCCGCTGCCCTCCGACCGGCTTCCGGCGGCCGACCTCTCGCGCCTCCGGGCTTCCCTCGCGGCTGGTGGTTTGCAGCTACGGGACGACGAGGAGGCGGTCCGGACCCTGACCGGTTTCCGCGGCTTGTACGAGCCCCACGTCAACGCCCTCGCCGACTTTCTCGGGGAGACCTTGCCGCCCTGGCCCCCACCGCCGCAGATGGTCGACGTTTGGCTTGAAAGGGAGGCGGACCCTTCCGACCGCGCCGCGACCGAGGACCAGCCTCTCGCGTCCCGTTTTCAGCGCGACGTGCGCTTTCCCACGCCGGCCGCATCCGGCAGCGCCGACAGATGGACCGGCTATGAGGCGGACGCGACCGACCAGGTCACCGGTCCGGAAGGGTGAACCGGATCGTCGTGCCGCGTCCGGGCTCGCTCTCCGCCTCGATCTCGCCGCCGTCGGCTTCGACCAGACGCTTCGCGATCGCGAGACCGAGCCCGCTGCCGCCCGAGACGGACGACTTCGCACCCCGCGAGCGGGGTGC
>JAXDKI010000330.1:0-2709 GCA_034667245.1 Thermomicrobiales bacterium | reverse complement strand
AAGTCGACGACCGGTCGCGTCCCTGTCATCGCCGCCCCGGTGCAGAGACCGATGAACCCGCGCTCGACGATCGGTGTGTCGCGCAGCCGCTCCGGCCCGTACAGATCGTAGAGTCCAAGGGTTGTGTTGAAGTTGCCGCCCCGTGCGCCGATCCCCTCGCCGACGACGAAGATGGTCGGGTCGCGGGCCATCTCTTCGGCAAGCCCCTCGCGGGCGGCATTGGTGAAGGTCATCTCGCGCATCGTCGTGGTCACTCCAGATTGCTACGAGCTGAAGATGAAGCTCGTCGCGGTTGACGGGTCGGGGTACGGGCTCTTGGTCGCGAAGTCGAGGGCGTCCGCGACGATCGCCTTGATCTCGGCATCGATCGCGTCGAATTCGTCCGCCGTCGCGAGTTCGCGCGAAAGAACGCGCTCCTTCAGGGTCGCAATCGGATCGCGCGTCTTCCAGGCGTCGATCTCCTCCGGCGTCCGGTAGCCGGCGTCGCGCATCCCCTCGGCATGGGGGCGGGTACGATAGGTCCGACCTTCGATGAGTGTCGGTCCCTTGCCGGCGCGGGCGCGAGCAACCGCTTCGGCCGCCGCCTCGTGGACGGCGAGAACGTCGTTGCCGTCGACGGCGATACCCGGCATGCCGTAGCCGACGGCGCGTTCTGCCACCTCCGTATTGCGGGTGGCCGCCTCGAAGGGCACCTCCGTGGCGTAGAGGTTGTTCTCGCAGACGTAGATGACCGGCAAGTCCCAGACCGCGGCCAAGTTCAGCCCCTCGTGGAAGGCGCCGTTGCTGACGGCCCCATCGCCGAAGAACCCGACACTGACCCGGTCGGTCTTGAGCAGCTTGAAGCTATAGCCGGCACCGGTCGCCTGGAGGATGTTCGGACCGACGATGCCGGTCGTGCCCATCAACCCCACTTCCGGCGAGAAGAGGTGCATGCTGCCACCGCGGCCACGCGAGCAGCCGGTCGCGCGACCGAAGAGCTCGGCCATCACCTCGCGCGGCGGCACCCCTTTGGCGAGGGCGTGACCGTGACCGCGGTGGGTGCTGAAAACGACGTCGTCCGGCCGCAGGTGGGCGCAGACGCCGACGGCGACGGCCTCCTGCCCGACGTAGGTATGACAGGCGCCGGGGATGTTCCCGCTCTGATACGAGCGCGCCAGCTGCTCCTCGGTCCGGCGGATGTTGACCATCTCCCGGTAGAGCGACAGCAATTGATCCTTCGTCAACTCGGCAATCTCCGCAACCGTTACCTGCATCGAATCCCCCAACACTCAGTCCTCGGTCCTCAGTCCTTCGTCAGATCCCCCACGAGAATGTCGACAGAATCTCCGGTCCGGTCGGCGTGACCAGGACCATTTTTTCGGACCGCGCGCCGAAGCTGCCGCCCGCTCCCTCGTAGGCCCCCGGCTCGACGGAGAAGACCATCCCCGCCTCGATCGGCGTGTCGTCGTACGGCACCAGCCGCGGCAACTCGTTGACCGTAACGCCGATCTGGTGCCCCGCGTAGTGGGCCATCGGCAGACCGTGCGTCGCGAATGCCGTCTCGGCCGCCTTCGCCGCGTCCGACGCCTTCGCTCCGGGTCGGAGCGTTGCCATCGCCGCTTCGCAGGCGTCCTGCGACGCCCGCGCGAACTTGAGTTGGGTCGCGGTCGGTTCGGCATCGATCACGTGGGTGTTGGTACAGTCGAACCAGTAGCCCTCGCTGCGTCCGCTCAGGTCCATCAGGGCGGCGTCGCCCGGCTCCGTCGTCCGTGTCCGCGGTCCGTTCGGATACTCGACGGTCGTCGTGCGGGGACCGGTCACCAACTCGCCCGAGAGAGGGATATCGCGCCCTGCCTCAGCAAAGACCCTGGCCGAGATCTCGCCGAACATGGCGAACTCGGTCTGCCCCGCCGTCCGCACAAGTTCTGCAAGGGTCTCCTGCGCCACATCGGCGAGCTTCGCCGCGCGCCGCAACAGCGCAATCTCGCGCTCGGTTTTGACGAGACGCGCCTGAACGAGCGCGGCCTCGGCATTGACGAGCGTCACCCGCGGAAACTCCAGCGCCATCAATGCCGCGGTCTCCCGCGGCAGCGAGCGCATCTCGACCCCGACCGTGGCCCGCGCGTTGTCGAGCCCCGCCGCGCGCAGGGCCTCGCGAATTCGGTTGAGATAGGACGCCCGCGCATCGACCGGCTGAAAGCTGTCGAAGAGCATGTCGAACGCGAGCACGTCGAACCCGACAGCCCGCTCCCGCGCGAAGGCCGCGCCTCCGGCAGGAACCACGAACCAGCCGGTTGCCTCCCTCGCCGGGATGAGCGCCAGCCACGGCCCGTACGTCAGCTCCGCGCCCGCGCCCACCGGCACGGGCACCTCCGTACCCGTCACATAGGTGACGTTCGCCACCGACGAGAGCAGGGCAAAATCGCACCCCGCCTCCGACATTGAGGCGCGTGCACGAGTGAACTCTTCGGTTGCGGGCACATTCGTCGTCATGACGATTTCCAACCAGACACGTCGTAAGGGCGCACGGCGGTGCGCCCAAGGCGGCCAGGACGACACGTTGCGGCGTTTGACCGGGCGCACCGCCGTGCGCCCCCACACGACTCCGGGTGGCGCGTCGCGAGCGCCACCTACGCGCTCCACCGGGCGTCACGGACGCCCAACTCTTCGGCCAGCGCGACCAGTTCTCCCCAGGTCGAATCGGGGATCGGGATGCCCTCGGCACCACGG
>JAXDKI010000329.1:0-5999 GCA_034667245.1 Thermomicrobiales bacterium | reverse complement strand
GGACGCACCGGCTAGCCGCTGGTCTTTCGCAGGTCCGACTCGCGGCACTGGCCGACATCTCGATGTCGTACGTCAGCCTGATCGAGCGGGGGAAGCACCGGCCGGCGGACGAGATCGTGGCGCGCTTAGCCGCGGCGCTCGGGGTCGACGTTGCGGAACTGATTGACGCGGAGGACGCTCTCCTGCCGAACGATGACTCCGTTGGCCGGACTTCGGCCGCATAGACCGACGATTGTCGCAGCCTCCCCGGAGAACGTCGATTTAGGGTTGGCCGGGGAAATACTCGACCGCCGTTACACCGACGTGCTTGCGCGCGACGAGGTGACCGGGAACCGGGGATCGATAGGTCCCCGAGGTGGGAGCAACATCGCCGTAGTCGCGGCCGACCGCGACGGTCACGTAATTGAGACCGGGCTCTGTCCCGTGGGTCGGATCAAAGGGACGCGCGACGAAGCGACCCGGGTGGTCTGGATCGGCAAGGAGGACCTCGACCCAGGCATGGGTGCCGCCCTCCCCGAGCAAATGACCCGAGACGTAGCGCGCCGGTAGGCCACGCAAACGGCAGAGCGCCAGCATGACGTGCGCGTAATCCTGGCAGACACCGCACCGCTCGGCGAACGCCTCCGCCGCGGTCGTCCGTACCCCGGTCGCGCCGTGGCGGTAGCGCATCTCGGCGTGGACCCAGGTATTGATCCGGGCAGCCAGGGACGTGTCGTCACCGCCGTCCCCACCGATGGCGTCGGCCGCGGCGCTCAGCGCGTCGTCCGGGATGGTCAGTGGCGACGGCTCGCGCAGAGCCGGATCGGCATAAGTCTCCGCCGAGACCGCAACCGGCCCGACCGTCGCCTCGCGCTCGACCACGATCCAGGCGGTGAAGTCGATCGCCCGGGCAACCTGATCCACCGCCAGCGAGAGGACGAGATTACCGAAGGCATCCTGCTCTCGCCGCACTTCCGTCGTCGGGGAGGAGATCTCGAGACGGTGGGTGACCAGTCGCTGATCGCCGTGCCGCTCCGGTGGGATGATCATCAGGCGATGGCGCAGATCGTGGATGCGGGTCGGATACTCGTAGCGGAACTGCTGATGAACCAGATAGGCGGTCCAGCGCACGCGCGGCCACGCGACTTCGCGGTGGTCCAGCAGTTCCGATGGCGCAATCGGCGGCTCGGCGACCGCCTCCGCCGAGCATGGCGTTCCCTTCGTCCCGGTCACCTTCAATCCTCGCCCCGCCCGAGCACGAGTGCCTCGGACCGCATGGGCGTTCCGCTGCCAGGTGTGTCGGCGGCCTCGGCATCCACGTTCCCGTTAGCGACCTCGTCCGTCCAGACCTCCATCCGGCGAAAGGCGGCCGGACCGTACGTGGTCAACATGGCCACATCGACCGCGTCGCGCCCTATGCCGATCGGAATGCGGCCGATGCGCGGCGTATTGAAGCGGGCGTCGAAGGTCCACCAGCGGTCGCCAAGATAGGCTTCGAACCAGGCGTGGAAGTCCATCGGCGGGAACGGCCCCGGGACTCCGATGTCCGGCATGTAACCGAAGACGTAGCGCGCGGGAATGTTGAGCGCCCGACAGAAGGTGATCGAGAGGTGGGCGAAATCCCGGCACATCCCTCCACCCGCGACATAGACGTCCACCGCCGTCGTCAGCGGGGTGCTCTTGAGCAGCCCGTAACGGATGTTCTGGTGGACCCAGTCGCAAACGGCCTGCACTCGCGCCCACCCAGGCGGCGACTGCCCGAAGAGATGCCAGGCGACCTGGGACAAGGTCTCGGTCTGGCAATAGCGGCTGGCGAGTGTGAAGACCAGCGTCTCGTCGGGGAGTTCCTCGACGGGGAGCTGTGGGGTGCCCGGTGCAACCGGGTCGGGGTCGCCCGAGACCTCGACGACCGCGTCGTAGCGCAAGGTGGACGCACCCGCTGGGAGCACCAACCGCTCGCAGCGGTTTTGGAAGTGATCGAGGTAACCGTGGCTTGCGGTCGGCGGGTCGATCTCCCACTGCTCCCGGACGATCCGATGGGCCGGCACGGGATGGGGTCGGACGAGCACCACAGCCGCCGTCGGTGCCGGCGACTCGTATCCGAACTCACAGCCGACGCGAAGAAGCATGAACGAATCCCTGTCCGCCGGTCCCGGCGTGGCGAACTCCCGCACGCAGCACCGGCATCGGTGTCTGGTAAGCCTCCGGCCGGATCGCCGCGTCGCCCATTATCACCTCCCCATCTCGGTCATGCGATGGGAGACGTGCATGGGATCAAGGAGCGATCTTCGTGCTGGCAGCCTCATCCTACGCCGGCACCGCCTCGATCTAGGTGCCGACGCAACCTGACGCAAGCTCCGATCCCGCCGCATTGCAAGCACGGCAGCCCGGGATCGGCTACCATCTCCGGCAGCCTGACCGTGACAATGTGCTTCGACAGAGATATCGCATCCCGTACACCCAGTCCAGGTGCGACGGCAAGGCTCGGGACGACAGGCACCGCAACGCTCCCGATGCGACGACCTCGCGATCTCGAATCCTACCGTTCCCGGCGCCCAGCGGGTAATCTTCGGACAAGCTCGGGATCGGAAAGCTCGGTCAGGCGCTCAGGCAGCGCGACGACGGTCACCTGGCACAGGCGGGGGAAGGGCAGTCGCATTGGTTGCGTACGTGTTACAGCGAGTCGTTCAACTGGTGCCGGTCTTGCTCGTCAGTTCGACGCTGGTCTTTTTCATCTTCCAGGTGATTCCCGGCGACGAGGCTACCGCTCGCCTCGGCATGAACAGCGATCCCCAGGCGGCCGAGAATCTGCGCCGCCAACTCGGTCTCGACCGGCCCCTCGTCGTCCAATACCTCGACTGGTTGGGCAAGGCCGTCCGGGGCGACCTCGGGAAGTCGTACGTCAACGAGCAGTCCGTCACCTCACTCGTGCTGGAGAAGTTTCCGGCCACACTGCAAATCGCCTTCATGGGCGTACTTCTGAGCCTGCTCATCTCCGTCCCGGTCGGGACGATCGCCGCCCTCCGCCGCGGTACCTGGATCGACCAGGTCGCCCGCATGATCGCGATGGTCGGGTACTGCGTACCTCGCTATTGGCTCGGGGTCCTCCTGATCCTGGCCTTCGCGGTCCGCATCCAGTGGTTGCCGCCGGCCGGGTACGTGCCCTTCACCGAGGATCCGGTGATGAACCTGCGCTACGCGGCCCTCCCGGTGATCGCCCTGGCGGCGACGCTGGCCGCGGTCCAGATGCGCTTCCTCCGCTCCAGCTTGCTCGACGTGGTCGCGCAGGACTACGTGCGGACCGCCTACGCCAAGGGACTGACCCACCGCGTGGTTGTGGTGAGACACGCACTGTCGAATGCGTTGATCCCGTTCATCACCGTCGTCGGTTTGCAGTTCGCGGAGCTCCTCGGCGGTTTGGTCGTGGTCGAGCAAATCTTCGCCTGGCCGGGGGTCGGCTGGCTGATGGTGCAGTCGATCACGCAGCGGGACGTCGCCGTTGTGCAGGGCGCCGTGCTGCTCGTCGCCGTCGGATTCGTCCTGATCAACCTGCTCGTCGACATCGCCTATGCCTATCTCGATCCGCGCATCCATGAATCCTACGTGACGCGCTCATGAATCCAAATACCGCGCAATCCGGGCCTGCGCTCAACCGACGGCCGATCGCCGCGCCCTCATCCTCGCCGGAAGCTGGCGCCAGTGATCTGGCGCGCGCATCCGGCGGTGGCCGCTCGTTGCTGGGACGCGCGCTGGCGGTGCTGGCGTTCGATCGCACGGCCCTGCTTGGCTTCGTGCTCTTCTTCGCAATAGTGGCGGCGGCCCTCCTCGCACCGGTGCTTGCCCCGCACGACCCGAATCTGATCAGCATGCGGGACCGCTTCCGGGGACCGTCGTTGACGTATCCGCTGGGAACCGACGAGCTTGGACGCGACCTGCTCAGCCGCCTCATGTACGGTGCCCGCGTTTCGATGTCGGTCGGGGTCATCTCGGTCGGACTGGCGGCCACGGTCGGCAGCCTGCTTGGACTGATCGGCGGCTACTACGGCGGTCGAATCGACACCGCGATCATGCGGATGATGGACGGGTTGCTGGCCTTCCCCGCGATTATCCTCGCGCTGGCGATCATGACCGCCCTCGGACCCTCACTGGTCAACGCCATGATCGCGATCGGCATCGTCTCCATCCCCTCCTTTGCGCGCCTCCTCCGCAGCAGCGTGCTCGCGCTCAAGGAACGGGAATTCGTGGAGGCGGTGCGGGCGAGCGGCGCCACCGGTGGCTACCTGATGTTCCGTACGATCCTGCCCAACTGTCTGTCGCCGCTCCTCGTGCAGGTGACAGTCGGTTTCGCGAACGCGGTGCTCGCGGAGGCGGCGCTCTCGTTTCTCGGGCTCGGGGTGCGACCACCCACACCTTCTTGGGGCGCCATGCTCGACATGGGTCGGCGATTCTTGACCCAGACGGGCTGGTATTCGACGACGGCCGGGGCGGCCGTTTTCATCGCGGTTTTGAGCCTGAACCTCCTCGGTGATGGGCTGCGCGACGCGCTCGATCCGCGGCTCCAGCACCAGCGAGAGCGGGCTTAGCAGAGGGAGGTCTTGTACCTGCGACCGACGTTGACGGCTGTTCGCGGAGGCTGAGAAAGGAGATCCCAGTGGCGATCGATACTCCGTTCCATTCCTTGACACGCCGGCGGTTCCTGGCCGGACTTGCCACACTCCCGGCCGCGGCCGGGCTCGCGGTGAACGCCGCGCCCGGCCTGGCGGCGCAGGCAACCCCCGAACCGGTTGCCGGCGGCACCCTGCGCACGACCCTCGGCGCCGAGCCGAATACCCTCGACCCCCACATCGGCAACACCCTCTTCGACCGCGACGTGGCCGACGCGCTCTACGACGGGCTGATCGACGACGACGCCAGCCAGGGTGTCAACGGCGCGCTGGCCGAGTCCTGGGACTCCGCCGACGCCATCAACTGGACGTTCAAGCTTCGCGCGGGAGCCACCTTCCACGACGGCAGCCCGATCACCTCCGAAGAGGTCAAGCTCACCATCGAGCGGGTCCAGAATCCGACGACGAGCGCGACCGGGCTGATCAAGCGGACCGTGGATTTGATCACCGCGGTCGAAACCCCGGACCCGGCGACGGTCAAGATCCAACTCAGCGGGCCGGCCGCGAACTTCCCGCAGATGATTGCCGACGTCAAGATCGTGCCGAAGAACTTCGATCCGGCCAACCCCATCGGCTCCGGTCCGTTCCGGTACGCCGAGTGGGTGCGCAACCGCTACGTCCGCGTCGAGAAGTACGCCGGCTACTACCAGACTGGGATGCCCTTTCTCGACGCCGTTGTCTTCATGCCGACGCCGGACGAGAACCAGAAGATCGTGTTGTTGCAGACCGGTGAGGTCGAGTTCACCGACACTGTCCCACTCCCGCGGGCCCAGGAAGTCGAGCAGGGCGGCGAGGTCCTGGTCTTCACCATCCCGAAAGGGGTCTCCCCCTCGTCCTACTCGATGCTGGCGCGCTGCACCGAGCCGCCGCTGGACGATGAGCGCGTGCGACGCGCGATCAACTTCGCAATCGATCGCCAGGCGCTGCTCGACGCGGTGTTCGGCTACGGCACGATCAAGTCCAACCCTGTCCCGCCGGAGCACTGGGCCTTCAATCCGGATGCACTCTCGTACAACGAGCGGGACGTCGACCAGGCGCGGACATTGATGTCCGAGGCGGGGCAATCGAGCGGCTTCTCCCTCCAGCTGAAGCACATCACCAGCCGGGCCGAATACACCACGCTCGCCCAGATTCTCCAGGCCAACCTGGCCGAGATCGGCATCACCGTCGAGATCGTTCCGCAGGAGATCAACGTCTGGGTCGAGGAGGTCCTCAACAAGCACGACTTCCAACTCGGGCTGACCGGGATCATCCCGGCCTACGATCCCGACGACATCCTGGGCCGCTTCGACCTCAAGAACGCCGACGGCGCCGCGATGGGCTGGGAGAACGCGGAGTATCTCGACCTGATGGCCC
>JAXDKI010000328.1:0-10670 GCA_034667245.1 Thermomicrobiales bacterium | reverse complement strand
AGGATAAGGAGGCCACCGCTGATCTCGTCGACCGTGTCGGCGATCTTCGCGAGGAGGGCGGGGTTGCGGAAGCCCATTCAAGAGACGAGGGGGCCGATCTCTACCCGCGAGGTCGACGCCGCCAGTGCGGAGAGGAGCGACCAGCACTCCCACCGGCCATGGGTCGGCACATCGTCGAAGCGGAAGAGGGTGTGATCGGCGACCCAGACGGAGTCGAAGCCGACCTCCTCGGCACGGCGGGCCATCGCCAGCACATCCCGCCAGCGCTCGATGCCGTTGCCCATCGGCCCGTCACCGTTGGGAATGTAGAGACCGAGTTTGAGAGGTCGTGTCCGTTCCGCGCTCATGCTGTTGCCCTTCCGGCGTCGAGGAGATTCGCCCATGTGTCCGGCCCGCGATGGTACCGGAGAATCGCCGGCGGCGAAAGCGGTGCCGCATCGATTTCGTCGGTGCCGGCGGACGAAAAGGAGTCGCGAGGAGTCCGAACGGGCTAGAATGGTCATCTACTGTGAGGAGCGGTTTTTCGGCACTCGTGGTTGGTCACCGAGGCAGGGAACTGGACCGATCGGTCCGACCGGGGGACCTCGACAGCGGCGGGAATTGGGGAGACGATCGTGGATTTCGTCGTGGCCGGGTTCGGGCTCGGGGCCGTCCTGATGCTGATCGGCTTCGCCGTGCGCGATTTCGGTCCGCTCCGGCACCGGGCGAATGGGGAAGACGAGTCCGTCAGCCGGCCTTGGGCTGTGCTTTGCGGCAACGTCGGTACGGCGCTGGTGGCCGCCGGGCTGATGGTCTGTCTGGTTACCCTGGTCTTGCTCGTCGTGGGTGCCGGCGACAACACCGGCGCACGTCTGGTCGTCGCCGTTGCGGCGGTGGCGTTGATCGGTAGCGGTGTCTGGAGCGTGCTTGCGGTTCGTCGGTATACCGCGGTGATTGCGACGCTTGCTCCCGCGATTGGTATGAGGCGCGGGTGGGGAACGGGACCGGCGGCGCGCCCGTCATTTCGACCCGCGGAGCGGGCGGAGTGGACTGCGCCGGAAGTGGACGTCGAAGCCGCAGAGGAGCGCCGTCCCGCCACGTTGGGCGAGATCCAAGCGCTTTGGCCAACTCCACCCGAGGACACGCGACGGCCGGTCGAAGAGGAGTCGGCACTGGAAGGCCCACCCGCACCTCTACCGGCTTCTCCAGCTGCGCCGGAGCCTTCACCTGCACCTGACATCCGGGGAAGCGTCTTCGCGTCTCCACTCCTCGCCGACGTTGGGACGAACTCGGCGTCCGACAATGGGAGCGGGTTCCGATCGAGTTTGCTCGCAGATGTCACGGCGGACGACCGCGGCGAGGCGAGCAAGGGTGGTTTCGCCTCGTCGATTCTTGCCGATCTCGAGGGTGACCGAGATGACCGCGCCGTAAGCGAGGCGGTGTTTGGACCGCCTTTGCCGTCGAGGTCGCCGGAAGTCGCTTCGATCGACGCTGGGAGAGCTGATTTGAAGGCAGACCCGCTGGAGGGGACCGCGTCGGAGGCAGGGGAGCAGGCGGCGCGGGAGACCGACGCCGCGCCCTCCGCGGGTATCGAACCGGAAGCGGGCGAGGTCGGAGAGGCTGCGGTGGTCCCGGTGGGTGCGCCGTCGTCGCGGGAGTAATGTTGCGAAGAAATGTGGCAAGAATTGGTCGTCTGATGGGCGAGGACCGTCCGGGCGTGTAGTTCGACCGCACGGACCTTCCAGGAGTAGGGGAGGACCGTGTTTTCTTTCGACACCTCGGTCGGTGCTAGCGCCTGTTCGGGCCGCTGTATTCGTCGGCGGCGGAGGCGCACAGGGCGCTCCCCTACAAGGTCTGCGCCGCTCCTGGGGTGTCGGAGGAGACGGCGGGAGAAGCGGCGGGGAGGTCGACGACGAAGGTAGTGCCGACGCCGACCTGACTTGAGACGCGGACGCCGCCGCCGTGGAGGGAGACCAGTTCGCGGACGATGGCAAGACCGAGGCCGAAGCCGGATCGGTCGTTGCCCTCCGATCCGCCACGGTCGAAACGTTCGAAGATGCGGGCGAGTCGTTCGGGCGGAATGCCCTCGCCGGTGTCGGCGACGGTCAGGCGGATCTCAGGGGTTGTACGGTCTTCGGCGACGTCGTTGGATGAGGCGTCGAGTTTGACATGACCGCCGGCGGGTGTGTGCCGGATGGCGTTGTCGACGAGATTACTGAGGATTTGGGCCAGGCGACCTTCGTCCCCTCCAATGGCGAGACCCGTGCCACCGTCCACGAGTAGGGTGATTCCCTTTTGTGTCGCCGCTGGTCGGAACTGCTCGGCGACGCGCTCCAGGAGTGGGGCAACGGCGACGGGTCGGACTTTGAGACGGGTCTGGCCCGATTCGAGGCGAGCGAGATCGAGGAGTTGGCCGATCAAACTCGCCATCCGTTCCGATTCACGGCCGATGGTCGTCAGCGCTCGTTCCTGCTCAGCATCGTCCTCGATCACGCCATCACGAAGCGCTTGCGCGTAGCCCTGCACCGAGGTGAGGGGGGTGCGGAGCTCGTGCGCGACGTTGGCGAGCAACTCGCGCTGGCTTCGGGCGGTGGCCGCGACCTGGCGCGACATCGTGTTGAAACTGGCCACCAGCCTTCCCAGTTCGTCCGGACCTTCGCCGGGCACCGCCTGCTCTAACTGGCCTTTCGCCATCTCATTCGCCGCGCCGGTGAGGCGATCGATCGGCGCAGCGATGCGGCGGCTCAGGCCGTAGCCGGCGAACGAGGCGACGGCGAGAGAGATGGCCGCTACGAGTAGCAACCTCGGCAGATAAAGAGCCAGAAGGGGATAGCGCCGTGGCGGGGCGACGATGGCCAGGACTCGCCCCTGTCGACCCGGGCCGCCGGTGGAGAGGAGCACGAGTTGTCCCGAGAGCGGGTCGTCGTCTCCGGGCTCCAACCAGCGATGTTCGACCCCGCTCCGCACCTCGGTCTGCCGCAGGAGCATGCGCACCGGTTCGGTGTATTGGGGGAGTGCCTGCCCCGTGAGGCTTGCGGCTTCGTTGCTGTCGTAGAGAACCTGGGCGGCACGACCGAATACGATCAGGCGGATCTGCTCCTCGGCGGCGAGGGCGTCGATGGCCTCGATACGGCGGTCCCTTCCCGGCGCGGTGGTCTGGTTCGCCAAGAAGTTGGTCGAGATCGTCAGCGTTTTGGAGAACTGCTCGATCCGCTCCTTTTCAACCGAGAGTTCGTACCGGCGCAGGTAGGCGGCGCTGATCAACAGGACGAGTCCGAGTGCGAGCAGGATGACGAAGCCGTGGGAGGCGATCAGGCGGGCCCGCAGGTTGAGGAAGAGGGGCCGGCGATCCTTCCGCTGCCGTTTCGAGGCGGTCGGTTCTGCCATCGGTCCCCGCTGCCTCTCTCCGGCCGGCTGTGCGGCCACGTCGCCATCGTCCTACGGGAATGTAACAGGGAGGTGAACGGAAGGGGGTAGGCGTCTGGCGATAGGCGCTAGGGGCACGACGCCGCTCTCCTGACGCCTACCGCCCGGCCGTGAGGCGGTAGCCGACGGAGCGGATCGTTTCGATTTCGACGGTGGCGCCGGCGGCGTCGAGGCGGTCGCGAAGGCGGGAGACGTGGACATCGACGGTGCGTGTGTCTCCGTCGAACTCTCCGCCCCAGACGCGTTCTAGGAGTTGATCGCGGCTGAGGACGATGCCGGCGCTCGCGGCGAAGGCGGTGAGGAGGTCGAATTCTTTAGTTCGGAGGGCTAATTCCTGACCTGAGACGAGGAGACGGTGGGCGTCGAGGTCGAGGTGAAGATTGCCGATCGTCAGGTGACTGTCCGGCTCGAGTGTCTGGGTGACGGGGCGGGCGGCGCGGCGGAGGATGGCGCGGACGCGGGCGACGAGCTCCTGGGGGTTGAAGGGTTTGGTGAGGTAGTCGTCGGCGCCAAGATCGAGACCCTCGATCTTGTCGCGGTCGTCGTCGAGGGCGGTGAGCATGATCACCGGGACGTCGGAGGTGGCACGGAGGCGGCGGCAGACGCCGCGGCCGTCGAGACCAGGCAGCATCAGGTCGAGGACGACCAGATCGGTGGGAGCCGGCGAAGATTCGAGGTGACGAAGAGCGGTAGCGCCGTTCTCGACGATCTCGATCTCGTGTCCCTCGCGACGGAGATAGAGCTGGACCAGCTCCGCAATCGAGCGGTCGTCTTCGACGACGAGAATTCGGGCCATCGTTCCTCCGTCTCAGTGCGAAGTACCTCCCGCATTCTAGTGATCTTCGTCGCGCCCTGGTAATGGCTGGCCCACCCCAATCGTCCAGTCCCGGAGCCGCGCCGTTCGTCCCGGCGGCGGCGAGCAGCAAACGGAGGGAGCAGCAAGCGCTGCTCCCTCCGTTGTCCCGCTATCGCGGGTCGTCGACTAGGCCGCTGGTGTTCGTGTCGGCAGCGCCGGGCGAGTCGGCGTCTTGATCGGTATTGGCGTCCGTGTCCGCGTCGGTGTGCGCGTTGGCGTTCGAGTCTTGGTCGGTGTGCGGGTTGGCGTCCGGGTTTTGGTCGGCGTCCGCGTTACGGTCGGCCTGGGAGTCGGCGTGCGGGTTTTGGTCGGCGCCGTTGTCAGGGTTGCGGCGGGCGTTTGCGTTCTGGTCGGTGTGCTCGTCGGGGTTCTTGTCGGCGTGCGCGTGGCAGCCGGAGTCGAGGTCGGTGTTCGCGTTGCGGTCGAAGTAGGGGTCGGCGTGCGGCTGGCGGTCGAGGTTAAGGTCGGAGTTGCTGTGGGGATCGCGGTCGCGTTGGTGCCGCCTCCGCAATCAACTGCCTCGCCGGTGACGACGGTGCCGAACGTAGTCGTCCAGTACCAGCCATAGGTGGAGGTCGCGTTGTAGGCGCGGCCGATGCCGATCGCCTTGAAGTCGGACCTGACGCCCAGCATGTTGTCGTTGTGGCCGGGCGAGGTGCGCCACTGCTCGAATGTGCCCTGGGCCGTCGAGTTTCCGGCCGCGATATTCTCGCCGACACCGGCTGGGATCGTCCGCCAGTTGTACCCATGGTCGGTGATGTTTTGGTCGAACGTCGTGCTCGCTCCTCCTGCGATGGTCGGAGGTGCGGTGTGGCTGAAGTAGTTCCTCGTCGCCATGTCGACGGAATGGTGTTTCGCGGCCGCGCCGAGTGTTCGCAACAGCGTCAAGGGCGCTTTGCCGTTTTGGGCGCGGTAGTCGTTGATGATCGTGAGAAACGCGCACTCCTGGGCGTCAGGACTGTATTCGGCAGCGGTCGTGTATCCGCCGGAGGGAGGGACCGTATCCGTGCCCGGTGAGGCGAAGGCGGTGCCGATGGTGGCCAGCATCAAGCCGGTGAAGAACAGGCTGCCAGCGAGGACAAGGCGGTGGTGCATCTATCTTTCCCCTGTGTCGCCGGCACTCCCCCGCAAGAGGCGCAACCAAACCATTCGCCGAGCGCCCCGTACTGAAGGGGGCGCTCGGCGTGGCTCAGTTGACCCAGTTGTGCCGGGCGGTTGCGTAGAACTACGAAGCGGGGACTGCAGGCAAAAGTACGTGCCGACCCGCATCTATGCGGGCAAAGCATGCGCCGAATATGCTCGCTAATGCATGGGCCGGAGTGGCTCTCTCGGCTCGCCGTTGGTCATAGGACGAACCGGCCGCCAAGTTCGCTTGAGGGTCGTGTCCTACGGTGCGGCGGAGGACATCGCTTCGAAGAAGGTCGCGAACGTGCGGCGGGCGGTCGCGAAGTCGGCGACGCGGAACCATTCGTTTGGCGCGTGGGCCCGGCTGCCGGGAAGTCCCCAGCCGAGTGTGACCGTGTCTACGCCGAGTTCGCGTTTGAAGACTTCAGTGATCGGCACCGTGCCGCCGGAGCGAACGATCAACGGTTCTTTGCCGTAGATCTCCTGGAGCACGCTGCGCGCAGTGGCGAGTGCCGGAGTGCTTCGGTCGAGGGAGTAGGGGCGGGCCGAGCCGGGCATCCCGCGGACGGTCGCAGTCACGCCGGGCGGGGTGTGCTGAGCGACGTGGCGCTCGATCAGCCGAAGGATCTGCTCCGGGTCCTGATCGGGGACCAGGCGACAGGTGATCTTGAGGTGGGCCTCGCTCGGGGTGACGGTTTTGGTCCCTTCGCCCTGGAAGCCGCCCCAAGCGCCGTTGAGGTCGAGGGTCGGACGGGTCCAGCGCCGCTCCAGGGGAGTGTAGCCCGACTCGCCCCAGAGGGTTTCGACGCCTGCCTCGTCCCGGAACTTCGACTCGTCGAACGGCACGGCGGCGAGCTCGGCGCGGTCGGTGTCGGTGAGTGGGCGGACGTCATCGTAAAACCCCGCGACGGCGACGCGGTCGGTGGAGTCGTGAAAGGTTGCGGCGAGCCGGACCAGGGATTGGACCGCGTTCGGCACGACGGCGCCGTAGGAGCCGGAGTGAAGGTCGGTGGAGCTGGTTCGCAGGTCGATCTGACAGGAGAGGATGCCTTTGAGGGCGACTGTCAGCGACGGCGTGTCCGGCCCGGCCATGCCGCCATCGGCCGAGAGAGCGACATCACAGGTCAACCGGTCGCGTTGGGCACGGATGACGGCCGGAAGGTTCGGGCTGCCGATCTCTTCCTCGCCCTCGAAGAGAAAGGTGAGGTTGATGGGTGGTTTGCCCGCCGTGCGAGCGAGCGCCTCGACCGCCTGGATGAGGGTGAGCAGGTTCGCCTTCATGTCGGCCGCGCCGCGGGCGTAAAGGCGGTCGTCTCGGAAGGTCGGCTCGAACGGCGGGGTTTCCCAGAGATCGAGGGGATCGGGAGGCTGGACGTCGTAGTGGCCGTAGACGAGGACGGTCGGCGCTCCCTCGGCATCGTGCCAGCGGCCGAAGACGACAGGATGACCGGGAGTCGGGAGGAGCTCGACTTCCGGAACGCCGGCGGCGCGCAACTGGTCGGAGACCCAGTTTGCGGCTTGAGCGACGTCGCTCGTGCGGGCCGGATCGGTGCTGATACTCGGCATCCTGAGGAATTCCAGCAGCGACGCGAAGTGGCGGTCATGCTGCTCGTCGAGGAACGACGTCCAGTGGGTGGTCACGGTCACGGGCAAACTCCTCGAATCAAGGGCCGAAGGATTGAATCCGAGAGATCAATGTACGTCGCCCCTCCGTGGGCAAAAAAGCGTGTGGGCCGTCGTGAGTGAGAGCCGGAGCAGGGACGCCAAGCGTCTGATCGGCGTCGCCCACGGAGCAAACAGATCAGCGCAATGCGCCGGCTAACGCGATAACCGGACTTCGACGAGGTCGTCGCGAAGGTGGACGGGTTCGAGGCCCTGTCCTTCCGACCAGGAACGGAGGTCCTCGAACGCGAGCGGGCGAGCACCGGAGACTTCCAGGCGGAGGATGCCTTCGGCGAACTCGCGTGGCTCGACCACGCCGACGTGAGCCAGTCCTTCCAAGTAACGCTTGAGCGACAGCGCGGTGGTTGCCCGTGGCACGCCGTGGACGAGGACGATGGTGGCGTTGTTCGCGGTCGTGGCCGAGATGGCCGGAGTTTCGGCGAGACGATCCGGGTCGTAGACCGGTTGCTGAGCGAGGTCATTGTCGAAGGCGAACTTCTTGGCCGGCGCGACGTCCTCGGGCGCGAATGGCAGGATGTCCAAGGGAATGTCGACGCTCTCGTCGGACGGGACGTCTTCGGCTACCTCAGGTGACGGCTCTGGTTGCTGGGCGCCAAGTGCCGAGACTCTCGCCGGAGAAGTGTCCCATGGATCGGGTTCGGGTTTCGTGCCGACCGCGTCGTCCTCGATCTCGGGCAGATTTGCCGCATCGAGTGGTCCTGTCCCAGGGAGGTTAGGATCCCGAAACGGCATTTCTGATGCGAACTTGTCGAATGCCTCTGGCAACTCCAACTCTGAGGAGGCATCGGGGTGGTCGAAGAGCGCGAGCGCGCCGGCATCGAGCGCGAGTGCCTGCCGCAGCGTGTCGTCATCGCCGAATTCGAACTCGGTGAATGAGGGCGGGGCGGCTCCCGGCGGCAAGTCCGCTTCGATCTCGTCGAGGGCGACAGTCAGGCGCCGCGCGAGGCGTTCGGCCTGCCCCTGGAGAGCAGTCAGTTCGTCCAGCATGGCGGAGAAGAGGATCCGGTAGCGGGAGCGGTCGTCAACGCGCTGGCGCGCTGCCTCGGCCTGGGCGGTCGCGATTTCGACAGCCGCCGATTCCCGCATCGTCATCGCCTGCCGGAGGAGATCGCCGGAGCGCGCGATGTTGTCCTGGATCAGGCCCTCGAACGATTGATAGAAGGCGAGCCGCTCACGAAGACGGGTGAGCTCGGCGTCGCGTTCGTCGCCGGTCGGCGACCGCGACAACCATTGGCGTGCCGTCGGTTCGGGGGCGTCGGCGTCCATACTGCGGTTCTCCCTGGACTCGGTTATCTAAACGCGTGCGCGGCGTCGCGAAGGGTGCCGGTCGGGAGTTTAGCACGGGGTGGATAGCCCTCATCTCACCCGCTCACCCGCCGTCGAGGTGTGGAGGTCAAAGGGAAGTGGCGACTTCAATCACGTCCCGAGTTTCCGGACATGAACGAGGTTGGTGCGCCCTGCCACTTTCATCATGGGGAGGGAACCGACGATCAGGGCGTACTCGTCCTGGTGGGCGAGACCCTCCTCGATGATGGCGCGGCCGGCGATGCGGAACATCTTATCGGGGTCGGTCTCAAGCGGAACGACGACAGCACGAACGCCCCAAACGAGGTTGAGACGGCGGGCGCTGCCCTCGTCCGTGGTAACGGCGATGATGGGAGGACGGGGCCGGTACTTGGCGACGCGGCGGGCGGCGGTGCCGGTCAGGGTGAAGACGAGGATGTGCTCGGCGGGGGCGGTCTCCGCGAGGGCGAAGGTGGCGCGAGCGATGGCGTCGGCAAAGGCGAGGGAGACGTCGCGGCCGCTTGGCAGAGGCTCGGCGGCGGCGGCGGTGCGGATCGGCCCGTCGCGCTCGGCTTCGAGGATGATCCGGGTCATCGTTTCGACGGCCTCGACGGGGAACTGGCCGACGGCAGTCTCGGCGGAGAGCATGACCGCGTCGGTGCCGTCCCAAACGGCGTTGGCGACGTCACTGGTCTCGGCGCGGGTGGCCATCGGCTGGGTGATCATCGACTCCAGCATCTGGGTGGCGGTGATGACCGGGACGCCGAGATTGTTGGCGGTCGAGATGATCTTCTTCTGGGCGCGGGGCACCTGCTCCGGTGGGAGCTGTACGCCGAGGTCGCCGCGCGCGACCATCAATCCGTCGGCCTGGCTGGCGATCTCGCGTACGTTATTCAGTGCATCGGGTCGTTCGATCTTGGCGATCAGACCGGGGGAGTGGGGGCCGTGGGCGGCGGCGACGCCGCGCGCCAGGACGAGATCGCTCGCGTCGTTGATGAAGCTGAGGCCGAGGAAATCGACGCCCTGAGAGACCGCGAAAGCGACGTCTTCGCGGTCAGCCGCCGTCATCGAGCCACCGACGATAGCGGCGCCGGGGAGGGTGACACCCTGCTTGCCGAGGAGGAGACCGCCCCGGCTCACCTTACAGATGGCTTTGCCGTTTTCGAGGCGATCGACAAGGAGCTCGATCAGTCCGTCGGAGATCAGCATGCGTGAGCCGGGGCCGATGACGTCGAGCAGGTCGGGATAGTCGATCCCAATCTGGCCTGGTCTCGCCGGCACCGGCTCCGGATAAATCTCGACCTCGCTCCCGCGGGCGAAGGGAACCCCTTTCGGCGGGGAGAATTTGTCGTCGTGTTCCTCAGGACCGAGCTCCTGCTGCGGTTCCTGGTTCTTCGACAGTTTCCGCCCGTCGCGTTCGGATGGTTCCTCTGGCGCCAGCGGGCCCGTTCGGATCTTGAGGCCCCGAAGGTCGAATAGGATCGGGACTTTCTTGCCGACGTCAGCGGCCGCTGCCCGAACATCGGCAATGAGCCGGGCGCGCGTCTCTGCCGAGCCGTGTGCCGCATTGATGCGCACCATGTCCGCGCCGGCCCGCAACAGGTCCGAGAGACGATCGGGACTGGCAACCGCTGGCCCGAGGGTTGCGACGATCTTCACTCGACGTTCGATGCTCACTTATCTCTCCCAGCTGTTGTTGGGGTGCCGTCAGCAGGGAACGACGTCGATCGGCGCACGACTCTTGGACGCTCCCAATTCTTGCTTCAACGCTCGACTACGTGCGGCAGCTCCCTTGGCGGCACACAGCGCCGATTGCGCTGTATCCTCCGACGCATAGTACAAGATGACGACAAACGGAGACGTCTGGTGAAGCAGTCGGGCCCGGTCCGCCTTTCTGGGCGGCGTTCCACTCCACCGCGATGGCCCTGGCTGGTCGCGGCCGCGGCGATCATGCTGACGGCAGCCTGTCGCGAAACGCGGGCTGGTCGCAATGCGCCGAAATCGGTGCCCACGTCGACTGCCGAGGTGATGACCCAACCTATCCCGTCACCGGCGGGAACGGCGGGAACCACGACTTCCCAACCCGCACAGATTGCCGAGGTCGAGGTGATGCTTGCCGTCGGAGCGCCCTGGGGGCTGGATGGCGCGCCGCGCATGCCGTTTGAGGCGCGGAGGATCACGGAGGTTTTCGGCGCGATGCCGGTGCGCCTGGATGGGCTGGGGCGAGTCGCCGCTCCCGCCGAACACGGGGACGCGCCCGTGCTGCGCTACGTCGACGCGGACGGAATGTCCGTCGTGACCATCGTTCCCAGACTGT
>JAXDKI010000327.1:0-5333 GCA_034667245.1 Thermomicrobiales bacterium | reverse complement strand
ATATTGATTGGTCATCCTGAGCGCCAGCGAAGGACCTCCCTCCGATTCCAGCCGCGGCTGGGCTCGCTTACCTGTATTCGCCGCCGGTATCAAGCATGGGAGAGACATGGAAGAGAGGAGATTTGAGGAACTGGGAGCCCTTCTGCACGCCCCGCTCGCCTACCCGGTCGTGTAGCCTCTGAGCTAGCCGTTAGCGCGACGCAACGCGAAGTTCGCTCTGGCAAGATATCGCTCTGCGAGCAAGGTACCCTCGAAGCCCTCTACCTCGCCGCCGACCGCTCCGGCGGCTGGATCGCCATGCAGGGCCCCTCAATCGAATGGATCGAGGCAGCCCTCGCCTCTCCCCCCCTCCACCCCTACATGGACGTCGAGCTGACGGCACTCCTCGACTGACGTCCGACAACCGACGCGCTCCACCCGCCTCAACAACGCGCCCGTCTGACCTACTCGCCGTCCAGTCTCTTCTCCAGCGCACCCCGCCAGCTCGCCGCCAGCGCTGTCACCGCCAGCACCCGCTCGATCGCCTCCCGCGAAGCGTCCCCCACAAGCGCCCGGTGGGCATCCATGATCGTCATCCCGGCCGGATCGCGCTCGACGACCTCGATCGGTCCTGCAACGGGTACCTCGCCGGGGCGAAGGACCCGGAAATACCACCCGGTCCGCCCGTGGGCGATGAACGACTTAGCGATACTCGGTCGACCAGTCGCCAGCGCCAGCTTGTAGCAGGGATAACGCGGCTGCGCGACCTGGATGAGAGCGTCGCCCCAGGCCCAGACGTCGCCGATCCTGACGTCATCTTCGGACCAGCCCGCGACCGTCAGATTCTCCCCGAACGAGCCGGGACCGAACGGCGGATCGCGCTCCAAGTCGACACTCCACCGCGCCAGGTGCTCGGAGGGATAGGCGTAGACCGCCTTCTCCGTACCACCGTGCACCCGCAAATCAGCCTGCCGATCGCCGGCCAGGTTGAGTGTGTCGAGATAGAGCGTCGTCACCCCGACCGGCTGCTTCTTGATCCCGCTCATCACCGGCTTCCCGCGGTGCATGCCAATCACCGCCGGCAGCCCGACGTTGACGGAGATCAATTCCACAGAAGGCGGAGATAGCCGGTCGCTCAACTCCTCGCCTCCTCGCCTCCTCGCCTTCCCGCCTCGTCACCGCCCAGGACGAGATCGACGAGCGCGCCGAGGTCGCGGACGACGGGGACGCCGACGTCGGCCGGATCGTGTCGCCCATAGCGGTCGAGGAGGACGGCGCGCATACCGGTGGCCAGGGCGCCGGCAACGTCGGAGCGCGGTTGGTCGCCGATGTGGAGGGCGTCGGAGGGATCGACGCCGAGGGGATCGAGGGCGGCCTGAAAGGTCCGCACGTCCGGTTTCTCCCAGCCGACGATCGCCGAGGTAACGATCGCGTTCAGCTCATGGGCGAAGGCGAGGTGGGTGCAGAGCGCCGTCACGTCGGCGTCGGCATTCGAGATGACGGCGCGCTTGATCCCGGCCCGGCGCAACCGCGCCAGCGCCGGCAAGACGTCGTCGAAGACCTGGTAGCCGCTGGCGGGGTTCGCGACGGCCGGCGTCTCGAACTCCGCGAGGTAGCCCTCGCGGGCAGCGCGGACGGTGGACGGGTCGGCGGGCAGAGCGGCGGCGTCGAGCCAGTGGGTCATGTAGTTGAGGCGGAAGGCTTCGCGCTCGCCGCGGGGGCGATCGCGGATCGGCAGGCGGCCATTCTCTTCGGTGTAATAGTCCTCGGCGACCCGATCGGCGGTGCGGAGGGTGTCGGGGTCGGCCGCGATCCCGAGTCGGCGTAGCGCGGTGGCGAGGCGCTCCCAGCGGCGGGGGCGCAGCTCGATCAGGGTGTCGTAGAGGTCGAAGGTGACAAGGCGGATTGGACGTTCGCTCATTGCTCGGTCGCGAACTCCTCGCGCAGCGACGGGATGATGGTGCGGGCGACCCGCTCGGCGGTGGCGGTGCCGGCGGCCGAAATCGGGAAGTCGAAGAGGAGTTGGCTGGCGCCGGCGGCGCGGTAGTCGCGGACGAGATCGGCGAAGCCCCGCTCGTCTTCCAAGCGGTCGGCACCGAGGGAGACGGAGCAGAGGATCTCGGACGGATCGCGGCCGATCTCGGCGCAGTTCTCGGCGAGGTCGGCGCGGCGCTGACGGAGCTCGTCGGGGGTCGGGCTGCTGTCCCAGACGTCGGCGTGCCGAGCGATCACCTTGAGCATCTTCGGCCGCTTGCCGCCGACCATGATCGGCATCTTCGCCTGCACCGCTTTCGGCGCGAACGGGGCGTCCTGGAGTTGGTAGAAGCGGCCGTCGAAGGTGGTCCGCTGTTCGGTGAGGAGGGAACGGATGACCTGGAGGGCCTCGTCGAGCATCGCCACGCGATCGCCGGCGGAGGGGAAGGGGATCGAGTAGGCGGCGTGCTCGCGCTCGTTCCAGCCCGTACCGATGCCGAGGGTGACGCGCCCGTCGCTGAGGTGGTCGACGGTGACCATCTCCTTGGCGAGGATCGCCGGGTGGCGATGGGTGTTGCCGTAGACGAGGACGCCGATGCGAACGCGCGAGGTCTTGAGGGCGAGGGCGGCGAGGAGGGTCGAGGCCTCGAGGCAGGGACCGTCGGGATCGCCGTAGAGGGCGAAGAAGTGATCGAAGAGCCAGACGGAGTCGAAACCGAGCGCCTCGGCGAGTTGCCACTGTTCGACGAGCTGCGGCAGGGTGAGTTGGTGCTGGCCGGTGACGACGCCGAAGGTGAGCGGGTGACGTGGTCCTGCGTCTGCGGTCATTCTTCCCTCAAGGAGCCGATAGCCGATAGCCGATTGCCGGTCGCCGGCAGGAGGCGAGTTTAGCAGGGTTCGGTTCCCCCGCCGTCAGTCGCGGAGGGCCAGCTGGGCGAGGGTGAAGGCGATGAGGTCTTCCGAGACGGCCCAGATGGGGTCGGGGAGACCGGTCTTGTCGTCGAGGGTGGTGCGGAAGTGGTAGCCGGCGTAGGCGCCGAGACCGGCGGCAGCGGCGCCGAGGGTGAAACCGAGGGGGGCGGAGCGACCGTTACCGCGGGCATAGACGGCGCCGGTCAGCCCGCCGAAGACGAGGCGGCCGGCGAAGGGGCCGGGATTGAGCCGGCTGGGGACGAAGGGCGTCTTGTCGGCGATGAACTCGCCGATCGCGGCGGCGCCGAAGCCGAAGCGGGCGGAGCGGGTACGGAGCCGGGCCAACGCGCCGGTGGCGTCCTTGGCGAAATCGCCGCGTCCGGCCGCCGCCGCAATGAGCGCGAGCGGGAGCTGGGAACGGAGACCGGCCGCAAAGCCGAGAACGGCGGTCCGGACGAGGACGGCATCGGCTGGGATCGGCGATGGGGTCGACATAGTATGTCTGGCTCCTGACGTGTCGCGATCGGACAGAGCATCGCGTCCGCTTCGCCGGCGTCGTCGAGCGGGCAAGGGACGCGCATGGTCATGATGCCAGGATGGTGCCAGGACATGGGAGGCGAGGGCTACGGATTGCAGGGTGCGTAGGTGGGCAGGCGCCGGTGCCGTTCGGGGGGTGAGGCGCAACTCGCGATCGCGGTGTCATTGCCGTCGCCGACCAAACCGAGGGTCTGATGGGCAACGTGGTAGGCAGGACCGAGGAGATCGCCCACCTGGTCATATCCGCCGGTGGTGATCGCCTCCTGGAACGCTACGACATCCGGTCGGAGCTCGCGAAACCCCTCAATCAGGACAGACCGGCGCTCCGCCCACTCCCCGTGCCGACCCCACAGGTCGACCGTGGCAACGTGCACGCCGTTCTCGCGTGACACACTCCTCCCCGTCGACGCCGATTGGTGCACCATTGCCGACCTCCCATCGAAGAGGACGCCAGTCGTCCCCACGTGAGCGACCGGCGGACGGGACGTGCCGGGGCGGTAGACAATCGTCTGCGGAGGAACCATCATGCTGTCCGGAGCGCCTCTCCTTCACCCCGTTATCTCGCGGAGAGAACCGATGATGTCCGACCTCGCTCTGATGGAGCTGCAAATCGCCGCCCTCTTTTGCCACGACGCGGCCGGACGCATCCTGACCACAAACGAGCCGGACCCGATTCGCGCGCCCCGGCTCTTCGTCGGCCGCACCTCCGCCGGCAACCTCTGGCGCTTCCGGGAGGATCTCCCATCCGACCTCGTCCGCGAGTTGGAGGCTCTCCTCGCCCGCGAACCCGTCGCCACCGATCTGCGCCAACCGCTCGTCAGCTTCGCCGCCCTGCACGAGGCGCTGAGCGCTCATGCCCCCGTCGTGTCGACCTGGCAAGGACCGGCCTGGCGCTTCCCTGACGCTATCGCCCGGCCACCAGACGTCATCGCCATCCGCCCGCCCGAGCGAGAATTGGTCCGAGAGCACTACCCCTTCCTTGCCTCCCAACTCGAACACCTGCAACCGTGTCTGGCCGTCGTCCGCGACGGTACTGCCGTCTCCGTCTGCTTCAGCTCCCGCAACACGGTCGCTGCCGCCGAGGCCGGCGTCGACACCGTCGAAGCCTTCCGCGGTCGCGGCTACGCCACCGCCGTCACCGCCGCCTGGGCGCTCGCCGTCCGGGAGTCCGGCCGCATCCCGCTCTACAGCACCGACTGGGACAACCTCGCCTCGCAGCGGGTGGCGCGTCGGCTCGGTCTCGTTCTCTACGGCGCCGACTGTTCGATCACCTGAACGGGGGCTAGGGGCTGGGGGTTGGGGGTTGGAGTATCGGGGCAACACCATCGTCTGACCCCAACCCCCAGCCTCCAGCCCTCGCTGTCGCTCTCGTCGCCGCAGCTTCGTCAGCAGCACCGTCCCCAGTGCCACCGTTTCGATCGACGCCGTGACGGCGAACGCGATCGGGATCGCCACCGCGCCGTGCCGGTCCAGGAGCAGCGCGATCACCGCCGCCCGCCCCGCGAGCTGCAGCGAGTTCGTCAGCAGCGGCGTTTTCGTGTCGCGCAGCGCGATCAGCCCGCGGGTGATGACCTCGGTCGCCACGTACGCCGGGAGCGCCACCGCGTAGGCGGTCAGGACACCGTAGGTGAGTGAGCCCGCCGCGACGTCGAACTCGCCGTGCTCGAACAGAATCCGGATCGTCGGTCGTCCCAACACCACCAACCCGAGCAGCGCCGGTACCGCCAACCCGACCACCGCCGCCAGCGACCGAAATAGCGTCCGCCGCAACTCCGCCCATTCCATCGCCGCCGCGTGACTGGCCGACCGCGGGAACGCCGACTGCCCGACCGCCTGCCCCAGCAGCGCGATTGGCAGCCCGACAAGCAACCAGGCGTTCACGATCGCCGCCAGCGCGGCCGTATCGTCCGCCTTCGACGCGAACGCGGTAT
>JAXDKI010000326.1:0-3869 GCA_034667245.1 Thermomicrobiales bacterium | reverse complement strand
CATTACTCGTAAACACAGACGAAGAAGAGGGGGCGGCACTTGCACCGCCCTCTTTTTGTTACCCTCGGGACTCCTCGTTCCCATTCGGAGAGTATCGACGGGCTAGGCACATCGGGGTATGATCCGGATAGGCCTCCAGTCGATTCGGTTCTCATCAGCACAGCGCATCGCGGCGTCGCAGGCAGGATGGCACTCCCGATCAATTTCGGCCGGACTGAGCAGGACCGATTGTGACTAAGGACACCGCCCTCCCCCCACTTCGGCCGGTGACGAAGCTCTACCTCGGGGCTTTGTTCGCGGCTGCCACGAGCACGGCTTCGGCTCTTCTCATGATCGCCGCGCTCCCGACTGGGAGCCAGCTGGCACTTACCGTCGCTCTCACCGCCGGCGTCACACTCGCCTACGTGACGCCGCTCAACGCTGGTCATCGCGTCGTCCACACCCTCGAGACCGTGGCGGTTCTGCCCGCCATATTCCTTTTGCAGCCCGGGATCGCGATGGTCGTTGCTTGGGGCGGTATCACCGTCGCGCATCTGCTTCGGCCGCGCGCGTCTTGGCTCGCGCCGAACCTGCGTCGTATGTCGTGGGCCGAAACGATCTTCAATGGTGCCTCGGTTGGACTCCAGGCAGCGGCGGCTGGTCTCGCCCTCGCGTTGATCGGTTGGGATGCCGCGGCGCCCCACTTCAGTCTCCCAATGCCCGTCGTCGCGGTCGCCGTCGCCGGTCTGGTGATCTACCTCGTGCAGCGCATCACCCTCGCCGGCGTAATCAGTTTTCAGGAGGGGATCCCGCTCCCGACAGTCTTCTACGACTCAACGATCGGTAAGCAACCGGCCGAGCACCTCCAATACCTTGCCCAGCTCGGGGTCGGTCTGCTCGCGGCCGTCATTGCCGACGCCCAACCCTGGGCTCTGACCCTGATCCTCCTGCCGACCGCTGCTGTTTACGTCGCGCTCCATCAGCACATCGCCATGCGGCGGCGAGCCGAGGCAAACCTCGCCGCCGCCCAGCGCGTGGCCGACCTCGGCAGTCTCGACTGGGACCTGCGCACCGACGATCAGCGCTGGTCGGACGCCCTTTACGCGCTCCTCGGTCTCGATCCCGTCGCGGCCGAAGCCGGCACCGAGACCTATCTCGCGGTCGTACAACCGGACGCCCGCGACGCCGTCGCCGACGTCCTCGGCAAAGCTCAGCTCGGTGCCCCGTACGCGATCGATCATCGCATCGTCCTGCCCGATGGAACGGAGCGAATCATCCACAGTCGCGGAGAGGTCGTACCCGGGCGGGGGAGACGGCCGGGACGGGTGGTCGGCACGCTCCATAATGTGACCGAGCGGAAGCGCCTAGAGCAACAACTGGCGCACCAGGCCTTCCACGACCCCTTGACCGATCTGCCGAATCGCGCCTTCTTCACGCGCCGCCTCGACGAGGCGTTGCGGCGCGACATCGGCGGGCCACCCCAGATCGCGGTGCTCTTCCTCGACCTGGATCGGTTCAAGCTGATCAACGACACCCTCGGCCACGAGGCGGGCGACCAGCTCCTGATCGCCGTCGCGGAGCGGCTGCACGGGATCGTGCGGCGGCCGAACGACGTGGTTGCCCGCCTCGGCGGCGACGAGTTCACGGTCCTGCTCGACGACGTGCGGGACGACGACGAGACCGTTCGGGTGGCCGAGCGGATCATCGCCGCGATGACGGCGCCGATCACGCTGCTGGAGTCGCGGGAAGTCTACGTCTCGACCAGCGTTGGGATCGTCCGACCCGGACCGGAGCACCGGACCGGGGCCGAGGTGCTCCGCGACGCCGACAACGCCCTCTACCGGGCGAAGGAAGGCGGGCGCAACCGGTACGCCATCTTCGACGCCAGTATGCGCGCCGAGGTCGCGGAGCGGCTGGCGCTCGAGGCCGACTTGCGACGGGCGCTGGGGCGGCACGAGCTGCGGGTGCTCTACCAGCCGAAGGTAGAGCTCGCGACGCAACGGGTGGTCGCGGTCGAGGCGTTCCTGCGCTGGGAACATGCGACGCGCGGCTGGATCGCGCCGGCGCGGTTCATCCCGATCGCCGAGGAGACCGGGTTGATCGGGCCGATCGGGGCCTGGGGACTGGAGACCGCCTGCCGGGAGGCCGCGACCTGGGAGAGCGTCACGCTCGATCCGCCGATCCTGAACGTCAATCTCTCCGGCAAGCAGTTCCACGATCCTGACCTCGTCTCCGACCTGGAGCAGCTGCTGCGGCAGACGGGATTGGCCCCGCGCCGGTTGCGGCTGGAGATCGCCGAGACGGCGGCCATGAAGAACGCCGAGGCGACGATCGCCGTTCTCTGGCGTCTGCAGGGGATCGGCGTGCGCGCGGTGATCGACGACTACGGGACCGGGTCATCGAGTCTTGGCTCGTTGCCGCGCTTCCCGGTCGACACGTTGCAGTTGGACCACTCGTTCGTCGCCGAGCTGGGGCGGCACAAGGACGCAACGAAGGTCGCGCAGGCGGTGATCGGCCTGGCGCACGGGCTCGGCCTGAAGGTGGTCGCCGAGGGCGTGGAGCGGCCCGACCAGCTGAAGCAACTGCAGGCACTCGGCTGCGAGCAGGCCCAGGGCAACCTCTTCGCGCCGCCGCTGACCGCGTGCGACCTCGCGGCCTATCTCGCGGCGCCGGGTCGAACCCTCGAGTTCCCACAGGCAGTCGCCGCCGCCCACGCCACCCCGCTGCAGGTCTAGGCGCAAACAGGCACCCCAGGGTCACGATCCCTCCCCTCGGTGTCGGCGCGCATGGGCATCCCGCCCGACTGGACCGCCGTGATCCCGCCGTCCCACCGAATCGCGTGAATGATGGTTTCGTGCGATTTGGGCGAGATCGGTCGTTGGAGAAACGGCACAATGACGGCGCCTTGGAGGACCGAGGTCCTGCCGAGCACGAATAGATCGACGTCATCGCGCAACAGAAGTTCCACATGTGATGGTGACTGCGCGTGCCTTGGATCATTTCAACGAAACGCACCTCCGATGGTGTTGACATGGGGCAATCGTGGCTGGTAGAATCGTTCACGTACGGATAATTGCACGCTTCCGCAATACCAACGAGAGAGACGACTCCGACGGCCCGCCGGGGAGGGGGCATCGTGTGTCCGCCGCGGGGAGGGAGGGGACACGTGGTGGGGCGACGAATGACGCGGTGGGGTCGTTGGCGGACGGCCCTGCTGGTGGTCTTGCTGTTGCTGCCGGGCACGCCGGAAGTGCTGTCGCGGCTCTACGCCGAGCAGGCGGCACGAGAACGGACGCTGGCGGCGCTGGCGCCGGGCCGCAACACGCTGCCCGCGCCGCGGGAGCGCCACCAGGCCGCACCGCCGTCCCCCTCCGGCGCCTACCCGCCCTATCCGCTCAACCACAGCTTCGACGCCGAGGTGGTCGAGCTCGGCGCGCCGACCAACCACGACTTCGAGACCGCCGCCAGCGAGGTCGGCACCCCCGCCACCAACCACGACTTCGCCAGCAGCAGCTTCACCGGCTGGACCACGACCGGCTCGACGACGATCGTCGCCAGCGGCGGCCCCGATGGCCCCTACGCCCGCCTACCGGCCAGCTCCTCCCTCACCTCCTCGGCCTTCACCCTCGAGGCCGCCACCCAGTTCGGTAGCCTCCGCGTCAGCGGCCTGACCGCCTTCGCCGACCAGGTCAACGTCCACGTGTTGTCGGGCCCGGACTACGCCACCAGCACCCAGGTCATCGGCGGCCTGGGGGCCGATACCTGGACGACCTACCGCTTCCGGCTGCTGGACTGGGCCGGCCAGAGCATCAAGCTGAAGCTGACGCGCTCCGGCTCGGGGGCGGCCGGGGTCGACGACATCGGGCTGCAACGGATCGACGTGCCGGGCT
>JAXDKI010000325.1:0-4415 GCA_034667245.1 Thermomicrobiales bacterium | reverse complement strand
CCCGACACGTAGACGACGCCGTCGCGGGAGTACAGGAGCGGAGCATGCCGGCGGCGGACGGACGCGAGCCGGGAGGCAATGCCCTCATCGGTCGGGTCGTCTTCGGCGAGGGTGGCGAGGGCGTTCTCGACGGTGAGCCAGTCGCCGTCGTGCTCAGCGGTGTTTGCCTCTGTGAGGAGTGCCTCGCGGCGCTGGTGGCGTGCCTCGTCGAGGAGGATGGCGGCCGGTTGAAAGGACGGGAGCTCGCGGACGACGGGCGTCAACGCGGCGATGGCGTCGCCGAAGCGGCCGCTGGCGATGGCGATTCGGGCCTCGTCGAAGGCGGACTCGTACGGCGCCAGTGCGGCGCTGGCTTCGGAAAAGCGCGTATCGGCGTCGCGATAGTCGCCCAAATCGGCGAAACCGTCTCGCGCGGCGATGAAGTCGCCGTTCGCCAGGGCGCGGGCGGCGGTGGCATAGGCGGCTGCTCGCTCGGCTCTTGCCGTCCAGATCTGACTCGCGCCGAGGGTAAGAGCGATCGCGAGGACGGCGATGGGCGCAGCCTGAACAAGGCGGAAAATGCGACGAGAGAACGCAGAGGTTCGTCCTGCGGGAGATTGCACGGACTCGGGCATCGGTGACCCGAGGACGCTGCCACAGGCGGAGCATTGTCGGGCGTTGCGGGGATTTGCGCTGGCGCAGGTGGTGCAAAACATCGGCGTCGCTTTCGTCTCGACGGAGCGACCGGGCGCCAATCGTACCATGCGAGCGCGGCGTGACCTCGCCGATCACGGGCGCGAGGAGGAGATGGGGAGCTCCGAGTTGATCCGACTCGCGTCGACGCGGCCAACCGTGAGTTGCGGCCCGGTCAGGGCGATCGTTGGAGTCTCAGCCGTTGTGGCGGGTATGAGCGGCGAGGGTGGAGACGAGCAGGGAGAGGTCGAACGGTTTGCTGACGAAGCCGTCGGCGGGGATTCCGGTCCCCATCGTGGCGAGATTGCGACCGGCACTCATAGCAAGGATGGGGATACCGGCGGTATTGGGATCGTTTTTGAGTTTCGAGGTGGCCTCGGCGCCGGAGAGGATCGGCATCATCAGGTCCATGAGGACGGCCGCGGGGGGGTTGGAGCGGACGCGCTCGACGGCCTCGGCGCCGTTTACGGCTTCATCGACCTCGTAGCCTTCCGAACCGAGGAGATCACGCAAAAACTCGCGAATCGCAGCATCGTCGTCGACGACGAGAACGCGTGGCGTCGGCACCGAATGGTTCATCGTCTCTCCGACCCTGCAGGTTTCCCGCGGAGTCGTCGCTACGAACTCCACAGATCCGCTCGGCGTTCCGGGCGGCGAAACAAGGTACGTGCGGCTCTTGCCGGCCGACCTATCCGAGAATCGCCCGTAACTCCGAGCGAAGCAGCGATTTCCTGGAACATATTTTCGTTCACAATGGACCGTCACGTCCACCCGTGGGAGCGCGTCCAAGCCCGGTCTAGGATTCCGGATGCGAGCGACGCGCAAGCGCGCCGAGAGTCGCCCCCGACGCTACGATCGTCGGGGGCTGTCCCCAGTCGGTGCTGCGGAGGACGAGGGCGGCGACGGTCATGACCTCGCCACGGTCCAACAGATCGCGGACGACAGCCAAAGCGTCCGCCTCAGTCGGCCACCGACCGATCGCGCGGCTGGTGCGCTCGTCCCAAAGTTCAAAGACGGTCATGTTGTTCAACCAACGTCGACGTTCAGTCGGGCGGTGCAGGTGAAAGACCGACGGCGCTGGGACCGTCCGAAAGCGCCTGTGAGACGGCGGTGAGCAAGGTGTCGATGTCGAAAGGTTTGAGAATCGCCGCTACGTTCATGGACCGGAGGTGCCCCTCCAGTTCGGTCACCTGACGCGCTGCCGCGGTGCAAACAACGACCGGGATACACGCCGTGTCCCGGTCCAGCTTCAGGAGTTGGAGTAATTGCCAGCCGAGTGGCTCACCGCCGAAGAGGAAATCAAGGACGACCACGTCTGGCATGAGGCATTTGACGTCGGCGAGCTTTTGCGCGAGATCGAAGTCGGAAAAGTTGTCGAGCGAGACGCGATATCCCTCGCTTTCGAGGAGGTCGCGGAAAACCTCGAGCAAGACGGGGATGTCATTGATAACCAGGATATGTTTTCGTTGCTCCTTAGTTCCCATCCGCGACCTCCGACGCCCCGGCCAGCGACCCGGTGAGGAATACTGCACGATCGATGCCGTGAAGGGCATACGGTCCGGCCACGTCCCCGATGCCTGCTCTGCACCGTCGGCAAAAACAGCACCCGTGGATGCGTCACGATCGCATCGACGATTCGGGCGGGGAGCAACCCGGCTTCCTGAGCGTGCCGACGCCGGTGACACAGCGGGTATGTCGATCTTCCTTAGCGCCCGCCAATGAGCCTCGTTAATCCATGGCGCACACTACCGACCTGTCGTCTGCTCGGACGACAGAGTCGGAACGAATCGGCTCCTCGGTCCTGCCTACGTGATCGCCGTTGCCGTCGAAAATCCGGCATTGATTTCGGCGCATTTCGGCCGTATCATCTGGAGACTTCTTGCGTCAACACGGGCCGCCCCATCCGGGGAGGATCGGCCCTGGACACGCGATCGCGGGCCTGGCGGGGTTCGCGCGCGGGTGGCATGGCGGACGGGGAGGGCGAGTCGAAACGGGATGGGGAGTTGGTCAAATGGATGCATGGTGTCGCCGAGTGCGCTTGGTTCGGCTGGTCCTGACGGTTGCCCTGTTGCTGTCTGCGCTCGGTGCGGCGCGCGGCACGATCGCGGGCGAGCCGATCTACCCCGACCTTAGGACAAAGCCGCCCTCCGGACTCTATTTCGAGTTTGCCAGTAGCGGCCGCATTCTCCTCCGCTTCGACAACACGGTCGGCAACTACGGCGGCCGGCTCGAGATCGTTGGCGGCACCGCGCGGAACGCGCCAATTTACCAGAATGTCTATGACAAGACGGTTGGCGGCAACCAAGTCGTCCACCGCAGGGTTGCCTCCAATCTGGTGTACCATCCGGAGCACAACCACTTCCACTTTGCCGACTTCGCCCGGTACGAGCTCCTCAAGCGCGACAGCATGGGCGTCTATCAGGTCACCCGGCTGGCCGGGGCGAAGACGAGTTTCTGCATCCTCGATTACGTTCGGGTAAACACCAGCGGGCCAAGCTCGGGGCAGTACAACACCTGCGGCGACACGGTGCAGGGCCTCTCCGCCGGTTGGGGCGACACGTACTTCTCCGGACTGCCGGGGCAGTTTATCGACGTCGGCACTCGGATCCTTGCCGACGGCTTCTATGCCGTGCGGTCGATTGCCGACCCGTACAACCGCCTGCTGGAAAGCAACAACGACAACAACGTGGGCATTACGTACTTCAAGGTCAGCAGCGGCCAGATCTCGACCATCGTGAAGCCCCCGATCTGTGATGCCCATCCTGGCAGCGGCCGGGTCGGCACGAAGATCGCATTCACGTGCACCGGCTTCAAGGCAGGCGAAACCGTCGACATCTACTGGCACAGCCCGAACACGACCCCAAGGCAGAACGTGAAGGCGTCGCCAGAGGGGAACCTGTCTGTCTCCTTCACGATCCCCGAGTCATCCTTGGGTAACCACTACGTGATTGCCGAGGGCCGCACGAGTGGCAAGCGAGCCGCCGCGCTCTTCAACACGAAACCGAGCCTGGCCCTGGTGACGAAGAGCGGACCGGTCGGGACGACGCTCGGCATGAACGCGCGCGGCTTCAGCGCCGGGGAGACGGTTGCAATCAAGATCCACGTCGACGGGTCCGGCGTGGCAACCCTGACGAGGCTCACAGCATCCGCCGTCGGCAAAGCGTCGGGTCCGATCACCATCCCGCCCGCGGCGTACGGTGCACGTCAGGTCGAGGCAGTCGGGGAGTCCAGCGGCGCAAGGGCGTCGGCGACGTTCACGGTTCAGGCCAGCCTCACTCTAGACCCGTCCTCGGTGCCGGCTGGATCGGAAGGGAAGGCGATCCTGTTCGGGTTCGGGAGCCTGGATCAGGTGAAGGTGATCGTCCTCCCAGACGGGCCCGAGCTCGGACAGGGGCAGGCGACCAGTCGAGGCAGCGCCAGGGCGAACGCGATCGCACTCCAGATACCGGCAGACTTGGCGCCGGGGAATTACCAGGTCCAGGCGACCGGGCTCAAGAGTGGTGCGTCCGCAGTTGCCGCTCTCAATGTAACGGCGTCGGTAACCACCTCCGAAGAAAGGCCTGACACGCTGCCGCGCTCCACCGACGAAGAGGACCCCGCTTCCCAGGAGGCGACGGCAACTCCGACCGCGGCCACGATCGCGACGACGGTGCCGACCGCGGAACCGACGGCGGTGCCAACGGAGGAGCCAACAGAGGTGCCGACCGCCACCCCAACGGCGACGCCGACTGAAGTGCCGACAG
>JAXDKI010000324.1:0-8626 GCA_034667245.1 Thermomicrobiales bacterium | reverse complement strand
GGGATTCAGTGATTCGATCAGCGCAATCTTCTTGGCACGGCTCCAGTTCTTGAGTTGCTTCTCTCGCTCGATCGCGGAACTGGGATGCGCAAAGGTCTCGGCATAGACAAGCAAGGTGATGTTGTAGCGCTTGGTGAAACCATCGTGGATCTTGTCTTTCTGCTGCCGGACGCGACGCTCCCAGACGTGGGCGTTGACGATGTCGACGTCGCAAAGCGCGGCGAGCTCGAACCGGTCGTTGATCTCGCGCAGATAGGGGAACTGCACCATCTGGGCGACACCGCCGCAGCCGACGACGCCCGCCCGCAAGCGCTTGACCACCTCGTCCTGCCTAGCGGTTGAGGAGGCGGTTCAGGAAATCGTAGTTCCGCCGGTTGGACGCGAAGGGCTCGGGGTTGCCTGGCTCGAGGAGACGGTCCTGCTCGGCGACGACCCACCCCCGATAGTCGCAGGCGGCGAGCCCCAAATTCAGGCCCTGCCAATCGACGATACCCCGGCCAAGATCGGCAAACAGGCCCGCGCCGACGGCCTCGAAGAAGGACAGTTCGCTCCGCTGCAGACGACCGAGCACGTCACCGTCCACGTCCTTGGCATGAACGTGGACGAGGCGGTCGCATTCGCGTGCCAGCAGCGCGATCGGATCGCTGCCACCGATCCGGATGTGACCCGTGTCGAGGCAGAGCTTGATCGGATCCCCGGCCGTTAGGTCGAGCACGCGTCGAATCTCCGCGCCGCTCTCGACATGACCGCCGACGTGCGGATGGATGGCAACCTCGACCCCATACGCGCCAGCGATGGCGGCGACATCCCGCAGCGTCTCCCGAACCTGCGTCCAGTCTCGATCGTTCCACCACGTCTCGGGGTGATCCTCGACCCGCGCGACAACGCCGAGCCGCTCCTCGGTAATGAGGTCGCTAACCAGGATGACCGACGCCCCACCCGCGACCAGAATCTCCAGGAGATGCCGGAGCTGGGCGGCGTCCTTCTCCGAAAGCGGTCGTGCCATGTCGACTTCGTGCCAAGTCGTGACCAGCGCGAGGTTTCGCGGGCGGAAACACGCTAGGACCTCGTCAGACGTTGTGCCAAAGAGGCTATAGGTACCCAGTTCGCAGCCGACGTAGCCGGCTGCGGCAACGGCATCAAGAATGGCATCGGGCGCGGGACCGTCCGGTGTGACCGGTCCGATCCCCCAATTGATCGGCGCCGAGGCAAGCTGATAACGGTCCGGCATCGCTCCGCGCTCCTCGTCCGTTGTCGGCTTGATAGCCGTCGCTTCCGCCCCTCGATTGGTTTGAAGCGGAATCATCGCACGAGCGCGTCACTGGGGAAACCGGCGCGGTCCACGTCAGGCGCCGCGCGATTGCGGTTCAGGCTCACGCTGAACCGCCGGCGGCACCGAGGACGTCAGGACTCGGGCAAGGCAGCGTGCGGAACCGGCCGAGGTCGGAACAGCTTGGGTCGGAACGTCGAGCGCACCGCGGCGGTCAGTGCCGCCGCGTCGCGGCGTCGCCCGACGTGCTCGTAGGCCTCGATCGCGGCCTGCTGGGCGCCGAGTGGCAGACGCCAGAAGTCGGGAAGTTTGGCGAGGTCAAGCGCGGGGTCCATCTCCGTCGCTTCGATGAAGCTCGCGCGAGCGGAGTCGAATCGGTGCGCACGGGATTGGGACAATCCCCGAAGGGCAATCGCCCGCGCCCGCCGCTCGTCGGCGGTCAAGACGATCTCTCGCGCCTGTGCATCTACCGACGTCTGCACCGGCGTTGTGGCCGCTTCCATATGGGGCGCGGACGGTGCGGCAAACTGGGCGACATCGGTTGCCGCGGCCGACACGAGTCCTGGCACCAGCGACGGTTCATGCCGGGAGGAGGTGCCTTTGCGCCAGCGCAACTGTCGGAGACTCCCAAGGCGGCGGAGGAGATGGCTCCGCGTATCTTCCACGACGACAAATGCCGGATCCGAGATTACCATTGCCGCCTCCGCGCTTTGTCCATCGCGAGCCGAACCGGTCGTGCCCCCGTTGCAGCACCCAAATCGAGATCGACGACAGGGATACGACAGCTCGAATCGAAACTCCTCGCCGGTCACCGATCAGGGTGTCCGTACACCTTTATCGCGATGCCGATCCTACCACGGTACGTGTCCGTACACAAGATCTCGACGCGGAGAACCGAGTCGTTGACGGGCCCTGGTAATCACGGCCGGAGGTTGCAGGTGACCGAACAACCGAACGCAGAACCGACGAGGGCAACAGATCCAAGCACGGCGACTGGGCGCTCCCTGAGCGCCCTGATCGAGCTTGTCTCGAAAGCCGCGAAGATCGTCGCCTTGACTGGAGCCGGGGTCAGCACAGAGTCGGGAATACCCGACTATCGCGGACCAGGAGGAGTCTGGGAGCGCCAGGCGCCGCCGACCATCGGCGACTTCTTGGAGAACCCCGAGACCCGGCGGGCCTATTGGGACGGCCGCCGGACTCGGTATCCGGAACTGGTGGCCGCCAAACCGAATGCCGGACATCTCGCGCTCGCCGCATTAGAGCGGTCGGGGCGGCTGAGCTACGTCATTACCCAGAACATCGACGGTCTCCATCAGGCGGCCGGCAACTCGCCGGATCGCGTGATTGAGCTCCACGGCACCGCCCATCGCATCCGCTGTCTCGCCTGTGGAACGGAGTGGCCTGCAGACGTCATCCAGGCACGACTTGCGGCCGCTGAGGGTGAGCCGCGCTGCGATGTCTGCGGTGGCCCGCTCCGCGCCGCGACGATCCTCTTCGGCGAGGCCCTGCCACGCGAGGCGCTCGACCGTGCGATCGCCGCGGCGCGGGACTGCGATCTGATGCTTGTCGTCGGGAGCTCCTTGATCGTCAATCCTGCGGCGCAGTTGCCAGTCCTGGCGAAGCGGGGCGGCGCCCGTCTGGCGATGATCAACCGGACACCGACACCACTCGACGCGCTTGCCGACGTCCACGTCATCGGCGAAGCCGGACCGACGTTGGCGGCGGTCGCTGCGGGGGTGACCGGACAATCACCCGAGCAGTGATCCGCCGCCGTTTTCGTTGCGCCCCTGGGTTCAGTGCACAGTGCGATTCTGGAGGTACTCTGCAAAAGCCGCGAGAAGAGAGCCACGAGTCACGACGGCGATGATGCGCCCCTCGTCCTCCACCACGACCACGCCGGAGTGGTCCTCAAGAAGAGCGAGTGCCTCTTGAACGGCGAGTTCGACTGGCAGGCGCAACAGACTGGTCAGTGGGCGGGCGACTTCGCCGACGGTCAGTCGGTCCCAAGAGGAGCGGCGTGTGCCACGAAGATCGATCAGGCCGAGTACTCCGGATGGTTCTCCTCCGTCGATGACCAGCAAGCCGTCGTCGTGTTGCCCCTTAAAGAGGGTCTCGACGGCATCGTCGATCGTGCTGTCGGCAGAGAGGCGGGTCGCTATGGGAAGCATCAGATCCCGAAGTGTCGTCGTGGCGTCAAGCGCCGGCCAGGCCGCGCGGCGGACGGCACGACGGGCGGCTCCCTCCAGCTGCAGGCCGGCGACGGCAGCGCCGAGACCCCAGAACGGCCATTCGCCGGGGCGGGCGACCAGGACGATGCCGACGCCGAGCAGAGCAGCCGCGACCAGATGGGCATAGATCGCGGCGGCGCGGGTCGCGGCCGCGGGGCTGTCCGTCAGGTACCAGAACCAGGCGTGGAGGATGCGGCCGCCGTCGAGGTGGAGCGCCGGCATCGCCTGGAGCGCGGCGAGCGCGACCGCAGCGACTGCGAGCGTCTTGACCGGCGCCCGAAGCCAGGTCGTCGCGTGGCGGGTCAGCAGGGCGACGCCGACCAGGACGGAAGCCGCGGTCGCGAGGGCCGCGAACGCGGTTAGCGCGGCGATCGCCTCGCCGCGTGGAGTCGAGGTGCCCTCCGTGAGTTCCACCGACCCGCCGAAAAGAGTCAAGTTGATCCGGCGGATGGTCGTACCCTGGCGCCGCCAGACGGCAGCCCGGATGGCCTCGTGCCCGCCAAGGACCACAACCATGCAGGCGAAGGTGGGGGCGGCGACCACCAGCCAGCCTCCAGACCCGGATGCCTGTCCTGGCCCCTGAATCAACCGGCTCAGGACACCCCCGACGACCACCGCCAACACAACGACGCAGCTCGCGTGCGTCGCCCATCGCAGTCCCCACAACCGGACGGTCAGCCGGGGATCGAACATCGGCGATTGGCGATTGGCGATTGGCGTCAGGCGAACGGGGCCGTGCCCCTACGCCCGACGCCTATGGCCTCAAAGTCGCTGGTACTCCTCGAGGTCGAGGACGAAGACGGTGGCGGCCGCGGGTGGAGTCATCGCGGTCTCGTCCTCGGCGGGTGCCATTCCCGTCCGGGTATGCTGGCGGATGAGATCCAGGACGCGATCGACCTGGTCCTCGTCCGCGCCGATCATCAGCGTGGTGTTGCCCCGGCGGAGAAAACCGCCGGTACTTGCGAGCCGGGTGGCGCGGAATTCATCCTCGAGCAGCGCGTCGACGACGGCATCCGCATCCTCATTCTGCACGACCGCGATGACCAGCTTCATCATGCTGCGAACCCCACCATTCACCGTACCTCCCGTGGTGGCCGCGAGTATAGCATCTTGGCTTTCGGTTTCTGGAGCGTGCCGGTGGCGACTCCCGGAGGATCAGCCCATGACAGCGGCAATTGCCTGGCCCAGTCGTCGTGTGCCCTCCTCGATGCGGTCGATTGGCAGTGAGGAGAAGCTCAGGCGGAGACCGCTGTGTTCCTTGTGCCCGGCGGGATAGAACCAGGAGCCGGGGAGATAGGCGACACCGTGCGCGGCGGCGATGGGAAGGAGGACGTCGGCATCAAGACCGGCGGGGAGCTGGACCCAGACGAAAAATCCGCCTCCCGGGCAGGACCAAACGGTGCCGGGTGGAAGGTGTCGCTCGAGACCCAGGAGGAGCGCGTCGCGTCGCTGCCGGTAAAGGTCGCGGAGGGTAGCGATGTGATCGTCGAGGAAGCCGTCGGCAGTGTGGAATACGGTCCGGGTGACGACGCGGCCAGTGTGAATGTCGGCGCCCTCCTTCGCCATCAGGAGAAGGTCCATCAGGTGGCGAGGAGCGACCGTCCAGCCAACGCGGATCCCGGGTGCGATCGTCTTCGAGAAGCTGCCGAGGTAGACGACGGAGGGATCGAGCGCGCGGAGTGGCTGGGGGGGCGCATCTCCGTAATAGAGCTCGCCGTACGGGTCGTCCTCAAGGACCAGGATGCCACGCTCGCGGGCGAGGGCGAGGAGCGCCTCGCGCCGGGCACGGGTCATCGTGATCCCGGTCGGATTCTGAAACGTCGGCACGGTGTAGATGAGCTTCGGACGAGCGCCGGTGGCGCTCAGCATGCGATCGAGGGCGGCGACGTCGAGCCCGTCTTCGTCGATCGGAGCGACCACATAGCTTGCCTCGTAGGCGTCAAAGGTCTGCATGGCGCCGATATAGGCCGGGCCCTCGACGACGATCTGATCGCCGGGGTCCAGCATGAGCCGGGCAACCATGTCGATCCCCTGCTGGCTCCCGTTGGTGATCATGATCTCGTCGGGATCGACCAGCATCTCACGTCTGGCCATCCGGCGGGCGATCAACTCGCGCAGCGGCCGGTAGCCCTCCACTTCACCGTAGTCGAGGATCCCGTCGGCTTCGGTCCAAGCGCGGGCGCCGGCTTCACGGAGCCGGTCGAGCGGCTGGGCTTCGCGGGCGGGGGCTCCGTTGCCGAAGTAGATGGGGTCGGGATGACTGGAGACGAGGTCCCACGCCTCGGCCCAAGGCGATGCCTCGAAGGCTTTGGCGCGTCGGGCGAAATCGGGTCTGGTTGTCAGGACAGGGTGCGCGTCTTGGATCGTGGTGCTCATGTGCTGGCTGCCTGCTCCGTCGACTGCTCGTCGCCCTCCGTACCGGTCAGGACGATCTCCAAACGCTTATTGCTTTTACCCTTCGATCGTGTGCCGACGACCTTGATCCCGCCGACCTCGCGGGTGTTCGAAACGTGGGTCCCGCCGTCGGCTTGGAGGTCGAGCCCGACGATCTCGACCGTACGGACGTCGGCGATCCCTTCGGGCAGGAGGTTGATCTTGGTCCTGATCAGGTCCGGGATCCGGAACGCCTCCTCGCGCGGCAAGATGCGCACGCGGACGTCGCGACCCTTGGCGATCTCCTCATTGGCGCGACGCTCGATCTCCGCAACCCGGTCGGGCGTGAGGTCTTCGAGCTCGAAGTCCATCCGGGCCTTGTCAGGCCCCATGTTGCCACCGGTGACCAGTGCCCCGTAGTCTCGGAACACCACTCCGCAGAGAACGTGGAGCGCCGTGTGGGTGCGCATCAGGCGGTAGCGGGTCGGCCAATCGAGGTCGCCCCGGACCGCATCTCCCGCCGACGGGAGTCGGTCAGTGGGCTCTAGAGTGAGCCGGACCGACGCGCCGTCTTTGCGGGTGTTTGTGACCTGCCAAGACACTCCATCGGCAGGCCGAGTTAGCGTGCCGGTATCGGCCGGCTGGCCACCGCCACTCGGGTAGAACGCCGAGCGATCCAGAACCACGGTGCCGGCGGGATCGACGGCAGACACGTTCGCCTCGAACGATGCCAGGTACGCATCGCGCTGATACAGGAGTTCGGTTGGCGGCATGGGCGGCGTGCCGGCGCCCGTCGAACCGTTGGTCATCGCGGGGCTCCGCTCTGTCACTGCTCGCATCGCGAGTACATGCGCGTCGAGCGATGATAGGCGGAGGACCCACGAGCGTCAATCCAACGGTCCGCGCTGTCGCCAAAATCACTGCTGTGCCGAATAGGCAACATTCCTATTGCGCCGTGTTCCGCGGGCTGCTATGCTGCGATCTGGATGTACGTACACACCCCGCAGGCTGATCCAATCCCGTGCTGGAGGCGACGCGTGACCGTCACCATCGATCTGCGTACCCTCTCCTCGATTGGCCCCGGTCGAAGCAATGATGTAGCACAAGCCATCGGCGATACGCCGGGGGAATCGATGAAGAGCGATCCGACGGCCTCCCGGCCGGTTGCGGCCCCCCAGGACCTGATGGCGTTGTATGCCAATCGTCTTGGCGGAGCGGATTGGCGACGCACCCGAAGCGTCGCACCGGCACGCACGGCCCCGATCCCATTCGGACGCGCGGTTTACCAGGAGCTGCCGCCGACGGTATCGGCGGTCGCGGCCACAGAGGAGAGGGAATTGGTAAGGGAGCATCGGCAGGTCGTGGGACGGCGCGAGCGCGCGCGCTTTCGACTCCGCCTTCCCGTGCGTGGTCTGGCGCCGATGGCCGGTCTGCGACGGCTGGTGACGGCGGCCTTCGTTGTGACCCTTCTCTTCTCGGGGCTTGGTCAAGGAGCGGATGCCCAACAGCGGTACCAGGTTCAGGATGGCGACACCCTCGAGAGCGTGGCCGCCGAATTCGGCGTCGACCCGGCCGCGATCCTCGCGTCGAGCTGGCTGGTGGATCCGCCGAATCTCCAACCCGGCGAGGTAATCGTCATCCCTGACCCCGGCCAATCGCCGAGTGAAGCGGCGGCAGAGGCCGCGGCGCAGGAGGGGACCAGCCCCTGGACCGTCGGTGCGTACTACGTCGAGAGCGGCGACACGATCGAATCGATTGCGGCCTACTTCGGCGTCGACGTCGCGGACCTGGCCTCACTCAACGGCCTCGACAATTCTGACTTGCTGCTGGTCGGACAGCGCTTGCTCGTCCCCGGTGAGCCGGGCCTCGCCGGAACCTCAGGCACGGTCCCCGGTTTGCCGAGCGATTCGCCGCACCCGTGGGTGCCGACCCACAGGCAAGAGCGAAACCTGAGCTGCGAGTACGCCGCCGCATTCATCGCCACCAGTGCCTTCGGTGAAGGAATTCCCGAGTGGGTCTTCATCGAGCAGGTGCCGCAGGCGAAGAATCCGCACTACGGCTACCGCGGCAAGATCGACGGTCGCTGGGGCGGCTACGACGACTACGGAATCTACCCGGAGCCGCTCGTGCCGGTGTTGAACGACTACGGTTTCGTTGGCGAAGTCTTCTACGGAGAGAGCGACCCGACACTCCTCAAGAATCACCTGGATGCCGGACATCCGGTCATCGTCTGGTTGGCGATGTGGGGCGATACGGGTGTCCGCTACCACGACGAGGACACCTACACCATTTTCGCCGGCGAGCACGTGATGACCGCCTATGCCTACGACGATCGCGGTGTCTACCTGTCGGACCCGGCTTACGGAACGTACAAGCTCATGAGCTGGGACACCTTCATCTGGATGTGGGGAACGAGCGACGGCATGTCGTTGGCCGTCTATCCGATGTAGATAGTGCTGAACCAGGGAAACGACCGATGGGGAGGGCAGCTGCCCTCCCCATCGGTCGTTTCGATGACGAGAGCTGGCCACGGTTCACAGCGTGTCGGCGCGACGACTGGCACTGGGCGTTCTACGACGCCTCGAAGGACCGCCCCTGTGCGCAGTGTGCGTTGGCGATCTGCGGCAATAGGATGAACATCCGGTCGTATCGCGCGGCACGGGCGGTAGTCATGCCGACGCAGTCGTTCCCTTTGCTTCGTGTATACATCGAGAGGGCGTCAGTCCGGCCAGAGGACGCATTTCACTCCTGCCGG
>JAXDKI010000323.1:0-8421 GCA_034667245.1 Thermomicrobiales bacterium | reverse complement strand
CCTGAGCGCCGGCGAAGGACCTCCCCCGTCTCAAACGTCCCGAGACGTATTCGCCCGCCTATTGCCTCCTACACAAGCACCATTGCCGATCATCGATCGGCTCGGCCGCTCAGGCCACCTGATCGATCATGTTCAACAGCCCCTGCATGTAGCCGATCGCGTGCGCCCGGCCGCGGTGGCACCAGTCGGTATCGTCGTCCATGTGCGGCACGTGGTCGTCGAGCAGGAAGCCGGTGAACCCGTTCCGCTTCAGCAGCAGCATAATCGTCGCCGGGTCGTAGTTCCCCTCCCCCAGGTAGCACTCCTGGAAGGCCGGGACCGTACCCTGGACATCCCGGAAGTGGACGTAGAGGATCTTCCCGCGCGGCCCGAAGTGCTCGATCATCGCCGCCACATTCGCGGCACCGCCCGGCATCTCCGAGCAGCAGCCGAGGCAGAGATCGAGTCCCCAGGCGTCGCTCGGCGTGATCGCCTCCGCCCGCTTGAACCCCTCGACGTTGCGGAAGAGTCGGGCCACCCCACCGAGCGACTCGACCGGCGGGTCGTCCGGGTGCAGCGCCAGCTTTACCCCCGCCTCCTCCGCCACCGGAACCACCGCCTTGACGAAGTACTCGTAGTTCGTCCACATCTGGTCCGCGGTGACGACCTCTTCCTCGTCCTCCATCACCGCGACCGCCGAGACTCGCTCGTCCCGCTTGGCGACGAACCCGCGCAGCCCCTCCGTCCCCGCTTTGGCCACCTGTGCCATGTCGAAGGCGGTCACGTGCGAGCCGCCGCGACCGGGCGCCGTGCGCGAGGTGCGCCAGACCGAGTTCGGCATGAAGTGGTAGCCGAGGATCGGGATACCGGCACGGCCCATATTCCGGATCGTCGCCCGGTAGTGCTCGATCTGCTCGTCACGCCCCGGCAACCCGAGCATCGCCTTGTCGTAGAAGTGAATCGGGACGTTCTCGATCGCCTCCAGCTTCAACCCGTGGGCCTCGACCTGCTCCACCAGGCGTCGCAGATCGGCCTCCTCCCAGCGCTGCTCTCCCGGCAACCGCGGCGTGTTCATCTGGACGCCGCCCACCCCCAACTGCGCCGCGAACCGCAGCTTCTCCTCCGTCATCTCGTTGAACTGCCCGATCGCGATCCGCATCCCCGTCGCTGCTGCCATTGTCTCCCCTACTTTCCTGCCGTCGCCTCGATCGTCGTCGCTCGCTGCACGATCCATCCAACCGCCGTCGCCGTCAAGAGGCGAGGCGCCGGTCCCATTGTCAAGTTCGTTGTTGACAGTCTGGCACAGCATTGATATGGTCGATCCGTCGAAGCTGCACATGGGATGGCTCGATCACGCGACGAAGCGAAAGGAGCGATCTGTGACCCGGAATGCTCGACTGACGCGCCGGCGGTTCGTCGGCGGTGCCGCCGGAGGCGCTGCCGCGCTGACTCTCGGCGGTGGCCGCCTCTCGGAGGCTCTGGCCGCGAAGAGCGCGCCGGCCCTGCTCCAGGGCGGCGGCAAGATCACCTACTGGGGCGGCCTGATCTTCTCCGACGACGCCAACAACCTCCTCGTCGACACCATCAACAAATGGGGCGACGACAACAACGTCGAGACCGAAGTCGTCATGATCAATCAGAACGAGACCAACCAGAAGGTCTCGGCCGCGGTCGAATCCAAAACGATGCCGGACGCCCTCGACATGGGGCTCGACCTCCTCTTGCTCCTCAACAGCACGGATCAGCTCACCCCGCTCGACGATATCTACGCCAAGATCGGCCAGGCCCACGGCGGCTGGTACGAGTCGATCGACGCCGCCACCGCGCTCACCGGAGAGACGAAGAACGGCATCCCCTTCGGCTCGTCGGGGAACCTCCTCTTCTCCCGCAAGGATGTCCTCGAAGCGAAGGGACTGACGCCACCGCCGAAGACCTGGCAGGAGGTGAGCGATTGGTCGAAGCAGGCGCAGAATCCGCCCGAGGTCTATGGGATGGGATTCGCCCTCTCCAACGTCGGCGACGGCAACACCATGATGTCAGTCCTCCAGTCCTACGGCGGCCGCATCGCCGACGACACGGGCAAGACGGTCACCATCAAGTCGGAGGAGACGCGGACGTTTCTGCAGTGGGTGAAAGACGCCTGGGACGCCGGGCTCTTCCCGCCGGGCGCCACGACCTGGGACGGCGCCGGCGACAACCAGGCTTACCTCGCCGGTCAGGCAATCTTCATCGCCAACACCGGAAGCGTCCACATCGCGGCGCAGACCGACGATCCTGATCTCGACGCGGCCACCCATTTCGCGCCCCTCCCGGCCGGTCCGAAGGGGACCATCTCGCCGATCGGACCGAACTACCGCGCCATCCCGAAGTCGTCGCAGAACGTCGATACTGCTAAGGCGCTGCTCGAGCACCTCGCCAACCCGGAGATCATGGAGGCCTACTACAACGTCGCCATCTACGCCCCGGTCCTGCAGGCCTACGAGACGTTCCCGGTCTTCACCGATGCGGTCCACTCCGGTCTCCTTGCCCTGGTCAAGAGCGGCACCGCGCCCGCCTATCCCGACGTCTACAACACCGCCTACGCCGATTTCTCCGCCAATTTCCTCGTGCCCAAGATGATCCAGCGCATCGTCGTCGACGGCAAAACCCTCGACGAGGCGATGGACGAGGCCCAGCAGCAAGGACAGGCGATCTACGACAAGTACAAGTAGGCTGCGGCCGACACCAAAACGTCACCGCATCCGGCCCATGGTGTAGGGGAGGGCCCTGTGCCCTCCCGCCGTCGGTAGCGCGAATGCCCGACGAAGATTCGGCGCTCATCGGCACGGGAGGGCGCACGGCCCTCCCCTACACCCCGCTCCCCCACGACAATCACCTTCCCACGAGGTTCCTATGGCCGTCCTCGCGGCACGACGACCAACCGAACAGAAACGGACCCGCCTCAGCTTCGCCCAGCGCCAGGCACTCTGGGGGTACCTCCTCGTGCTCCCCGCCTGCCTCGTCCTGCTCGGTCTCGTCGCCTACCCATTCTTCTACGCGATCTTCATCTCCTTCACCAGTCGCGTCGTTGGCGATCCCGGCGAGTGGGTCGGGCTCGCCAACTTTCGCTACCTCCTCAAGTGGTCCAGCTTCGGCAAAGCCGTCCAGAACACGATCATCATGGTCGTCGTCTCCGACATCCTCAAACTCGTCCTTGGTCTCGGCCTGGCGCTGATCCTCAACGAGCAGTTCCGCGGGCGCGGTCTCTTCCGCTCGTTTATCCTCCTGCCGTGGGCGATGCCCGGGTTCATCGCCTTCCTCGTCTGGCGCCTCCTCTACATGCCGATCGGCGGCGGCATCAATCTCGTCCTCACCGAGACCGGCATCCACACCGGGATCGTCGACTACCTCGGCGAGCGCTCGACCGCGATGCCGGCCGTCATCATCGCCACCGTTTGGCGCGGTTTCCCCTTCTGGTGCATTTCCTTCCTCGCCGCGCTGCAGACGGTACCGAGCGAGCTCTACGAAGCGGCGAAGATCGACGGTGCCAACGCCTGGCAGCGCTTCCGCGCGGTGACGCTGCCGCACATCCGCCAGGTCATCCTGATCGTCGTCCTCCTTTCGTCGATCTGGACCGCGAACAGCTTCGAGAACATCTGGATCATGACCCAGGGCGGCCCCTCCGACGCCACGATGGTCTTCCCGGTGCTCGCCTACTTCGGGATGCAGACGTTGCGCCTCGGTCAAGCTGCCGCCGTCTCCGTCGCCATGCTGCCCGCCCTCGCCATCCTCGTCCTGGTCGTTACCACCCTCATGAAAGAGGAAGACTGATGGCGACCACGCCCAAGACCCGTCGATCAGTCTTCGGTCTTCGGCCCTCGATCCTCTTCAAACACGCCGTCATTTACGTCGTCATGTTCGTTGTGATGGCGCTGATTCTCTTCCCGATCTATTGGATGTTCACGATCTCACTGAAGCTGCCCCGGGAAATCTATCGCCTCCCCTCGCTCTGGGTAGACAACGCCACCCTCGACAACTACCGCCGGCTCATCGAGGAGAAACAGTTCCTGACGAACATCCGCAACAGCTTGATCGTTGCCTCGGCCGTAACGGTCACGGCGTTGATCGTCTCGTCGTTCGCCGCCTACAGCGTCGTCCGCTTCAAATACCGCTTCAAAGGCGTGATCGGCCGGCTGATCCTCTTCGCCTATCTGACGCCGACCTCGCTCCTCTTCATTCCGCTCTCGATCATCGTCGCCCGCCTCCACCTGGGCAATTCGCTCCACGGCTTGATCATCGTCTACCTCACCTTCGCTCTGCCGCTCAGCACCTGGCTGCTCACCGGCTACTTCCGCGGTGTCCCCGCCGAGCTCGAAGAGCAGGCGATGGTCGACGGCTCGACCCGGCTCGGCGCCCTCTTCCGCATCCTGCTGCCCCTTTCGGCACCGGGGTTGGTCGCCGTCGGCATCTTCACGTTCACCGGCGCCTGGAACGAGTTGCTGCTGGCGTTGATCTTCATCACCTCCGAGGACAAGCGGACCGTCCCCCTCGCCATTCAGTACCTGATCACAAGCGACGACCGACCCTGGGGCCCCCTCATGGCCGGCGCCATCTTCTCCGCCCTCCCCGTGATCATCCTCTACTTCCTCGCCCAGCGCTTCATGGTCCAGGGCATGACGGCAGGATCGGTCAAGGGCTGACCGCACCGCCCGTCAGTTTCCTGCAAAACTCTTGGCGCGAGCCTTCTCGGAATAGCTGAGGCAAGACGTGCACGCTCGATCATGCGTCATGTCGTTGGTCACAACCGATACAATGAGCGAGGGGACCTCACCCGGTCGGGAGTCAGGATCATGTCGCCGTTCATCGAGCAGCACAGGGACGCAATCCGCGCTCTCGCCCGCGCCTACGGTGTTGACCGCCTGGAGATCTTCGGCTCCGCCACGACCCCCGATTTCGATCCTACCCACAGCGACGTCGATTTCCTCGTCGAATACCCGCCCGACTACGACTTCGGCCCGTGGCTCTCGCGCTTCCAGGAGCTGCAACGGGCCCTCGAGGACCTCATCGGCCGCAAGGTTGACCTCGTCATGACCTCGGCGTTACGCGATCCGTGGTTCCGCCGCGAAGCGGAAAAGACCAGAACGGTCGTCTACGATGCAGCCGAAACTGAAGAAGTGGCTTACGGATCTCGTCGCCGCGTGTGATCTCATTCTCGAGCACACCGCCGGACAGTCGTTGGCCCAATACGAAACCGATCGCTTTCTCCAATCTGGCGTCGAGCGAAACTTCGAGGTCATCGGCGAAATCCTGATGCGGATGTCGAGGACGGCGCCCGAGGTTACCACGCGCATTACCGGCTACCGGGATATCATCGGTTTCCGCAACGTCCTCGCGCACGGCTACGATGTCGTCGACCACGGGCGGGTCTGGCGAGTCATCCAGGAAAACCTGCCCACCCTACGGGCGGAGGCTGGCGACTTACTGGCGGAGACCGAACACGATGAGCCGCCGGATTCGTCCGACGTACAACAGTAAGCCTGGCTGCACGGTCGCCACTGGCATCCTTTGGTGCACGCGTTTAGTGGCCTCCGACTTTGCCAGTGTCTTCACCACCCGCTTCAGACCGCACCCCACTCGAGCACGCGCAACGCACCATCGCCGCATTGCACCAGCAACTCGCCGCCCTCACGCCCCACCACCGTCCCAGGCGCATAGCGACCACTACCGCCACTCGGGCAGACGACGAGTCGCGTCTTGAGGATCCGGACCCGGCTCCCCTCGATCTCGGCAACTCCTCCCGCCGGTTGCCCCGGCAGCTCGAACAGGCTCCGCACCTGGTTGTGGATCGTCCGCGCCGGCCGCGACCAATCGATCCGCTGCCAACAATCCTCGAAGAACGGCGCCCCACTGGCCAGCGCCTCGTCCTGTACCTCACCCGGCTCGCCCCGAGCGACGCGCGCGAACGCCTCTGCGAAGACACCGGGGAGCAGCGGCATCAACCGCTCGAACACCGAGCCGGTGTCGTCCTCGTCGCACACCGGCACCCGCGCCTGCGCCAGGATCGGTCCCGCGTCGAAGTCGCACGCCAGCCGGTGGATCGTGTAGCCGGTCTCGTCGTCGTCGTTGCGGAAGACCCACCCCTGGGGATTCGGCCCGCGATACTTCGGTAGCAAAGCGGGGTGTCCATTGATCGCACCCAACCGGGGGAGCTCGGTCACGTCCTTCGGGATGCGCATGGGAAAGGCGGCGCTCACGATCAGGTCCGGCCGCATCGGTGCCACCATCGCCGCCCACCGCCGCGGATGCGTCGAGATGATCACCTCCACCTCCGGCTCCGCCGCCTCGACAACGCTCCGGTAGTCCTCCGACCGCCGCCCTCTCGGCCCCGGCGACGTCACCACTCCCACGATCCGGTGCCCGAGCGACTGGAGGACACCATCCAGGAACGAATACGCACCCCCCTCCCCGGACGTGGTAAAGACAACGACACGCCAAGAATCGGCGTGCGCCCTCGGATATTCGGTTGTCGTTGACATCATTCCCTTCGCCGGCCCTTGCCTCACCCAATCGCGCGATCTTAGACAAGCATGGCCTAGGAAGCAATCCATATGCCGCCAGTCAATGCACCACCATAGTACCGACCTGCGATCACAGGAGCGGAGGGACCTGCTGTCCTGCCGCTGGGGTATGCTCTCCGGTGGCGCTCGCGCGGGAGGCGGCCGCACGCCAGGCGGAGCTTCACACCCGGCACCCTCGCTCCAGACGCCACGAGGACGACATGCACTCATACCCCCGCACGATCGCGGCGCCCGGTACCTGCGAGATCGTGGTCAAGAAGTCGCGGTTCATCTGCACCCTGGCCAGGGCCACCACCGAGGACGACGCGCGCGCCGCCATCGACGCCGTTCGCCGGCGCCACTGGGACGCCAACCACAACTGCTCGGCCTACCGCGTCGGTCCTGGTGGCCACTTCCAGCGGACCAGCGACGACGGCGAGCCGGCCGGCACCGCCGGCGCCCCCATGCTCGCCGTGCTCTCCCGCCGCGACCTCACCGACACCGTCGCCGTCGTGACCCGCTACTTCGGCGGCGTCCTGCTCGGCGCCGGCGGGCTGATCCGCGCCTACGGCCAAGCAGTCTCTGACGCCATCGACGCGATCGGCGTCGTCGAACGCCGCCCGCTCGCCCTGGTCGTCGTCGAAGCAGACCACCGGGACGCCGGTCGCCTGGAGCACGCGTTACGCACCGCCGGCTACCCGCTCGGCTCGATCACCCACGCCGCCAACGTCGCCTTCGAGGTCCGTCTGGACGAGACCGACCTCCTCGCCTTCGAGACCTGGCTCGCCGAGACCACCAACGGCCGGAGCCAGGCACGGGTTGCCGGCCACACCCACGTCGAGGTGCCATTGGCGACGGGAGCGTAGCGTCCCATCAAGCACCAGCTGGCACGCGCGGTGCTCCTACGTAGACCTGGCTCCCGGCCGTGCGGAGCCGCCCGGAAAGGCACCGTGCATGAACGACCCGACCTTCCCGATGCGGGGTCTCCCCGAGGCGCCGCTTATGGGCGACGACGAAGATCTGACAAGCGACGAAGACATCGACATCGACGACGAAGACCTCATCGACGAGGACCTCGACGGCGACCTCGCGAGCGAGGACGGCGAGTCCTTCGACGACATGGAGGAAGAGGGCGGCGCCTAGCCCGTCCCAAGTCGACAGGAACCACGCCATGACCGACCCAAGGCAACCGACACTCGGCTCCCCCGAAAGCCCCGAGGAACACATGGACTTCCCCGGCGAGGACGACCGCGCCGCCGTCATCGACGACACCACGGACATCAACGCCGAAGAGAACGAGATCCGGCGGGACGACGATGCCCCACTGATGGGTGCGGAGGAAAACGAGGGCGCGTAAGCTGTACGACGAGCCCTTGCGGGCAAGCACCATTTCCGTCGACGCGCCGGCGCAGCGGGCGCCGACCACGATCTCGCCGTACATCGATGGCTCCTTGCGGTGGGGGCGATCACGTCGCCACGCCGTCCCATATCACCGGCACGCGCCGATCATTCGCGCCCGCGCCGCCGCATCGTGGAAACGGCGGAGGAGTCCTACGGGATTCCTTCAGGCTCCTCGCGCGAGGAGGTCGGTAATTGTTGCAACGTGGGGCGTAGCACGTGGGTCGGCGCGAAGGCACGTGGCATCATCGCGCCTGTGCTGGTCAACGTTCCTGCCATCGTGCCGGCGGTAGCGCCGTTCACGGTCGTATCACTGCAACAGCTCCTCGACGGCACTCGGCAGCGTGGTTTCGAAGTCCAGCAGTTTCGCCCATTCGGGCTCGATCCTGATGCGCGCCATCTGCTTGTACAGCCCGCGCACCTGCTCCTCGAACGCCGGGAACTGCTCGGCTCCGACGATCTTCCTGGACCCTTCCAGATACTCGGGCGGGACCCCCTCCACCACCTC
>JAXDKI010000322.1:0-2652 GCA_034667245.1 Thermomicrobiales bacterium | reverse complement strand
TTGGCGTTGCAACGGACGAGCATCTATCTCGAAGAGGATCAACTGGAGGCGCCAAAGGTTCTTGCCGCGGCGCGGGGGTGCAGTCTTGCGACCGTGGTAGGCGAGGCGGTCGATCGGTTTGTGTATGTTTTTTTGCAGTCAAGGAGGCATTCTCGTTTGGGAGTATTGCCCAGCGCGTTCTAGTACGATGGCGACAGGTATGGACGTGCGGGATCGCCCTCCTGATCCGGGGCGGCGAGGATTCGCCATCGGGTGCCGGCGTTGCGACGCCGCCCGCCGGCACCGGCCCGCGCTCTCGTCGCGCGTCGGCAGGACGGCGCCGGAGGCGCCCATGGCGACGCAGACCACCCCAACGCCATACCTGTCGCTCTCGTACTAAGCGCGCGATGCAAACCCGGCGCGACGATATCCGAGGTCACCAGCGACCTTCGGGAGAGCAAGGAGTGCTCACCCTCTCATTTCCGCGGGCATCTGGGCGGAACGCCACGAGGACCGGCTACTGGCCGATCTGGCTCAGCGTTCGTAGCAGCGCTGCTTGTTCCGCGTCCGAGAACTTGCTGGTCAGAGTCTTGTGCACGACCCGGGCGTGTACGTCGATGGCGTGGTCGATAAGCGTCGCCCCGGTTTCGGTCAGGCAAACGACGATCCCGCGACCGTCGTCCGTCGCCTCAGACCGGGCGAGCAGGCCGCGCGCTTCCAGCCGCGCCACCAACCGGCTGAGCGCAGGCTGAGTCAGCAAGACCGACTCCAGCAGTGCACCGACCCGCACGTCCTCATTCGCATGCATGCGCAGGTGGAGCAGCACATCGAACTCGTTGATCGCGAGCGAGCACTCGTGGGAGAGTTCCGCACCGAGCCGGTGGGCAACCCGATCGTGTGCGATCCGCAGCGTCTGCCATGCGCGGGCGCAGGCGGCGACGTCGTGCTGCTCGGGATCGCTCATCTCGCCTACTCCATCGGCCAGTGATCCCAGCTACTGAGGAGAGGTCCGAGCGACTCCTCCTCGAGCGCGAGGTGGGCGAGCAAGTGCTCCTCCAGCTCGGTCAGCGCCTCGACGAGTTGGTACCGGCTCACACCCGATGCGTCGGTCGCGACCCGATCGGCCACCGCGGCAATGCGCTCGGTGATGTGGTGGACCTTGAGATGGTCCTCCTCGAGCCGGTCGACCACGCTGTTCAGGGAGGGATCGTGCTTGCGGACCATCGGGAAGACGGCCGCGTCCTCGATCGTGTGGTGGGTGTGCACGAAGCGGCAGTAGTGCATGCAGCCGAACTTGAGCTGCCAAAGCGGGCTGTTCGTTTCCAGGTTGCGGATCTCCGCCAGGATCGTCTGCGGCGAGAGACCGTCGCGCGCCTCGCCAGCGAGGCGGCGGACCGTCTGCAGGTCCCGGCGCAGGAACGAGTGGATATAGAGCAGCTCGCGGAACATGCCCTCTCTGGGCGGCGCGTATTTCTCTTCGGTTGTTGGTGCGGTTGCCAAGGTACGCAATCTCCGGTGAGAGACGTTCGATCGTCGTTGTTCTATGCACGTGCATAGATTATCATGCTCGGGCGTTTTTCGCCCGCTCCGGCTGGCACGCCACTCGACCGGGAGCTCTCCATGGCTGACTACGGCCACGATCTTCAGTTCGGCTTCTTCCTCGATCCTTCGACCGGCAACCCCGACCGCACGGTCGAGATCGCCCGCATCCTCGACGACCTCGGCTACGACCTGATCGGCATCCAGGATCACCCCTATCAGCAGAAGCACTTCGATGCGCTGGCGCTGATCGGCTACATCCTCGGCCGGACGGACCGGATCCGGGTCTTCCCGGACGTCGCCAATCTGCCGCTCAGGCCGCCGGCGATGCTCGCCAAGGAGGCCGCGACGCTCGATCAGCTCAGCGGCGGTCGGTTCGAGCTCGGCCTCGGGGCCGGAGCATTCTGGGACGCGATCCGCGCCATGGGCGGTCCAGTCCGGGAGCCGAAGGAGGCGCTCGCCGCTCTGCGGGAGGCGGTGACGCTGATCCGCGGTTACTGGAGCGGTCAGACGGTGCGACACAACGGCGAGATCTACCAGGCGATCGGCGCGCGACCGGGTCCGCTTCCGGCGCACGAAATCGGGATCTGGCTGGGGGTGATCGGCCCGCGGGCGCTACGCCTGACGGGCGAACTGGCGGACGGCTGGATTCCGTCGATGTCCTACGTGCCGCCGTCTCAAGCGGCGAAATCGAATGCGATCATCGACGAGGCGGCCCGCGCGGCCGGGCGGGATCCGTCCGCAGTCCGGCGGATCTACAACATCGGCGGAGATGTGGCGCCGGTTATCGAGGCGGGCTTGAGCGATGACGACCAGCAGATCGTCGGACCGCGGGACCACTGGGTCAACGTCCTGACGCATCTGGCGGTCGACCACGGCTTCTCGACGTTCGTGCTCTGGGGCGTGCCGACGGCACCGCGGCTGCGGATGTTCATCGAGGAGATCGCCCCGGCGGTGAAGGAGCGAGTGGCGGAAGTCCGAGCAAGCCGCTCATAACCGCCGACTTCGGGGCTCCTTGGGCCGCTATCACTGGCTGAGGAACTCCGTGTCGCGGCGGGCTGACCGAAGCCAGTCCCCCCGTAAGCATGGCTTGGGTGGGTCTTGCACCACGCTCTTAAAAGACGGGTGGGCACG
>JAXDKI010000321.1:0-9845 GCA_034667245.1 Thermomicrobiales bacterium | reverse complement strand
CCGATCCCGACCGAGACACCGACGCCGACGGCGACCCCCACGCCGACGCCGACGCCGACGCCCGATCCGCGATTCATCGGCAAGACCGTCTGTCTCGATCCCGGCCACGGCGGATCCGATCGCGGCGCCCAACGGAAGGGGAACGACGCCGCGCCGGCGATGGATGAGGCGGTCTACACGCTACTGTGGGCGCGCGCTCTCCGTCTTCGGCTAGAGGCCCACGGGTTCACCGTCGTCATGACTCGGACCGAGGACGTCGACGTCAATGCCAAGGGACGCGACGTCAACGGCGACCGGCAGACCGGCAAGAACGTCAAAGACCCTGTCCTGGCGCTCCGGGCGAAGATGGTCGACGAGCTCCAGGCGCGGATCAACATCTGCAACGCCGCAGACGCCTCGCTCCTCGTCTCGCTGCACATCAACAACTTCAAAGACACCAAGGCCTCGGGCTACGAAACCTGGTTCAGCGGTGTCCGCAACGATGCCGACGCGAGCAAACTCTTCGCCGAGATCGCCGAGGAGGAGTTCGGGAAGCAATACTGGGCCGCGGGGTACAATCCCCCATCACGCGGAGCGAACGACGACAGTTTTGCGGATGCCGATGTCGGTCACGGGGGCTTCAAGCACTACCTGATGATCGGGCCGGCCCAACGGGACCAGGTCGTTCCCAGCGCGATGCCCGGCGCAATCATCGAAGTCGGGTTCATCTCGAACGACGCGGACGCCGCGTTCATGGTCAGCAACAAGGGCCGGAACGCGATCGTCACCGCCTACGAGCAGGCGATCGTCCGCTACTTCGTGAAGATCACCGAGGAGTTCGTGTACGGCGCGAAGTAGTCGGCGGTCGTCAGATGAAGGATCGTTCGTCGTTCCTGATTTGCTGATCGCCCTCCCGAGTTCGCGACCAGCCCCGGCGCGAAACCGCTGACGACTGACGACTGACGACTGACGACCGGCGACCGACGACTCTGCGGGGGTAACTAGACATGGCCGACGACGTGATGCTCGACGACCAACAACTCGAGATGGAGCGTGGGCTACGGTTCGCGCACATCATGATGATGGTCGGGCAGACTCAAGGGAACGAGGCGCTCGCCGCGATCATGGCGCTGACGGATCTGCTGGTCGGGAAGGGGATCATCAGCGGCGAGGAGTTCGACCAGACGCGGGCGCAAGCGCAGGAGCAGGTGGCGGGGATGTCGCAGCCGCGGGTGCGGCTGGCGAACATGGGCGACAAGTACGCGGATGGGCGGACGGCGGAGATCGACTGTCACGCCCGAATTCACCTCTGCCACGCCCGCTGCTGCACCTTCAACTTCTACCTGACCGCCCAGGATCTCGACGAGGGAGTCGCCCACTGGGACTACGGCAACCCCTATTGGATCAAACGCAAGGAAGATGGCTACTGCACCCACTGCGATGCGACGAGTCGTGCCTGCTCCATTCACGCCCAACGCCCGCATGTCTGCCGGCTCTACGACTGCCGTCAGGACAAAAGAATCTGGCTCGACTTCGAGGCGCGTATCCCGGCACCACTCGAGCCGGCTCCGGGACCGCTCCCGATCGCGCTCGCCGAACCCGATCTGGCACGGGGTCTCATGGTGAAACCCGCCTCGGCCGAGCAGGACGACGAGGACGAATGAAGCAGACAGAACGACGCGCGCTGGATTGGTACAATAGGAACCTGGCATCCTCGTCGCCTGAGTAGGACGTAGCCGACAGCATCAGTCGCGATGCAGACAGGAGGGCCCCATGACGAGCCGCGCGCCAGTCGACCACATCGTTAAAGCGACGCACGTCCGACGCCGGACCGCAGATGCCGCGGCCCGTTCGGCCGCGGAGCTCGGCCCCCACCCGCTGGTGAAGCTGCAACGGCAGGTCGGCAACGCCACCATCGCCCGGACGTTGGCCCAGCGCGAGGGAGCCCCTGAAGAAGAGGAGATCATGGCCAAGCACGACCATGACACCTCGCACGCCACGCCTGAGGTGGGGTTGGAAGGCGGGCCGATCAGCGGCGAGCTGTCGGGGCGAATCGATGCCAAACGCGGCAGCGGGACCACACTCGATGCCGGGACGCGGACGAACATGGAATCCGCGTTCGGCGATCGCTTCGACGACGTCCGCATCCATACCGACGACGAGGCGGACAGTCTCAACCGCAGCGTCAGCGCGAAGGCGTTCACGACGGGAACCGACATCTTCTTTAGCCGGAATGCCAGCCCGAGCGATAGCAACCTCCTCGCCCACGAACTGGCGCACGTCGTCCAGCAGCGCTCGACGAGCTCCTCCGGCGGTCCGATGACGGTCGGCCCGGCGAACGACGGGCACGAGCATGCGGCGGACGCGGCGGCGAGTACCATCGCCAGCGGAGCGAGCGCGTCGGCGCAGCGCCTTGTGGAGTCGCCGGAGGCGATCGCGCGCGAAGCGGCACCCGAGGAAGAGGAGTTGATGGGGTAAGCACACGGTGCTCACCCCCTGAACCCCCTTCTCCTGAGCATGGAAGAGGGGAGATCGCGCCGGCACGGCCGGTGGCCTCGCAGTCCGTGCCTTACTGTTGAGGCTGGTTAGCGTCGAGGCACCGACCGCGCAACAGCAGGAGTCGGGGCAACGCGGTGAATCTACAGACCGAACCGTACCGCAGGATGCTTCTCCATCTGGTCCGGTTCGGCGGTGTGGCCGCGGTCACCCTCTTGGTGTTGACCGCCTGCTACACGGACGTCGCGGTCCAGCCGACTCCGACCGTCGCCGCACTCGTCGCGGTGACGAAGGCACCCCCGACGCAGCCACCGCCCCCACCAGAAGAAGAGCCGCCCGGTGGCGGCGAGGAGGGCGGGGGCGGCGAAGAGGGCGGAGGCGAGCAACCACCCCCGGGTGGCGGAGACGCCAGTCCGGAGGCGACAGTCGTCGCCGGATCGCCGACCTCGCGGTCTCGCCCGGGGTCACCGGTCACCACGCCGGCTCGGACCGTCGTTGCTCCCCCGGGTGGCACCAGGACGCCGGTTCGCCCTGGCACAACGCCCGTCGCGCCAGGCACGAAGGCACCTACCCCCCGGACGCAAGGCGGAGCGACGAGACCGGCCGGCGTTACACCGCCAACCGGCGGGACGAGGACGACCGGTGTCACGCCACCTTCGGGCGGGACGACCCCGACAGGGGTTACGCCGCAGACGGGGGTGACGCCGCCATCAGGTGTCACGGTGCCGCCTTCGAACGGATCACCGGCGACGGAGCCAACGGAGCCGACGGAAATCACCGGATCGCCGGCGGCGGCCGGGATGCTGGTCATCACCAAGCACGAGAACATGGAGAACGCGATCATCCCCGGTGCGTGTTTCGCCTTGCTCGCCGGCGAGACGACGGTCGCGGCCGCCTGTGATCAGGGCGACGGCGATGGAAGCGGGGATCCCGGTGTGATCGCGCTGACGGCGCCGGCGGGCGTCTACACGCTGCGAGAGACGACCCCACCGCCGGGATACACGGCCGCCGCGGACGTGCAGGTCGAGGTCGTGGGCGGGACGTCCATACCACGCGACGTGATCAACCACCTGATCCCATCGCCGGGCGCGCTTGTGATCGAGAAGGTCGATCAGGCGGGCGCGCCGCTCGGTGGTGCCTGCTTCGACGTTGCGGCCAACGATCAGACCGCTGCCCATGCCTGTGACAACGGCGAGGGCGATGGCGACGATCGGGCAGGCATGATCCGTGTCGAGGTCCCCGCGGGAGAGTACGTCCTCCGCGAGACACCGCCGAGTGGATTCGTGCCGACGGAGGAGGCGGTCTCCGTCGCGTCTGGCACTGAGACGGCGCTCCGGATCACCAACCAACCGGCATCCACTGAGGCCAGTCCGACCACTGAGGCCGGCGAGGGCGTCGTCGCGGCGTCGATCGTCGGGTCCGACGGCGAGTCGCCGTTCGGCGGTGTCTGCCTCACCCTGACCGGGCCTGCCACCTATGAGGTCTGCGATGACGGCGAAGGCGACCTCGATCCGACCGCCGGGGCGATCGAGATCGACGCTGTCATGGCCGGCGAGTACGCGCTGGCGGTCGGGCCGCCGGAGGGGTACGAGACGTCCGAGGCACCGGCTACGGTCACCGTGCCGACCTCGGACGTGGTCCAGATCAGGCTCACGATCCGCGAGGTCGCGGTCACGACAGAGGCGACACCGCCGCAAGTCGGGATCGTGATCGCCTCGATCTTTGGAGAAGACGGGACAACGCCCGTGGGCGGCGCCTGCCTGCAATTGACCGGCCCGGCGACCTACAACGCCTGCGACGACGGCGATGGTGACGCGGACCTGACACCGGGAAGGATTGAGATCGATGCGGTGATGGTCGGCGACTACGCCGTCACCGCCCAACCGCCGGGCGGCTACGAACCGGTCGGGGAACTGCCCACCAGCGCCCGTGTGGACGCGGACGGGTTCGCGCAGTTGACGCTCACCTTCCGGCTCGTCGCGACGACGGGAACCGTGCGGATCGACAAGGTCGACGCCGATGGGACAACGCCGCTCGGCGGCGCCTGTTTCGAGTTGAGTGGAGCGGGTGGGCCATACCAGGTCTGCGACGACGGGGACGGCGACGCCGATGAGCTCGTCGGTCCCGATGCCACGATCGGCGTGATCGTGATCGCGAACGTCGTCCCCGGTGACTACGTTCTGCACGAGTCGCAGGCACCGGAGGGACGAGTCGCCGGGCCGGACCAGCAGGTTCGCGTCGAGATCGGCCAGATCGCACCAGTCACGGTTCAGAATGGAGCGGCCGAGTCCGCGGCACCCGGTGCGATCAACGTGCTCACCCTCGACCCGGACGGCAATCCTGTGCCCGGCTCCTGCTTCGCAACGACGATGCCGGACGGCGCGCCGCTGCAGGCCTGTGACGACGACGGTGATGGCACCTCGGTATTCGAGGGGTTGCCGCCCGGCGACTACACGGTCACGCTCACGACCCCGCCGACCGACTACGAAGCGGCGGAGGCCACGGAGCAGACGGCCACCGTCACGGCTGGCCAGCCGGTTGAGGTCCGATTCCCGGTTCGGCCGGTGCAGCCCACTACCGGAACGCTGGTCATCACGAAGGTCGACGCGGCTGACGGGGCCAAGCCGCTCGGCGGGGCCTGCTTCACGGCGACCAATGCGGACGGGGCCGCCGCCGAACTCTGCGACGACGACGGCGACGGTGTGATCCGCTTCGAGGGATTGACGCCGGGCGACTACACCGTCAAGGAGACGCGCGCTCCCGAAAACTATCTCGCGGCGGCGGACCAGACGACGACAGTCGCGGCAGGAGCTGAAGCAGCGCTGACGTTTGCCAATCAAGCCGCTCCGCAAACAGGGACGTTGACCGTCATCACCCTGAACCCGGACGGCGCTCCGATACCAGGAGCGTGCTACTCGGCGAGCGGCCCGAACGAGGCCGTTATTGAGGACTGCGACGACGACGGCGACGGCACCGTGCCGCTCGGCGAGGTCGCGGCCGGCGATTGGCAGGTGAGGCAAACGACGGCGCCCACCGGTCACGACCCGGTCGACCCGGCGGAGCAGCCGGTGGCGGTCGCCGCCGGGCAGCCGGCTGAGGTCCGGTTCACCAATCAGCCGAGTGCGCCGCAGACGGGCTCGATCGCGATCGGGGTCCAGGACGACCAGGGACAGCCCGTCCCCGGCGCCTGCTTCGACATCGCCGGTCCGCAAGCTGTTCACGCCTGCGACGACGGCGAAAACGACGCGGACGCCACGCCGGGTCTGATCCTCGTCCAGAACTTGCCGCCGGGCGACTATACGGTCGCCGAGTCACAGGTCCCGCCCGGGTACCGTGGTACAGACCCGCAGACAGTGACGGTCGCCGCCGGGACCGACCCCGCGCCGCTGGCGCTCGTCAACGTCAAGGAACCGACCGGCGTGCCGCTGCCGTCGCCGGTCGTCTACGCGGACGACGCGGGCCGGCTCTGGCTGCTGCGCCCGAACGACGCGCAACCGACCCGCCTCGATTCGCCCGAGCGGCCGTTCGACCAGTCGTTCGCCCCGGTCTTCTCGTCCGACCGCACCTGGGTCGCGTTCCTCGTCACCGACCCGGCACTCCCGGCCGCGAACATGGTCTGGGTCAAGCTCGACGACCTGACGTTCGGCGGCGTCGATTTCTCCAGCATCGGCACGCCGAGGCAGATCGCCTGGCTCCCCGGGCGGACCGACATGCTGATCGTGGCGACGGAGTTGGCAGCCGGCGGAGTCAACGTCTACGTCTACCGGACCGACACCTCCGAACTCCCGGTGACGCTCTTCGCCGCGGACCAGCAACCGGCGCGCGTCGACGCGATCGTCCCGGCGCCGACCGGGCAGCTGGTCGCGATCCAGGCGACCGGTGGCGATGGGGACACCGACACCTACGTCTTCAACACGGCCGATCCGGCCGCGCCGGCCATGATGAACGTGGGACCGAACACCGGCAACGACCCCGACCAGTTCGTCGCCTGGAGCCCGGCCGGCGACCGCCTCCTGGTCCGCTCCGGTCCGGACGCCTCCCTGCTCTACGTCACGGACGCGGGCGGTGCCGCAACGCCACTCGGTACGTCGCCGGTCTTCGCCGGCGATCCCGCCGGGGGCACCGCGCCCCAGTGGTCGGCGGACGGGGCCTGGATCGCCGCCTTCGACGGCGATCCGCTGGCCGGCGGGCAACTCCACCTCTTCGATGCGGCCGGCAACGAGCCGTGCGGTCCCATCGCCAACGTCATCACGGCCGACTGGTCGCCGGCGGAACCGCGGCTATGGACGCTCGTCTCGCCGCCGAACGAGCCGGTCCGCCTGGTAGCCATTAACCCGGACTGCTCGCAACAGGAGATCACGCCGTTCGACGCGGCGGTCGACGCGCTGCTCTGGGCGCCAAACGGCGGGGCGTTGGCGATCGTCGATCACGGCGACGGCGGAACGGCAGTCTGGCTGCTGGTCGGGGACCAGCTGACGCCGCTCGATCCCGGCCCCGTGTCCGTCGGGATCACAGACGTGCTCGGCTGGTCGCAGGGCGGGGAGATGCTGGCGCTCTACGCGGGCGGCCCAACCACCTCGCTCTGGGTCGCCACCCCTGGCTCGGCAACGCCGATGGCGGTGACCGGCTCGACTCTGCCCGAGGGCGCGACCTACGTGACGCGGGTGTGGTGGGTGTGAACGATCATCGAGGCTCCCTCCCCGGCACGGATCCGTCCGTGTAGGGAAGCGCCCCGTGCGCTCCCGCGGCCGATGAGCGCGGCGACTACCTCGGGCACGCGCGCTACCCGGCGTGGCGGGAGGACACAGGGCCCTCCCCTACCCAAACGGCGACCCACTCCGCCCTCTAACCGCGCGCGGACGCCAGCGCGACGCTTACCTCCGGCCCGGCCGCCTCACGGCGCCGGTGTCGGCGTCCTAAGGGCGGGGACGCGGTCACGAATGTCCGTTGAGCCCGTTTCAGGTTTGGGCCCCTGGGCAAAGCAGAGGTTGCGGAGTCGGCCGGCGTCGCCCTCGATGACGCGGTGGAAGACGCAGGAGACGTCAATGGGGAAGGTGTGCCTGCCGCTCCGACTGTTGGCCGGAATCTGCCGGCCAGATTCGTCGACGAATGCGGTCCGAGGCCAGCTCTTCTCCCACCCAGCCGCATAGAAAGCCCTCTCGTAGAGCGGGGAGAAGAGCAATGCCAAGAACACGAGGGCGAGTGCAAGGAGGTACATCCATCGCGGCCGAGCCGGGAGCGCGACATAACGGCCCTCGGCAGTCACAGCGTCGCCCGGGGGCTCGAACGGCGTGGCCGCGACGTTGAAGGCGAGGGCAGCGGCGCCGGTGCCCCGTGCCCGTTTCCAGGGCGTGACCTTGAGCGGGATCTTGACGCTGCCGCGACCGGCCGGCGGAAGATCGACGGTGTCGCGACCGAGCTGGACGCCCAAACCGCCGGAGCGATCGGCAGCGGTCAAGCGCACCTTCATCGGGATCGTCGTCGGGTTCGTCAAGATGACGTCGAAACCGCGCCGGCGCCGACCGCGCCGTTCCGGCGGGGAGAGCGTCAGCGTCAGCGTTGCCGTACTGTAGATCAGGACGCCGGCGTCGCGCACGGCAGCACCGGGCGGGGTGACAGGTTTTGCCTCAACCTCAAATTGCCAGCGCGCATCCGGTTTGTGCTCCTTCGGCGGCGTGACGGTCAGCCGGACGAGCGCCGAACTGCGGCCGTTGATGCGGACCCGCGGGAGATCAAACTCGTAGCTGCAGGCGCCGGCGCGGTCCGAGGCGGAGAGGGCAACGGTGACCTCACCACGACCGGCGTTCTCGATCTCAACGTCGAACGTCGCCTCGGCGACGGCCTCGATCTCCTTGCGCTTGAGTTGCATCGTGATCGCGGCAGGCGTGAAGACGTACTGGCCGCTGACCTCATTGGCATGGGACGGCGCATCGACTGGCGCGACACGGACGCTGTAGCCGCTCGGCCGGCCCGCCGCGGTCGGCGCCATGCCTTCCGCGTTCGGCGTCAGCTCGACCGGGACAGAGACGCGATCCTGAGCAGGCACCTCGACCTGAGCGGCACCGACGCCGACCGTCAGCGAGGCGTCCTTGCTCGTCGCGGCGATGGTGAACGTGGCGGGGCGGCCGGAGACGTTCTCGATCGTCAGCTGGACTCGCTCGGCGGTCGTGCTCTCGACCAACTCCGGTTCGAGCCGGAGGCGGAAATCGGCCGGTCCCGGCAGGGTCAACTCGCCCTGAACCGTGCGCGGATCGCCCGACGGCTGGACCGGGGTCGCGACCACGGTGTAGAGCGTGGGCGACGGCGGCGCGGCGAGACGGGTTCGGTCGAGACATGTAATCCGGATCGGTACCCGAAGCGCATCCTGCGGCGGCACGGTGACGCGGTCGCCGCCGACGAACTCGAAGGCGAGAGCACTCGCTTTGTCGCTGGCCTGCAGCGTCATCACGAGGGGGATCGCGCTCTTGTTCCGCAGGACAAGCTCGGTCTGGGCGTGTTGTCCGCTCAGCTCGACGCTCTGGGGTGACAAGACGGGCGGCTCGTGGGCACCGGGCACGGTCTGGAACGTGGCGAAGGTCGTGCGCCGCGCCAAATCGGGCGAGACGGCCTGCGCCGGCGTGACATCCACGATCGTGCCGCCAAGGGTGATCTGGTAGACGGCGGCAGTACCAAGACTGTCTGCCTTGGGACGGGCGGTCACCGCCGCCTGCTTTGTCTCGCCGGCGCCGACCTGGACCTGTTGCTCGGCGAAGGTGAAGTCGAGCTGCCCCGTCTCCTCGGCGGCGTCGAGGGCGATCGTCAGACGGGCGTTGCCGGTGTTGGTAAGGCGGAGGGTGAAAGCACCTTCGACCTCGCCGGTCACCTGGCGTGGCGAGTCGAGGTCGAGCCCGAAGTCGACGAACGGGTCGATGGTCAGCGTTCCGGACGCGGCGGCGGTCAGCGCCGGGTTATCCGCCGAGGCGCCGGTGATCGTGAACGGGTAGTCGCCGGCAGCCACGCTCGCGTCGCGGGGTGGTTTAAAGGAGATCGTGACGGTCTCGAAGGCCTCCGGGAAGATCCGCGAGGTGCCGGCGGGCATTTCAACCCAGGACGCATCAACGCCGGAGACCTGGAGTCGGTACTCGTCGACGATGAGACTGGCGTTGTAGACCGTGCACCGGGTAGTGACCGCACCGCCGGGGTTCGCCGCCAGGGTGGTCTCGCTCAGTTCGACGCGTAGTCCGCTCGCCATTCGGTGACCTCTTGAGGAGACATGGGCTAAGTTCGCCCCGTTGCCTCCGTTGATAGTCGTGCCGGCGTCGCGCGGGGCTGAAGTCCCCGCGCTCACCCACTAAGCCTGCTCAAGCAGGCTGAACGGGACGGCACTCCGT
>JAXDKI010000320.1:0-5949 GCA_034667245.1 Thermomicrobiales bacterium | reverse complement strand
CTGGTCGGCTGTCGAAGTCTAGCAGAGCGAGCGAGCCCGAATCGCGATTCGGCCACGGTCGCTCTCGGCTACGATTCGAGTGCGACCGACGACCTGACCGCGGACGATGTTGTCCGGGTCGAAAAGGGCGGCCAGCAGAGAGGAGCCAGGGAATGAGCTTCCGCCGGCATGTCGCGTTGATCGCCCTGTTACTCGTGGCCGGACTGGCGCCCTTGGTCGCCTCACCCGACCGTATCCGCGCAGATAAGACGGCGACATCCGCCGCGAGTCCAGGCGCCGTAACATCTGCCTGGTGGGACGACGCTGTCTGCTATGAGGTCTTCGTCCGCTCGTTCTTCGACAGCGATGGGGACGGCATCGGGGATCTGAAGGGGCTGACGGCCAGGCTCGACTATCTCAACGACGGCAACCCGGCGAGCGACGATGACCTGGGTGTGACCTGCCTCTGGCTGATGCCGATCTTCGAGTCACCCAGCTACCATGGGTACGACGTGGTCGATTACGAGACGATCGAACGCGACTACGGGACGATGGCGGACTTCACCGGGTTCCTCGCCGAGGCGCACCGGCGCGGGATACGCGTCATTCTCGATTTGCCGCTCAACCACACCAGCCGGGACCACCCCTGGTTTCAGGAGGCGTTGCGGGATCCCGCGTCGCCGTATCGGGATTGGTATATCTGGACGGACAGCAATCCGGGCTACCTGGGGCCGTGGGGTCAACCGGTCTGGCACCCATCGCCCGCCGGCGATGAGTACTACTACGGGATCTTCTGGGAGGGAATGCCGGACCTCAACTACCGCAACCCGGCGGTCACGGAGGAAGCCCGGCGAATCACGCGGTTCTGGTTGAGCCAGGGCGCCGACGGGTTCCGGCTCGACGCGATCAAGCACCTGATCGAGAACGGCGAGGTTCAAGAGAACACGCCGGAGACGCACGGCTGGCTCCAGAACTATGGCGCCTTCGTGAAGGCGGAGTTCCCGGCGGCGTTGACGGTCGGCGAGATTTTCGGCGCAGGGTCGCTGGTCCTCGAGCCGTACTACGACCCGGTGCAATTGGCGTCGTACTTCCAGTTCGAGATCGCCGGACAGATCCTGAGCGCTGCCGATGGCGGCAACGGTGGCACGCTCGTCTTCACGGTCGAGGACGCCCTTGCCAGGGAGCCATCACAGCCGTTTGCCACGTTCCTCACCAATCACGACCAGACTCGCAGCATGACGGTTCTCGCGGGGGACGTGGCCGAGGCGAAACTCGCGGCAACTGCACTGCTGACGCTGCCAGGTCTGCCGTTCATCTACTACGGCGAAGAGATCGGGATGCGCGGCGATAAGCCGGACGAGCGACTTCGCACACCGATGCAGTGGAGCGCCGAGCCGGGCGGCGGTTTCACCGAGGGTCAGCCCTGGGAAACGTTCCAAGACGATCTGGCGTCGGTCAACGTCTCGTCACAGAACCAAGATCCCGCGTCGCTGCTCAACCTCTACCGCCGCCTCGTTCAGTTGCATGTTTCCCATCCCGCGCTCCGGCATGGGGATTTCGTGCCGATCACCAGCTCCGAATCCTCGGTCAGCGCGTATCTACGCATCGCTGGAGATGACGTCGTGATGGTCATCCTCAACTTCGGCGATGAGGGTGCAGACTGGCCGACGCTTTCCCTAGATCCCGGCCCGGTCGCACCCGGCAAGTACCAGCCGGAAACGTTGCTGGGGGGTGTGCCCGCACCGGTTGTCTTCGTTGGTGAGGACGGCGTGCTCGCGCTGGAATCCGAGACGCTCACCGTGCCGCCGAATGCGACATGGGTGTACGCGTTGCATCCGGTGATGTAGGGATGGGCTTGTATCCGGCGATCATGGAGCACCGGCGCTTCGGAACGCTGCTAAACACCCAAGGCAGCGGCCAGTTCCTCGACCGAGTCGCAGATGACGTCCGGATCGGCGGCCAGGAGGTCGTGGTGGTCGGGGCTGCCCCAGGTCACCGCGATGGTGGTGAGACCGGCGGCGCGGCCGGCGAGCGTGTCGGCGGCGGAGTCGCCAACGATCACGCCGGGCGCCCCGGCGGGGTGATTGAGGTCCCGGAGGATGGCGACGACGGCCTCGGGGTCCGGTTTCTGACGGGTGACGTCGTCGCCGGCATAGATTGCGCCGAAGAGATCGAGAACGCCCACGAGCTCGAGGGTCAAGAGGGCGGTCTTGCGACTCTTTCCGGTGACGACGCCCAGGTTCATGCCCTCAGTTTTGCAGGCACGGATCAGATCGTCCATACCCGGATGGAGACCCGCCAACCGTGCGTGATCCTGTTGATAGACGCCCACGTAGCGGGCGAACGCGGCTTCGGACTCGGCCTCGCCGACGTAGTCACGAATCGCCCAGTTGTCGGGAGGACCGAAAAGAGCACGGATCTCCGGCTCGCTGAGGCGGCGGCCGGCAGTCGGCGCAAGGGCGGCGTTGAACGCCTCGTAGATGAGCGGAAGCGTGTCGGCGATCGTCCCGTCGAGGTCGAAGATCGCCGTCTGGAACTTTGGCATGACTCTGGTCGTACCCTATCGGCCCGTGAAGAGCGGGCGACGTTTGTCGAGCACGGCGGCCAGCCCTTCGCGATGGTCCTCGGTGCCGGCAGCGATCTCCTGCAGGCCGGCCTCGTAGTCGAGATGGGCGACCAGGTCGGGTAGGACGGCGTGGTTGAAGGCGCGCTTGGTCAAGCCGATCGCCCGGGTCGGCAATGCGGTCAGACCGGCTGCCATCTCTCGGGCGGCAGCGACGAGGTCGACGGCGGCGACGACGCGATTGACGAGGCCGATCTCCAACGCGCGCGAGGCATCGATTCGCTCGCCGGTAAAGGTGAGCTCTGAGGCGCGGGCCAAACCGATCAGGGCGGGGAGGAAACGGGTCATGCCGACGCCGGGGATGAGACCGATCCCGACCGGCGAGAGCACGAACGACGCCTGGTCGCTCGCGATCCGGAGGTCGCAGGCGAGCGCGATACCAAGGCCAGCTCCCGTCGCGACCCCGTTGATGGCGGCGATGACCGGTTTCTCCAGGGCGCGCAGGCGGACGATCACCGGGTTGTACCGATCACGCAGCTGATTGCCGATTGCGCGGGGTCCCCGCTCCGCGGTTTCCCGTGCCATCTCCTTGACGTCTTGACCGGCGGAAAAAGCGCGGCCGGCTCCGGTCAGGACGATCGCGCGGACGGATGGGTCGTGCTCGGCGGTGCGAAGCGCGGCGGCCAGACGCTCAGTCGTGACGCGGTCGAAGGCGTTCAGTGCATCGGGTCGGTTGATGGTGATGGTCAGGACTGCACCGTCCTGCTCCATCCAGATTGTCTGCTCAATAATGGTCATCATTCCCTCAGCGGCCTTTGAATGCGGGGACGCGCTTCTCCAGGAAGGCCGCCATCCCCTCACGGCGGTCTTCCGTTCCGAACAGCAGATTGAACGAGCGTCGCTCGTACTCTAGTCCCATCTCCAAGGTGGTGTCGTAGGCTTTCAGGACCGCATCCTTGGCAAACTGAACCGCGAGCGGTGGTTTGGTCGCGATCTCCTGGGCGAGGCGCATTGCTTCGATCAGGTAGAGCTCACTCGGGACGACCTTGGTGATCAGACCGGCGGCAAACGCTTCGTCCGCGGTCATCATCCTGCCGGTCAGGACGAGCTCCATCGCCCGGGCCTTGCCAATCGCCCGCACCAGTCTCTGCGTGCCACCCGCGCCGGGGATGACGCCGAGGTTGATTTCGGGTTGTCCAAAGCGCGCGGATTCGGCGGCGACGATGAGGTCGCAGAGCATCGCCAGCTCATTCCCGCCGCCAAGGGCAAAGCCAGAGACCGCCGCGATGATCGGTTTGCGAACCTTTCGCAGTCGATCCCAGCGCGCGAGTTGCGGCCGCTGGTGCATCTCGACCGCAGAGACGTTCGCCATCTCGGTGATGTCGGCGCCGGCCGCGAACGCGCGCTCGTCGCCAGTGAGAACGATCACTCGCACCTCAAGGTCGGAGTCGAGGGCCTCCAGTGTTACGACGAGATCGCCCATCAACGCCTGGTTCAAGGCGTTGCGAACGTGAGGACGGTTGATCCGGACGAGCGCGACGTGACCCTCGCGACTCGTCACCAGATGGTTCAGAGCGTCTGCAGGTTGTAGTGAGTCGTTTGGCGGCGCAGAATCAGCCATCGCGCATTCCCCTCCCCCCGGTAGCGCGCCGCGATCGGTCGCCTCGACTTGGCGGGTGCTAGGATACCTTGTGACGAGTCACTTCGCTTGCCGACTGCTCGTAGGAGACCGCCGGGGATGGTTGCGGAAAAGAGACTACTGACGGCGGATGACGTCTGGAACATGGGGGAGGACACGCACGTCGAGCTCGTCAGAGGGGAGTTGCGCGAGATGGCGGCGGCCGGGGGACGTCATGGCAGGGTTGGAGGGCGGTTTGCCGGCGAACTTTACAGGTATGGCCAAGACACCGGTTCCGGGGATGTCTACACGTCCGAAACCGGCTTCATCATCGAGAGATCGCCGACAACGCTTTTGGCACCAGATGTGGTCTTTGTCAAGACGGAGCATCTCCCGAGTGCAACCGATCCGATAGGCTTCTTTGAAATACCTCCAGATGTCGCCGTCGAGGTGCTCTCCCCGTCCCAAGGCTTCGGCGAACTGGTCGAAAAGGTTGCACAATATCTGAAGTTCGGCGTACCGCTCGTTTGGGTAGCCAACCCTGCGGACAAGACGATCATCGCCTTCTACGCAGACGGGCGGGTTCGTGTTTACCGCTCCGGCGATGATCTCGACGGCGGTGATGTGCTCCCTGGGTTCCGCGTGCCCGTCGATCACTTTTTCCCGTAGACTCGCTTGCCCTTCTGGTACAGTAGTCTCATCATTGAACGTCGCCTCGCCGAGGTATGGGCTCGAATTACTGTGCTGAGACATCGCTGATGGCCACGATTGCTGAGGAGATGACGGCCGGAGACGCTGTGACGTTCGCGGCCGACGGTCGATCGCGGACGGTTGTGGCCGGGCATTACGCGATTGACCTCGACGATCCGCTCGGCTCGGGGGGGATGGCGGTCGTATATCGGGGGCGCGATTTGCGAACCCGACGAACCGTCGCCCTCAAGACCCTCCGACCGGAGTACCGCCGCGATCCTGACTCGCGCGCGCGCTTCCGTCGCGAGGCGCGGACGATGGCGTTCTTGAGGCACCCCAACGTCGCCCGAGTCTTCGACCTGCATGAAGACAACGATGCGCCCTGGGCGGTCCTAGAATACGTGCCCGGCCGATCTCTGAAGGAGGAGATCGCGGAGCACGGACCGTTCGACATCGAGACGACTGCGCATCTCTTGGACCAGATCGCCGGGGCGCTCGCCCATCTCCATCAGCGGGGTCTGGTCCATCTCGACGTCAAACCACAGAACCTGATCATCACGCCCGATCGGACCGTCAAGCTAATCGACTTCGGGCTCGCCCAACGTGCCGGGCAGCCACAGGAGATGATCGGCGGTCTGGCATTCGGCACGGCGGCCTATCTGGCGCCGGAGCAAGCCTGTGGTGAGCCGGTCGAAGCCGCGACCGACGTCTACGCCCTGGGCTGCGTCCTCTACGAACTCCTGACGGGCTCCCCTCCCTTCGCCGGGGCGGACGGTCGCGAGGTCAAGAACGACGTTGTCCGTGCGCATCTGGAACAGGAGCCGACGCCACCGTCAAAGGTCCGGGCGGACCTTGGGCTCCCGACCTGGATCGACGACGTCGTCCTCTGGGCGCTCGCCAAGCAGCCGCAAGACCGATACGGCGACACCGAAGCGTTTGCCCGTCTTTTCCGCTCCGGACTCGAGGGGGCGATCGCGGAGAGGGAAGCGGCGACTGCACGTCTCGGGTCAGCCGCGATCGTCGACACGCGATTGATTCCGACACCGACGCGACCGAAGCCTGTGTTGGGTAGCCAGGTCGCGGGCGCCGCCTACCGGGC
>JAXDKI010000319.1:0-17032 GCA_034667245.1 Thermomicrobiales bacterium | reverse complement strand
CCACCGGTCAGAGCGCGATCGCCCGCGGCGAAGCGGCCGCGGCTGCCGTCGAGCTCGCCCGCGACCTCTCGAACGAACCGGCCAGCGTCCTCAACCCCGAGGGATTTGCCGAGCACGCCCGCCGCGTCGCTGACGAGCATGGTCTCGAGATCACGGTCATCGGCCCGGCCGAGATGGAGCGCCTTGGCATGGGGGCCATCTCGGTGGTCGGTCGCGGCAGTGCCAACGAACCACGCCTCATCCACCTCGTCTACCGCCCGGAAGGGGCGACCGAGAGCACCCGCCAGCTCGGCTACGTCGGCAAGGCGATCACGTTCGACACCGGCGGCTACTCGATCAAACCGTACGAAGGCATGCTGGAGATGAAAGGCGACATGGCCGGCGGCGCGGCCGTTCTTGGCGCCATGTCCGCCCTCCGTCCGCTCGGTGTCCGCCACGTCGTCCACGGCGTCATCTGCGCCGCCGAGAACATGATCTCCGGCGAGGCCTTCCGTCCCGGCGACATCCTGACCGCGATGAACGGCGTTACGATCGAGATCCTCTCGACCGACGCCGAGGGTCGCCTCGTCCTCGCCGATGGACTCGTCTACGCCGCCCGCCAGGGCGCCCAGGAGCTGATCGATCTCGCCACCCTCACCGGCGCCAAAGTCGTCGCCCTCGGCGACGAGACCGTCGCCCTCTTCAGCAACGACGATGCCCTGGCCGACCGCCTCCTCGCCGCCGCCGGCGAAGCCGGCGAGCGGATGTGGCGCCTTCCATTGACCGAGGAGATGAAGGACCAGATCAAGGGCGAGGTCGGCGACATCAAGAACACCGGCGGTCGCGCCGGCGGCGCCATCACCGCCGCCCTCTTCATCGAGCACTTTGCCGAAGGCTTGCCCTGGGCCCACCTCGACATCGCAGGCAGCAACCGCGCGAACAAGAGCCGCCCCTACACCCCGAAAGGCGCGACCGGCGTCGGCGTGCGGACGTTGCTGGAGTACGCGACGGCGGGCGAGTAGATGTGAAGAGAGGGGCTGCTGGGTAACCCTGGCGATTCGACGGCGAGGCGACCTCAACCGCGAGATCCGGGGCGATCGGGACGATGCCGGCCCAGACCTCGTCCGGTAGACGGTCGTTGGCGATGAACGAGACATCGGGCTTCAGGATCGTGCGCGGTTCGCGAATCAGCTCGTACTGGGTATTGGAGATGAACACCAGCCCCAAGTCGTGGCCTGTGACAACACTCGCGACATTCCCGAGGAGATCGCTGGCTATCGCGCCGTCACGTCCCCCAAGTGTCTCCGCTTCGCGGAGCACGCCACGCACCATTTCGAAGTCTTCCGCCCTATCTCCCAATTCGGCGAAGGGATCGACAGTTTCAACTCGTGTGGCTGCCATGATTTCTATGCTATCACGCGGATCAATGCGAGACTGGAGTAGCACCTTCTTGCCCACCAGCGATCACAGCAACCCGCGCCGTCGAACATACCAGGCGGCGAGCGCGACGAAGCACACTTGCGTGCCGACGAAGACGGACCACCCCCACTCATGCTCCGTCCCGGGGATGTTCGGGAAGTTGACCCCCCAGAGACCGATCAACACCGTCAGGGGGCCGATGATCGCGGCCAGCACGGTCAGCCGTCGGATCCCGTCATCCGTTCGCATGTCGCGGCGAACGCGGAAGGACTCGATCGCGCCGTCGATGTAGTCGCAGGTGGCGGCGGCGGTTTCCACCGCCTCCCGTTGGTTGTCCGCGACGTCCGCCAAATACTCCCGCATCGTCGGGAAGGCGCGCCCCAAACGCCGCACCACCTCCTGCTGGGCCACACCAAGGCGGCGGAACGCCAGGAGGTCCCGGCGCAGCACGATCAGGCGCTCCAGGGCGAGCAAACTCTCGTTCTTTATGCCGGGATCGAGGTCCTCTTCCAGTTCCTCGGCGACTTCCGCCGTCCGCAGCATGACCGGCAGATGGCGGTCGATCAGCGCGTCCAGCGCGGCGTGGGCGAGGGCGGCTCCCGACTGCTCCGGCAGGTCGGTCCCACCGCACAATGCCGCTTCGATCGGTGCCGCGTCGTCCGGCATCGGGTGCCGGCGCACCGTCACCAGGTACGTGGACCCGATGATGAGCGGGACGGCGAACGATCGCAGCCGAGGCTCGTGCCCACCATCCAGGTGGATCGCGAACGCCCCAACGAATGCACCTCCCTCAGGGAGGTGGTCGAGCTTCGGCATTCGCAGGGGAAGGAGACAGTCCTCGACGGTGAGCGAGCCGATCTGGAGGCGATCGCTCAGCAACGGAGCGACGGTCGATTCCGGATCGGCCAGATCGATCCAGACGACTTCCCCGTCCGCAATCGCCGCCTCTAGCTCCTCCTCCGCGACCTCTCGGCTCTGCATCCGGCCGGCGGCCGGTCGGGCCAGAATGAGGACCCTGGTTGAAGGCACAGGGCGATGGTACAGTACGCTTGGCAAAGTAGAAATTCGGCGCGAGCGTACCACGGTACGGAAACCCTACGTTCGTATAGACTGATCTGGCCCCCGACTTGCATGCTGATCTAACCGGACGCCGTTCTCCCGTCACACTTTGGAGGCGACCTCCGGTAGACCTCGGACCCGTCCTGTACGGGACCGTATTTCTCATTTCTAGTTATCGCCGGCCTCAACCGGCCGCGCACCGTCATCAGGGGCGATCAGGAGAGCGACCTTTCGGAGGAGAACAACTAGTCCGAAAGAAGGGGAGGACGAGGATGACGATCCGCATCCTGATCGCCGACGATCACCGGGTCGTCCGCCAAGGATTGCGTTTGCTCTTGAAACTGGACCCGGAGCTCGAAGTGGTCGGAGAGGCGGTGGACGGGGCGGAGGCGGTCCGATTGGCGCGGCAACTCCGCCCCGATCTGGTGCTCATGGACCTGCTGATGCCGGAGATGGACGGCGTCGCGGCCACAGCTGCCATCCGCCGCGATCTCCCGGATGTGGAGGTGCTGGCCCTGACCAGCGTCGTCGAGGAGCGCGGTGTGGTCGATGTCGTCCGCGCCGGCGCAATCGGTTACCTCCTCAAGGACGTCCATGCCGAGGAGTTGCGGCGAGCGATCAAGGCCGCCGCCGCCGGGCAGGTGCAGCTGTCGCCGGAGGCGTCGGCGCTCCTCCTCCGTGAGGTCCGTGGTCCGGAGCGTCCCGAGCCGTTGACCGAGCGCGAGTCCGCGGTGCTGCGGCTGCTGGCGACCGGGATGGCGAACAAAGAGATCGCCCGCGAGTTGGAGATCGGCGAGACGACGGTCAAGAGCCATGTTCGCCACATCCTCTCCAAACTCGGGGTCGAAAGCCGGACCCAGGCCGCGCTCCATGCCGTGCGGAGTGGTCTGGTCCCCCCGGTCGCCGAAGGAGTGACCGCGGTCGGGGGCAAGGAGCCACCGGGGTGACCGCCCGACCCGAGGCGGCGATGCCCGGCGGCGATGCTCTATTCCGCGCACTCAGCGAGTGCTCGCCGGTTGGTCTCTTCCTCGCGGACGTCGAAGGGCGGTGTACCTATATCAATCCCCGCTACCAGGGTTTGACCGGCACCAGCCTAGAGGAGAGTCTCGGCGAGGGCTGGGCACGGAACCTTCACCCGGGCGACCGCGATCGGGTGGTCGCGGAGTGGTCGGCTGCCGCACATGCCGGACGCACCTACACGAGTGAGTTCCGATTGGCTTTCCTCCAAGGATTGGTGCGCTGGGTCTCTGTGCGGACTGCTCCGCTGTGGTCGGCCGAGGGCGTTCTGCTCGGGCACGTCGGTACGGTCGACGACGTCACCGAGCGGCGACAGGTAGAGGCGCAGCGCGATGTGCTCTCGGCCCGCGAGTTGGTGGCTAACACATCGGCACGTGTGGCGACGGCTCGCTACCGCGCGCTCTTCGATGCGGCAGCCGACGCGATTCTCGTCGCCGACGCCGAAGGGCGACTTCACGACGTGAATCGCGCCGCGATCGAGTTGCTCGGGTACTCCTATGAGGATCTCCTGACGATGCGCGTTCCGGACATCATCGGGCGTGAGTTCGCATGGACCGAGTCCGAGTACGCGCGCTTCGCGCAGGACGGCCGGTGGCGGGGTGAGCTGGAAATGCGCCGCAAGGACGGGGTTATTGTCCCCGTCGATATCCGGGGGGTGCGGGCGGACTTACCGACAGGAGACGTCTACTTCGCCGTGATCCGCGATATCTCCGATCGCCGGCGAGAGGAGCAGAAGCGCGAGCGCCTGTTGCGGGGGTTGGCCGCCGCCTCCCTTGCGATCGCCTCGGCGGGCAGCGTGGACGAGATCTTTCAGATCACCGTCGATTGGGCTCGCGCCACGGTCGGTGCCCACCAAGCCGTCGTTGGCTTTACCGCCGACGCCAGCTGGGCGAACTCGGTCATGGCTTCCTCCCTCTCCGACAAGTATGCCGCCTGGCGCGACTACGACGAGCCGCCCGATGGGTCCGGTATCTACCGGCTCGTCTCCGAGCGTCATCAGCCGATACGTTTGACCCAGGCTGAGCTGGAGTCGCATCCAGACTGGCGGGGGTTTGGCCGGGCGGCCGAGCATCATCCTCCTCTGCGGGGATGGCTGGCGGCCCCCCTGGTGGCCGGCGACGGCAGCAACATCGGGCTGCTCCAACTGTCCGACAAGGAAGAGGGTGAGTTCGACGCCGAGGACGAGGCCATCCTCGTCCAATTGGCCCAATTGGCCTCCGTGGCAATTGAGAACGCCCGGCTTCATCAGGAAACGCGGGGGGCCCTACATGCGCGAGACGAGGCGCTGAGCTTGCTGGAGCAGCGGGTAGCAGCCCTGGCCCAAATCGCCGCCGCGCTGAGATTGCATGAGCCCAGCCGCGCCGCCCTCGATGCGGTCTCAGCCCACGTGATCGCCGGCAGTCAGGCGGTGGGATGCAGCGTGCGACTCGTCGTGGCCAACGGTACCGCATATCGCGTCCTCGGCAGTGCCAGCTTGCCCGAGCAGTTCGGGCCGGCGCTCGAGGCGGCGTTGGCGGCCGGCGCGGACTTGTGGGTGACGAGAGCCGTGCAGGATCGGCAGACCGTGGTCATGCACGATGTTCGTCGGACCATCCTCGCCGATCCGCGCGGCGAGGCATTGCATCCCCTCATGCGTGAAGCCGCCTGGGATACGGTCGTCTGTCTTCCGCTCCTCTATCGCAACCGAGTCCTCGGTACACTCTCCTGTGTGTACCCGGATGGATCGGAACCGACCGACGACGAGGTCGCCTTTTTCGGCGCGGTTGCGGACCAGACCGCGGTCGCGGTCAACAACGCCCGACTCCTCGCCGAGGCCCAGGGCAAGGCCGCGCTCGAAGAGCGGCAGCGGCTGGCGCGGGAGCTCCACGACTCGGTCTCTCAGGTTCTCTATGGGATCGGGATGGGGGCATCCGCGGCCAGGAACTGGCTGGACATCGACCCCAAGGAGGCGATCGAGCCGACCGACTACGTCCTGTCTCTCGTCCAGGCCGGCATCGCCGAGATGCGTGCCTTGATCTTCGAGCTCCGGCCGGAATCGCTGGAGCAAGAGGGCCTGGTGGCAGCACTCCACAAGCACGCGGCGGCGCTACGCGTTCGGCATAGCCTGGAGGTCGAAGCGGCGCTCGGCGAGGAGCCGGAGCTGCCGATGGAATTCAAGGAAGCGCTCTACCGCGTCGGTCAGGAGGCGATGCACAACGCTGCCAAACACGCCCACGCCACGCGGGTAGCCGTGCGGCTCGAAGCGAGTGAACGCTTGGTCGTCTTGACAATCGAAGACAACGGAGTCGGTTTCAACCCGAAGGCGGACTACCCCGGCCACTTCGGTTTGCAATCGATGCGGGAACGCGTCGAGCGCCTTGGCGGAACACTCGAGGTCAGGAGCGTGCCGGGTCGCGGCGCTCGCATTCGGGCGGCCATCCCCGTCCCCGACTAGCCGGTCCCTGGTCCGCGTTCGGGCATGAGGGGACTGGCTACTCCGTACCCCATCCGTATTGATGAGATCGCCTCATCCTTTCGGAGGAGGCGACGTATCTCGTGGGCAGCGACGATGGAACTGACGAATAAGAGGGCATTTTGGCCGTTGGAGCGTGCCTCACCCGGACCGGGGAACGGAAAAATGGACATGGAACATCAGCGAGACGAACCCATCCGGTTCTCCGGAGGCACCCTGGATCGATACCGACACGTCTGCGCCGTCGTCGAAAGTAGCGAGGAGATGCACCGCATCTTCAATTCCTTCGTGCGGGAGGGCATCGAACGCGGCGAAAAGGCGCTGCACATCGTCGAACCGAACGAGAGAACTACATCGACCATTACGAGCACCTTCACATCCCCGTGTCCACGCTCATTGGGCAAGGCCAGTTCGAGCTCCGGACGTGGCACGAGGCTCACCTCCGCCCTGGCCACTTTGACCAACACGCGATGCTCAACCTTCTCGACGAGCGGTTGGAAGATGCGCAGCAGAAGGGCTACCCCCGTACCCGGCTGGTTGCCAACATGGGCTGGGCTGCGTTGGACTATCTGGGCATCGAGGACCTGATTGAGTACGAGGCACGGGCGAACTACGTCCTGTCCCACTACCGGGTCCCGGTTATCTGCGTCTACTCGACCGCGATGTTCGGCGGCGACATGGTGATCGACGTCTTACGGACTCACCCGATGCCCGATGGTGGTAATCGGCGGCGTGCTCCACGAGAACCCGTGCTTCGTTCCCCAGGACGAGTTCCTGGCGGAGCTGCAGGAGCGGCGCCAGAGGAGAAAGGATGCCTGACTCGGCTCAGGCTGGTGTCGGAACAACGACGTTCCCGGTGCCGGCCAGAGCCGGGGAGCCCTCTCCATGGGTATGACCATCGCCGTCGTGGGCGACGCTGCCGTCCAGGAAGCGGCGTTCCTCGCCCGTGCGTCGGCACGGGTGGTACTCGTCCAGGATCGGGACCGGCTCTGCGTACACCAGGCACTGCAAAGTCTCCTGCCGGCCAACCCCAGGATCACCGTCTGCCCGAATCGCGTTGTCGATTCGATCGCGGGTGACGACCGGGTGACCGACGTGATGCTGCGCGACACGGCGACGGTGAACGTCGAAGCGGTACCTGTCGACGGTGTCTTCGTCTGCCGCGGTCACGTGCCGAACACCGGGCTCGTCCGGGGGCAGGTCGTGCTCGACCCGACCGGCTACATTCGTACCAACTCACAGATGCAAACCAGCCGGTCACACGTCTACGCGGCCGGTGAGATCAGGTTCGGCGCACACCGGCAGCTCGTCACCGCCGCCGCCGATGGTGCCGTCGCGGCGATGTCGGCGGCGCGCGATGTGGGCGGCGTCTAAGCACCGCCCATGCGTCTCCTCCCATCGGAGGGGAGTCACTCCTCCGCAAGAGTGTCGGCGCAATCAGCCCTGTTGGCGGTGTCCGAGGTTGTGTCGCCGCCGATCATGGTCACGACGGACCACCATTGCGGACAGTGTCGTGACCGAGGGGAGTAGCTGTTCACCGGGGACGAGATTCGGCCCGACAGGCGCGGTCAGCCGCGCGTCGCTTGGTATCCGGACGATCGATTGCAGGGCGGAGAAGGACGTATGGAACGTTCGAGCAACGGTCAGGACAAGACACAGGCCCAGAACCGGGCGGTGCCCGACGACGGCACCTACAGCCATGGCCACACCGGAACACGTGCAAAGGCGTCGGCGCTTCAACCCGGCACACCGGGGCCCGATTTTACCCTCTTTTCGACCCCGGACCAGACCCTCTCCCGGAGCGACTTTCTGGGTCAGCCGGTCGCCCTCGTCTTTTACCCCGCCGACTGGAGTCCGGTCTGCGGCGACCAACTGGCGCTCTACAACGAGATCCTCCCCGAGTTCCAGGAGTTCAACGCCCAGTTGCTCGGCATCTCGGTCGATGGCAAGTGGTGCCACAACGCCTACCGCGATGCCCGCAACCTCAAGTTCCCGCTCCTGGCCGACTTTGAGCCGAAAGGTGAGGTGGCACGGGAGTATGGGGTCTACCGGAACCAGGAAGGAGTCTGCGAGCGGGCGCTGTTCGTCCTCGACGAGGAAGGGATCATCCGCTGGAGTTACGTCTCGCCGATCGGCGTCAATCCGGGAGCGGACGGCATCCTCCGCGCCCTGGCGGCGCTCCCGCAGAAACAGGAGGCCGTCCGATGATCGGCGTCGAAACCGCAACCTTGACCCCACCCGTCACCGCCGACGATCACATCCTCGGCCCCGCCACCGCCGCCGTCACCCTCGCCGAATACGGCGACTACGAATGCCCGTACTGCGGAATGGCCCATCCGATCGTCAAGGAAGTGATGCGCCGTATGGGCGACGAACTGCGCTTCGTCTTTCGCCACTTTCCGCTGACCCAGATCCATCCGCACGCCGAGCGGGCGGCGGAGGCGGCGGAAGCCGCTGGGGCGCAGGGGAAGTTCTGGGAGATGCACGACACGCTGTTCGAGCACCAGGACGCGCTCGGTGACGTTCACCTCGTCGGCTATGCCGAGATGCTGGGGCTGGACGTGGATCGCTTCGTCGTCGACCTGGCCAACGGAAGGTATGCCGGCCGTGTCCGGGAGGACTTCCGGAGCGGCATTTGGAGTGGGGTTAACGGCACGCCGACCTTCTTCATCAACGGTCGCCGTCATGACGAGCCCTGGGATCTCGCGACCCTCCTAGCCGCGGTCGAGCGAGCCGTGCCCGCACGGTGAGGCGTTCGTGGCCGGTCGCCGTTCCAACCGCCGCACTGACCCCCGCACCGACACCCTCGGCGGCGATGACCGGCCACGACGCACTCGCCTGGAGGAAGACCGACGATGGCGATTGATCCCGTCGAACGGGTCCGCACCCTCACCCACGAAATCCCACTCGCCCTCGATCTGCCGGCGACGCTGGCACGGCTCGCCGCCCTGCCGCCTTCCCTCGAGGCGCCGTACCTGACCGTCTGCCTCGACTGGCGCCCGCAGGGCGACGAGCCGGGGCAGATCCCGCCGCCCCCGCCGAAGCGATCCCAACGGCGCGCGGCCAAATTTCGCCACCGTCACGGCATCAGCCGCCGGCCCTCTCGTCAAGAGGTCGAGCGCCAACTCGTCGAACTGCTCGACCGTTACGGCCCCCACGGTCCGGCATTCGAGAGCCTGAAGGCCGACTGCGACCGCCTCAAGACCTACCTCGACGAGGACCTCGATCCAGCGGCGCACGGGGTCGTCGTCATCGCCTGTCATCACGAGGGCATCTTCTCACCGGTCCCCCTCGACGTGCCGGTTGCCACCGGCGCCGTGGCCGGTCCGATCCCGTCGCTGCGCCCGCTCGTCCACGCCGCCGAGGACTATCCGTCGTACGCCGTCCTCGTCGCCGACCAGGATGAGGCCCATCTCTGGCTGATCGAGCGACTGACCTGGGAACGGGCCGTCGAGCTCGAGGGTGACAAGTATCCGGTCCATCAGCAGCAGGGCGGCTGGTCGCAGCGTCGTTACCAGACGCGCGCCGATGAACGCGTCGAGCATTTCGCCAAGGCGGTTGCCGAGGAGACGCGCCGCGCCTTCGAGGAGTACAGCCAGGAGATCGAGTACCTGATCATCGCCGCCGACGAGCCGATGTTCAGCGCCCTCAAGGACGAGTTTCACGAGTCGGTCGCGAAGAAGATCATTGTCCGCATCCAAGTCTCCGTCGAGGCCTACCTCACCCAGGTCATCGACGAGGCAGAACCCGTCGTCCTGCAGGAAGAGCGGCGGCGCGAGCTCGAGGCGGTCGCCGCCGCCCGCGACGGCGCCGCCGCGGGCGGTAAGGGCGTCACCGGACCGGAGGACACGCTGACCGCCCTCGAGACCCGCCAGGTCCAGACCCTCGTCATGAACGACGACTTCTCGCAGCCGGGTTGGGCCGACTACACCCTGCCGCTCTACGGCGTCGGCGAAGTTCCACAAGAACACCCGGCCGGTGGCAATCCGGCCAACCTCGTCGCGACGGCCCTCGAAGACGAATTTGTCCGCCTCGCGATCCAGTCCGATGCCGATGTCGAATTGGTCTGGAGCGCGGTTCCCATCACCCGAGAGGAACTGGTCCACGTTCCGGACGCGGACGATCCCAAGCCGCGGGCCGAGGCCGCGCAGGAACTCGACCGCTTGGGCGGTGTGGCCGCGGTGCTGCGCTTCGCACTCGACGCCGGTCGACCCACCCCGGAGCTCTAACTCGATGTTGACCCCGCGCCCGCCAAAGAGAAGGAGCTTCCACGTGGTCGGCATCCCCCGCATTCCCCACCCACCGGTGTCGTCCAACCTTGCCATCATCGTCCGACCGCCGCCGATTCTCCCCTACGTCTCAGACGGTGCGACGCCGCCTGGGCCATCAGGGGTCGAGCACTCACGCGCGACCGATCGCGCGACCAGGCATGTGCTGGTGATCGAGGACGACGAAGCGATCCGCACCGTCTACGCCGAGCTCCTCGGCGATGAGGGTTACCGAACGACTATGTGGGCCGCCGCCCCGCACGACCCGGCGGTGGTCTCCGCCCTCGCTCCGGACCTGATCATCCTCGACCTCGTCCTCGGTTCGGAGCGGGATGCCGGCCGGATCTGCCTGGCCCAGCTCCAGGCACGGCCGGACACCGCCGCGATCCCGGTCCTGATCTGTACCGCTCACGTCCCCCTCACCACAACGGAGTTGATGCAGTTGCCGGTGACGGGGTGCGGCCTGGTTGCCAAGCCATTCGATCTCGATGAATTCCTGGGTAGCGTCCGCGAATGTCTCCGCCCTCACGTCGGTAGCAACGCCGTACCACGGCCGCACGGAGAGGCAACGGGCGTCCCGCTCATGCCGCGTCCGGTGATGGGTGGAGGGACCGGTCTGGAAATCGGTGCGCGATGACGGGTTAGGCGCCAGAGGAGCATGCGTGAGGGCATTGGATGAACACAGAGCGGAGAGGTGGCGGTTCACGCTCGGTGCGGAGGTGCGCGACGTACGCGGCGTTCGCGTCGGCGACGTCGCCGACGCCCGGTCGACCCATTTTGTCGTCGAGGACGGACTCCTGAACCCCACGGCGTACGCGGTCCCCTACGACGCCGTCGAGACATTCGACCACGCCGCGGTCTGGCTCGCGGTCGCCAAAGGAATGCTCCGCACGGCGGAGCCGGAACCGGATTGAGAGAACATCGAGATGGCCATCGCAGTCAGGGCCGATGCCGACATCCTACGGGACGTGCTCTCCGAACTCGACCGAGACCCTGAGGTTGACGCGACCGAGGTTGGCGTCGAGGTCGACGACGGCGTCGTGACTCTGTCTGGCTGGGTCGAAAGCGATCTGAAGCGCGCCGCGGCCGAGCGGGCCGCCCTCCGGGTCAAGGGCGTCCGCGCCGTCGCCAACGACATCCTCGTCAAGGGGGTAACCACCCGCACCGACGCCGATGTCGCCAAGGCAGTCGCGGACGCGCTCGCCAGCAATAGCGTCGTCCCGGCCGATCGAATCGCGGTCGCCGTCGACAACGGCAGGGTGACGCTCCAGGGCGAAGTCGATCGGGACTACCAGCGCCAGGCCGCCGTCAATACCGTCCGCGAGGTGGTCGGGGTCAGGGAGGTCGTCGATCAGATCACGATCAAGCAATCTCCCCCGTCTGCGAATGAGAACGACGTTCGGCCCGTTGAGCGGATCGCAACTCCGCGACCGCATCAGGACAACCGCAACCACGCGGAGTGAGGAGGAGATGGAGATGGCCGTCACAGTCAGATCGGATCTGGACATCCAGCGGGACGTGCTGGAAGAGCTGAAATGGGACCCCGAGGTCGAACCGACCGAGATCGGCGTTGAGGTCGACGACGGCGTTGTCACCCTCACCGGGACGGTCGAATCCTATTGGAAGAAATGGGCCGCCGAGCGGGCGGCACTGCGTGTCGACGGTGTCCGCGCCGTCGCCAACGACATCGTCGTCAAGACCGCCAGCGTCCGCACCGACACCGACATCGCCAGGGACGTTGCCGACGCCTTCGAAGCCAACATCCTGATCCCCACCGACCGGATCAAGGTCACCGTCAAGAACGGTTGGGTCACCCTCGAGGGTGACGTCGACTGGCGGTTCGAGCGGGAGGAGGCGGAAAACGTCGCCCGCAAAGTCAAGGGGGTGACCGGCGTCACGAACCTGGTCGTAGTCAAGCCCCGAGATGAGCCGGCCCGCGAAGCCGAGATCAAATCAAGCATCGAGCGTGCGCTCGTCCGCAGTGCCGAGATCGACGCCTCCCGGATCAAGGTCGACGCGGACGGCGGCCGCGTCACGCTGAGAGGGACGGTTCGCTCGTGGGCCGAGCGGGCAGAGGCCGAACGTGCGGCCTGGCGCGCACCGGGAGTCACCGAAGTGGTCAACAAGATTGAAGTCCGCCCGATGTGAGGAAGTGGCCCGGTACATGACAGGGGGCTGAATGAGCGGTTCGCGCCAACAACGGAAGTCGGTTGACGTCCAAGAAACGCCCGACACCTACCTCGTGCAGATGCGCCTGGAGGGCGTCGACCCGGCCGGGCTCAACGTCAGCGGATTTGGCAACACCGTCACCGTCGCCGGCGACTTGCGCGATGAGTGGCAGGAGGAAGACGACGGCGGGCGCTGGATCCTCCGGGCGCAGCACTTCGGCTCCTTCGAGCGCAGCCTCACCCTGGCGACGGCGGTCGCCGTCGATGCCGCGACCACCTCGTACGAGGACGACGTCATGACTATCACGCTGCCGAAGATTGATCGGAGCGAGGTGCAGAGCCTTGTCGGCGGCCAGGGACAGCAGGACGCCGACCCGGCGGAAACAGCGGCGATCCAGGGGGCGGAATCGGTGGCCCTGGCCGGTCGGTCATGAGGAGGCGCGGAAGGGATGCCGCGCGATCACAGGGAAATGCAATGGCTGGAACAGGACGCAACACCCTCGGCACGGTGATCAAGGAGCGGCGTCTGGCACTCGGACTGACGCAGGAAGAGCTGGCCGAGCGCATCGGGGACGGCGTTCGGCAAGCGGAAGTGTCGCGGCTCGAGCGAGACCGGATCTCGCTGCCGCGTCCGCAACGGCTCCGGCGGATCGCCCTCGCGCTCGATCTCTTGCCCGGCGAACTGCTGGCGCGCTCCGGCTGGGCCGGTGCCGACGCGGCGTTCATTAGGCAGAGACGCGCCGTCACCGAAACACGCGCCAGACAAGAGTACCTCGGAGAGCCGCCGGCGATGAGCACCGAGATACCGCTCGGATGGCAGCGCCCCGGCGAGGAGTACGTCGGCGAAGGTGCCTACGGCGAATAGTCGAGGAATTCCTGGCGAGCGGCGACCGCCACATCAAGAGGGAGTGGTCAGACGATGGACCTGCTGAACCTGCTCTGGCTCTTCTTCATCTTCTCCAGTCTCACCCCTGTGATCCAGCAGCGGTGGTTGGAGGCGCAACGCATGCGCTTGTTCCGGCGCATCGAAAAGCAGCGCGGCTCGCGCGCGATCGCGCTCATCCACCGGCAGGAATCGATCCGGCTCCTCGGCATCCCGGTCGCCCGCTACATCGACATCGAGGACTCCGAACAGGTCCTCCGAGCCATCCGCCTCACCCCGTCCGACACGCCGATCGACCTCATCCTGCACACCCCCGGTGGTCTCGTCCTCGCCGCCGAGCAGATCGCCCGCGCGCTGATTCGGCACCAAGCACCGGTGCGCGTCCTGGTTCCGCACTACGCGATGTCGGGCGGGACGCTTCTGGCGCTGGCGGCCGACGAAATCATCATGGAGCCGAACGCCGTCCTGGGACCGGTCGATCCCCAACTCGGCGAGTGGCCGGCCGCTTCGATCGTCAAGGTCGCCGAGACCAAGCCGATCTCCCGCATCCACGACGAGACGCTGATCCTTGCCGACGTGGGACGGAAGGCGATCTCGCAGGTGAAGGCAACGGTGCGGGAGATCCTCCTCGCCAACGGGGCGACCGCGGACCGCGCGGAGAACCTCGCCGAAACGCTGAGCACCGGCCGGTGGACCCACGACTATCCGATCGGCGTGACCGAGGCGCGCAGTCTCGGTCTCCCGATTCGCGACGAGCTCCCGGCCGAGATCTACGACTTGATGGAACTCTACCGCGATCCCTCGCAGCGACGTCCATCGGTCGAGTTCGTGCCCGCCCCCTATGGTCGCCGCTCCCCGGGGCGACCCCAGCCGCAGCCGCAGCCGCAGCCACAGTCACAGCCACAGCCTTCCCAGGAAGCGGGACGAGGAGCGTAGCGTGGCAGAGCAACCCGGCGTCGCGCGCGAAAGGGACAACACCGTCTACGACCGCATCGTGGTCGCGCTCGATGGCAGTAGAGTGGCGGAGCAGGTGCTACCCCATGTTGAGACGCTGGCGCGCGTCCTGAATGTCCCGATCCACCTCGTACGTGTCGTTGATCCCAGCGCGTTCAGTCTCGTCGATCCGACTTGGGCCGGTTCGCCCGGCGGTCTCACCGCGGTGCTCGTGGCGATCGAAGCGGAACAGACCGCCGCCGGTGAATATCTCGAATCGCTCCGGCAGCACCTCGACGTCCGCGGTCTCCGCGTGACCTTCGAGATCCGAAGCGGTCCAGTTGTGGACGAGATCGTCGCGTCGGTGCGGCCGGAAGACCTGCTGGCGCTGACGACCCACGGCCGTACCGGGCTCCTGCGTTGGTTCCTGGGGAGCGTCGCCGAGGGCGTGATGCGCCGCTCGCCGGTCCCGCTGCTCCTCGTTCGCGCTCGCGAGGAAGACGACAACAAGCAGGCGAATCGAGACGCGTCTGCACATTCGTCGTAAGGGCTGCCCCTACGAATCACCGGGAATCGCACCGGCATGATGGAATCAGGAGAGCACCGAGATGGCCGTCGCAACCAGAACAGACGCGGAGATCCTCGAAAGCGTGCTGGCCGAACTCGAATGGGATCCGGAGGTGGGCCGTGCCGACGACATCGCCGTCCTGGTCGAAGACGCCGTCGTGACCCTTTCCGGCACCGTCGATAGCTACGCCAAAAAACTCGCGGCCGAGCGCGCGGCCCTGCGCGTCGGCGGCGTCCGCGCGGTCGCCAACGACATCGCCGTCAGGCTCGTCGTGCCGACCCATGACCGGACCGACACCAGCATCGCGAAAGCGGTCAGCGAGGCGCTCGACTCCAACGTCCTCGTGCCGAAAGGCCGGATCAAGGTCGCCGTCGAGCTCGGTCGGGTCACCCTCGAAGGCGACGTCGATTGGCAGTTCGAGCGGGAGGAAGCCGAACGGACCGCCCGCAGGGTCGATGGCGTCGTCGACGTGACGAACGAGATCGTCGTCAAACCCCGCGGCAACGTGACCGAGGCGGAGATCAAGAGCGGCATCGAGCGCGCGCTCCTGCGTAGTGCCGAGGTCGACGCCGAGCAGATCAAGGTCATCGTGGAGGGCGGACGCGTCATCCTCACCGGCGTCGTCCATTCCTGGGCAGAGCGCGAAGCCGCCGAACAGGCCGCCTGGCGGGCGCCGGGCGTAACCCAGGTCGTCAACAAGATCGAAGTCCGGCCGCGCTGAGCCGAGACGCAATGAAACCGCCACCGCGCCGAGCGGGACAGCGAAGAGGGACGACACCATGGGCTGGTCATTCAGGGTCTTGCGCGTCAGAGGGATCGACATCCGCGTCCACGCGACGTTCGCCCTCATCCTGGTCTGGGCCGCCTACTACTGGTGGTCCCGCGTCGACGAGGGAGGGCGAGGTGCCCTCTTCGGGATCGTCGCCACGCTGCTCCTCTTCGGCTGCGTCACCCTGCATGAGCTCGGTCACGCGTTGACCGCCCAGCGCTATGGCATCAGAGTCGAGGACATCACCCTCCTCCCGATCGGTGGCGTCGCACGGATCGAAGTGCCCGACAACCCGAAGCAGGAACTCGCGATCGCGGCGGCAGGGCCGGCCGTCAACGTCGCCATCGCCGCCGTCCTGATCGCCATCGGCGCCGTTCTTCAGGCCACGTCGCTGGTCACGCCCGGCAACCTCGTCGACTCGATGCGCGACGCCGAGTGGAGTGGTCTCTGGGCTTATCTGACCGCGGCCAACATCTGGCTCGTGGCCTTCAACGCCATCCCGGCCTTCCCAATGGACGGCGGCCGGATCCTGCGCGCGTTGCTGGCGCTGCGGATGGACTACCGCCGGGCGACGCAGATTGCCGTCGGCCTCGGTCAAGGATTGGCGCTCGTCTTCGGACTCGCCGGCTTCGCGACCGGCGACTTCTTCCTGATCGTGATCGCCGCCTTCGTCTGGTTGGGCGCCGGGGCAGAGGGGCAGCAGGTCGCCGTCCGGCGTGTGCTCGGTCGCGTCACCGTTGGCGACGCGATGACGCGCCAACCGCGTGTCCTGACGCCGTCCGACCCATTGTCGCGCGCGATCGAGATCACACTCAGCACCACGCAGGCCGATTTCCCGGTCGTGGACCGAGATGGGCGCGTCGTCGGTCTGCTCACCGCCGAGGACCTGCTCAGAGGACTGCGCGACCGTCCTGACGCGACGGTCGACTCGGTGATGCGCCGCGACTTCCCGCGGGTAATACCGGCGGAGACACTCGTCAATGCGCAGCAGCGGCTGGCCGAAGCCGGCGTCCGCGCCCTTCCGGTTGTCGACCAAGCGGGCCGCCTGATGGGGTTGCTTACCCTCGCCGACGTCAGCGAAGCCTTCCGCTTTCTGTCGATCCGGTCCGATCTCGCCACCGCTCGTTCCTGGGCAAGTCTCGAACCGGGCAGGGCCGTGAAATCGCAGGCGCCGACCACGGAGCCAGCGACGGCTGACCGGCAGGATCGCACCGGCGACGCGTCCTGGCAGCCGGTCACACCGAGCGATGCCTCAGCCTGGGCTGCCGGCGCGCAGTCGGGCCACGGGGATGGGCACGCGCCGCAGGCATAAGGAGATGAGGTTTCGGATGGTACATCGACCGAGGACACATCCAACCCGATCGGCCAGCCCGTGGAAGGCCCCCGGAGACGGGGACGACCCCCTCAGCCGAACGCGCGGACGCCGGGTTGTCGATTCGAACGGCATCGAGATCGGGGAAGTCGAAGAGATCTTCGCCGCCCCGCACACCGGCCGGGTGCGTTTTCTCCGCGTCGCG